>DUDM01000057.1:50443-61653 GCA_012959275.1 Candidatus Poseidoniales archaeon
TAAATTCCAAGAAGCCCAGAATCCAATGCATGTTGCTATTTCATTAAATGGTGAACCAACTCTTTACAGTAGATTAGGAGAATATATCGAATTATGCCATAAGCACGGCATGACAACAATGCTGGTGACAAATGGAACCTTACCCAAAGCAATTGAGAATCTTGACACCTTGCCTACTCAACTCTACGTCAGTGTCGATGCTCCGAACAAACAGGTCTTCAACAAGATTTGCAAACCAAAATGGGGCGCAGCAGCCTGGGAGAAAGTCGAGCAGACAATCGACTTACTACCAAGCCTCGATACCAGAATTGTTTGTCGCCATACTTTAGTTAAAGGTGAGAACATGGCAAAAGAACACATTCCACAATACGCGGCAATCGACAATCGTGCTGACCCTGATTTCATTGAATGCAAGGGTTATACCTTTGTTGGACATAGTCGAGAACTGATGACCATTGAAAATATGCCGAGACATGAGGAAATAATGGAATTCGCAGGCGAACTTGCGCCTATGGTCGGGCGAAAAGTGTTGGACGATTCACCCCCTAGTCGGGTTGCTTTGGTTGGAAATGAAATAATTCCTATACCAATTCCTGAGCAAACAATGTTTTTTCCCGAAGATTTGGGGATTGCTAAGCCAATCAAACATCTTCCAATGGCATAATGCTACAGTTTTGTTTGGTATTGTATACGACAACTTGGTATGTTAACATCTATCCCTCATATACTAGCGAACAGGAGTTGGACTTTGATGGCAACCGGAATTGGAAACCTAATAATGGCGCTGATACTGGCGCTTGGAGGCTCAGCAGGAGTCGTCGCAATTGACGATGCAATGCCAGAGGACAAGCCCAGTATCGAAGAAAGACTGACCGCACAAAGTGAGAGGCTCGATGTAAAACTCGATCTCATTGATGCTTGTCGAGATTGGGATAACTGCACTGTAGATAACGCAACCCTCGATGATTATGAAACACATGTTAGCGAGAAATTGGTGCAAATCAATTCTTGCCTGGCTGATTATGAGAACTGCACCCTCGATGACTTGAAGAAAGAACATGATGCTGACAAAGCAAACATGACTTTTGAAGAGAAGTTGGAAAACAGAACTTCACGCATCGCTGATGGCCTACAGATGGTAGAAGCCTGCCGCAATGTCGATGATTGTGATATCGACGAGGAGACTCTGGATCGCATCGAGGAGAAACTCGAGAAGAAATCTGACAAACTTGAGCGTTGTTCGCAAGACCTCGATAAGTGTGAAGAGAAGCACAAGGAAAGAAAGCACAAGCGCATGAAGAAAGTAAGGCATAAAGTTCGCAAGCACATGGATGAACAAGAGACCGTTTAATGACATAAGTCGTCTCGGATAAATCATGGTCCGTGATGTTCTCCTCGCTCGGGGCGGCGCTTCTGGCGCTGCCTCGGGCTTGGGACGGGCTCATCATGACCTCGTTAAAGCACTAGATTCGAATAATATCGAAGGCTATGCAATAGGCGGGGTTATCGAGCATGAATTGGGTGGAAATCCAGCTACACGTATCAATCGACGTTGGCGTAGTCATCCAAAGCGCGTTCAAAACTCCTTGGTGATGATGGACCTCTTGCATATCACTGATCAGGAACAAGCCCACCTTGTTCCTGAAAACTGTCCAATCCCTGTTTCAGTAACTGTCCACGACCTCTTTCATCTCTTTCCTCGAATTACTGAAGGGGTTGAGGTCGGAGAACAAAAGCCTGGGAAAATCAGAAAAAAGGACCTCGAAAAATTGCATGCAGGCTTAGCAAGAGCTGATCTGCTAATTTGCGATTCTAATACCACTTTGATGGAAGTAAAGGAACACTACCCCGATGTCAACAGTATCTGCGTTCCCCTCGGGTTAACTCTTGAAGAGAGAAACCCTGAAAGCAATCCACTTTCAAAACCAAGTTGGTTAGAGGGTGAGGGAAAACATCTGTTATTGGTGGGTTCTGAAGAGCCTCGCAAACGTCTTGAATTCGCAATTCGTGCATGTAGGGGACTCTCTGGAACTATTCTACACAAGATTGGTGCTGAATCAAATTCTGATGCTGAGAAGCAATTGAAAGCACTGGCTGCTGCTCATGGCGTTGACCTGCGTTGGCAAGGACGAGTATCTGAAGGTGAATTACAGGCTGCTTGGCAACATGCTGATGGCTTGTTATTCCCCAGCATTGCCGAAGGGTTTGGTTATCCACCATTGGAAGCGATGGCGGGTGGATGTAGGGTATTGGTGGCAGATGTTGGTTCTGCCAATGAGATTCCATCAACTGCTTCTTTGCTTCCTGTGGATGATGTGATGGCTTGGAATCGGGCAATCAAAGGATTGCCAACTGGGCGTTGTGCTGAATCCCTTAAAAGATCTGAGAGATTTTCATCGCAAAAATTTGCTCAAAAAATGGCAAAAGCATTTGATAGTTTATTTTGACTATTCAGGTGGCTTTGGTGGCGCATAGCCGCGCTCTTTGGCTTCAGTCACCAATGCAACGTCTGAATCTACCATCATTTTGACTAATCCTGTAAAAGTTGTACCGGGTTTCCAGCCCAAAGCGGTTTCTGCCTTGTCGTATTTTCCGATTAGTAATTCAACCTCTGCCGGTCTGAAGAATCTTGGATTGGTAACTACTCGGGTAATTCCATTTTGGTCCTTGGCGATGCGGTCTACGCCTTCTCCATGCCATGATAATGTCATTCCAACATGTGAGAATGCAAGGTCGATGAATTCCTTGACTGAGTGAGTCTCGCCTGTTGCGACGACAAAATCATCTGGCTTTTCTTGTTGTAGCATTCGCCATTGCATTTCGACATAATCTGCTGCATAACCCCAGTCGCGCTTCGCATCTACATTTCCAATCGACATTGTTTCATCGAAGCCAGCGGCGATTCTTGCTGCCGTCATGGTTATTTTTCTGGTAACGAATTCCAATCCTCTTCTTGGACTCTCGTGATTAAAGAGGATTCCAGTGCAGGCAAAGAGGTCATATGATTCACGATAATTTCTGGTTATCTCGAATGCGAAAACTTTGGCGCAACCATATGGAGAGCGAGGGTGAAAGGGAGTTTCTTCAGTTTGTGGAATTTCTTTGACCTCGCCGAATTGTTCTGAAGAGCCTGCTTGATAGTATCGGCATTCTGGTTTATTGCGCTTTATTGCCTCAAGGCAACGTAAAGCGCCCATGCCCGTAACATCTGCAGTCATTAGCGGAGAGCGCCATGATTCGGGGACGAAGGATTGGGCCGCTAAATTGTAAAACTCATCAGGCATTACTTCCTTGACCGCATTATCGAGGCTGGCTTGGTCTGTCATATCCCCATTGATTAGATGGAAGTTAGGATTTTCATTTAGATGGTTGATTAGGGAACGGCCGAGAGTTGGCTGGCTAGTTCTCCTTACCAATCCATAGACGTCATAGCCTTTGGAAAGAAGAAGTTCTGAGAGATAGGAGCCATCTTGTCCTGTCACTCCGGTGATAAGTGCCACTTTTCTTTCGGACATGGCATCGCCACCTCCTCCTTCCTTTTCAATGGAATGATGCCCCTGCCCACGCAGATTCCATAGGTGAATGACAATTCTCGACGCCACATGGGAGGGGCTGAGCGACTGAAATTGCTTGTTGTTCGAGGCTCTTTTGATTCACTTGGTGGAGCCGAACGTGAGTTGTTAACGGTTCTGCGAGAATGGTCCAAACGTTGGGATATCACCTTAGCAACCTTGCAATTCCCACCCTCCGCTCAAAAATTAGCAGAAGGTTTGGATATCGAAATTATTTCTCCAGAAAATGAATATGTTGCACCGAGCGGGGCAATTTCTGAAATTCTTGGCAAGGAGTCCAAAGCTGCCAGAAAAGCCTGGGCGGGAATTAGTGGTTTGCGTCAAGCCATCGCTAGCGCCGATGTGGCTCACCTCTCGGTCTGTCGCGGAACCTTGGAAATTCTTCCCTTACTACCTGAAGGTCTCGGTATTCACTACCATTGTCTCGAACCTCCTCGATGGCTGCATGAAGATGTATTGCACCGGAATTTGGATGGTACTTTGAAGCGGCCAGCATGGATTACAAATTTCCTTTTTAGAAAACAGAAAAAGACGGATATCGCCTTGGTGAAATCATTATTGAAAAGAAAGGGTGCGGCGATTAGTGGAAACTCACATTGGATTCAATCTCAGTTATCTAAATATTATTCTATTACTCATGACCCTTCATTGGAGAATGGCCAACCTGCGCCTCGTAAGGATGGCTTATGTGCTGGTGCTTCGGTCTTGATGCATGTTGTTGATATCTCAGACTGGCCATCGGAAGCATTTGATGAGGATGTGGAAACTCCCGAAGTAAATGGAAAATATGTCGTCACCGTTGGCCGTATATCTCACGTCAAAGGTACATGGGAAACTTTGCACAGTCTTGCTGGCACTGGACTATCTTTGGTTCAAGTCGGTGGCGGCTCTGATGCGGATAAAGCGCTCTTGAATGATGTAGCCAAGCGGCTTGGAGTTGGACTCTTCTGTATGCCTCGGCTTGAGCAAAATCAACTTCGTAAATTGGTACGAGGTGCAATTGCCATGGTATCTCATGCTCATGGTGAGCCATTTGGCCTGACTCCTATCGAGGCGATGGCGATTGGTATCCCTGCCCTCTTTGTCGATGAAGGTGGATTCCATTATACAATGAAGGATGTTGATTCCGGGATGCTTTTAGCACGTGATGGTGATTGGAAGGCAGCCTATCAGGCTTGCCAAAATGAAGATAATCGAAACAAGTGGGCATTGGCCGGCAGACCTCATGTGGAAGGGAAATTTACTTTGGAAGTGCAGGCTGATGGGCTTGAAAAATTGTTAGAAGACTGTCGGTTATGGTCAAAAACCTGAAGCCACCAGCACCCCCTCATGGACAAGCGGCTCTCACAGATGGCCAACAGCATGGAAAGAAGCCAAATCCTTGCAATTGCAGCCGAAGTTCGTACAATGATTGCCGATGGTAAGCAAGTGACACCCTATACTATCGGGGATTTTTCCCCCGAACATTTCGAAGTTCCACCACGTTTTATCGAATTAATGCATGAGGCTCTCGATGATGGTCAAACCAATTATCCACCAGCCGCAGGATTACCTGAACTTCGTTGCGCCTTAGCAGATTGGATGAAACATCGCTTTGGATTGGATGTTGGTGCGGAGGGAATAATCGTTGGTTCGGGGGCTAGGCCAGTGTTATATGCAGCATTCCGTTTGTTTTTGGAAGCCGGAGATGGCCTAGCACATGGCGTACCTGCATGGAATAATCATTACTATGTTCACCTCAATGATGCGGTTGATATCTCCCTTGTTGGGACAGTTGAATCTCGTTTCTTACCCACAGCCGCTCAATTGAAAGAAAGGATTGCTGAAACTAGAGTTTTGGTCTTAAATTCTCCACTAAACCCCACCGGCACATGTTTCACTAAAGAAGAACTTGGGGCCATTTGTGATGTCATCTTGGAAGAAAATGCTAGGCGGGATGGAAAACCTGTCATGTTGATTTATGACCAAGTATATTCCACCATGACCGCCCCCGGAATCGAGCATGTGCATCCAGTGCAAGTTAGGCCTGAAATGTTCGAATATACCGTTACTCTCGATGCCGTTTCAAAATCCTTGACTGGCACTGGCCTGCGCCTTGGATGGATGGCTCTACCGCCTTCTCTTGCAGCCCCTGTTATTGCCTTAATCGGCCATATGGGAGCCTGGCCTGCACGGCCAATTCAAAAAGCAGCGGCGGGAGTTTACTCTGATTTTGAATTGCTTGAAAATTACTTTGATGGACTCGATGAGAAAATTGCAGCCCGTATGGAAATCTTGAAAACTAAACTTTCAAAGATGCATCCGATGATCGAAATCGTCCAACCTCAAGGTGGAATTTACCTAACCGTTCGCTTCAACTTATTCGAGAAAATCGGTGCCACAAGCAATGAAGAGATTCGCCAATGGCTGCTCAATGAAGCAGGAGTCGCAGTTGTACCATTCCAAGCCTTTGGCTTAGAAGATGAAAGCGGTTGGTTCCGAATCTCGATTGGTGCGGTTGGGTTAGAAGATGTCGTAGCCTCGATGGACCGACTTGAAGCGGCCCTCAATTGCTGACTTTTGGTCTGCTTGAACCACACTCAGGACATTCTAATTCATCGTCTGATTGGTAGACGAATTTACAGGCTGGGCATGATTTAACTAAACTCAATACTCCAAACTTTGAGGCTGATTCTGCAACATTTGTCAAAGTCAGTTTTCCATCTTCTAATTCTGCAACTCGGTAAGACCCACTTCCACCCATTTTTACAACAACATCAGGTGGTAGATTTAGGGTGCCCAACTCATCCATGAAAATTTCTCTCTCTCCTTGAGTGAGGTCGGCTAAATCAACATCTGAACCCCTTTGGGCGACGAACCTTCCCTCTCTTAATTCCAATACTCTATCTGCAAATTCCGCAACATCTCTGCTATGTGTTACTATGAGGAATGCGACATTCTTCTTAGAATGAAGTTCCTCAAATAACTCCAAAACTTGTATTGAAGTAATTGGATCAAGAGCTCCAGTTGGTTCATCGGCTAAAATGAGGACTGGTTCAGTAATCAGAGCACGAGCAATTGCGACCCTCTGTTGTTCTCCTCCACTAAGCATCGCGGGCAGAGCCTTGGCACGATGGCCGACTGCTAGTTCATCCAACATCTCCTGAGCCTTTTTGATTGCTAAGCGGCGGTTCACACCTTGGTGGCGAAGTGGCTGAGCAACATTATCCAGAGCTGACAAATTTGGTAGTAAGTTTCCTTCTTGGAAAATGAATGAAACTGTTTTTTGTCTCAACTTGACTAGTTCGCTACCTGTTAAGCGGGTCATGTTATGGCCAGAAAGTGCAACAAAACCTGAACTTGGTTTCATTAACCCACCAAGGCATTTGAGAAGTGTTGATTTTCCTGAGCCTGATGGGCCAACGACTGCCACCGCCTCACCTTTTTGTACCGTACAATGCAGACCTCGTAGAGCAACGACATTGCCATCTTCTGCCTTAGATTCATAGATATGGTAGAGGGCGTTTGCCTCAAGTATCGGTTTTTCTACTACCATCTTTACTCCCCCTTCAAGACCGTTGCAAGGTCCGCATTCAATGCTCTCTTAGTAGTGAAAAATAGTGCTAAGATAACTACTAGCATGACTGCCCCGTTTACTAAAAATAGTTCAAACCAAGGCCATACTAAATCTCGTTCTATCGGCGTGCTTGCCCCACCAAATATTTGGAAAATGAATCCAAAAATCGAAAAGAATCCGTTGAATGCCTGAGATATTCCAACTCCAAGGATAACTCCAAGAACCATACTCACCAAGACAATTGAAAGAATTTCAAATAAAGTCAAACGAATGACTTGATTTGGACTTGCTCCGATAGCCTGAAGAATTGCCAAATCCTTTCGGCGCTGACTTAGAACCAAAGAGAGGAAGACGAATGCAGATGCAATGCTTGCCAATGAAGCCACTACGAATTGAAGACTGAGGAGGCCGGGGGTCCCGAAAATCATCCCTCCATTACGTTCAACGTCTCGATGCTTTGTCGACCAATCGACGGCACTGGAGACTCTTGAATCTGCCTCGATTTCCACCCTTATCCGGCGAAGTAAATCTCCATCCTGCTCATCTGCTAAATCACCAAGTTCGAAAAACCACTTTGTTTGATTAATTTCATCGCTATCATTTGCACCGGTCAAAATTCTCCAAGTCGATTCACCAATAACGATGGCTTGGTTCGCATCTGAGGGCGATAGCCCCGGAACGAAACTATGTTTTCCAGCAAATTGAATTGTAGTATTTCTACTAACCTTTGAGATTTCAAAATCGATATCTGATGCAAGTAAGAATCTTATTTCCGGAGGCAAATCATCTATGGAAACACAACCACTACCGTTTTCAGTGATGCCATTCGGGCATGTTGAATTAGTTGTTACTGATGCTCCTAGACTATAGAATCCCCAAGCGCCTGTCAAGTTTGCTGAAGTGAAATTTGCTCCCTGTAGGAGGTTTCCATTTGGGTTTTGAGCGTGAATCGCTACATTGCTAAGGTTTGCTCCAGTCAAGTCGGCTCCTCTTAGGTCGGTTTGAACCAATAACGCGCCTGAAAGATTTGCCCCTCGTAAGTTTGCACCACTCAAATCTGCTGCAGTGAAATCATACATTCCCAAGTCTCTGCCACTCAAATCTGCATCGCTGAAATCCATTCCACTCCAGTTTTCGTCGGATTGTAATACGGAAAATATCTCCTCCAAACTTGGTTCTTCAGGCTCTGTATCATTACCAAATGAAACTGATATTTCATCAAATTGAAGAGTTATTGAATAGATATCATCAGAATCCCCAAGCCATTCTCCGCTCCCATCTCTTCTGCGTTGAGCACGCTCTCCTGGAATATCCAACTGCTCTGCAACATCGCCTCCTGCAGTAAACCAATCAGTGGAAATAGCAGTTGAAAATTGGCCTACATCATCCCCTGGGATTGCTTGTGGATCCCACTGCAAAACATCATCATGTCCATCTAGAAGTACCCAAGTAAGGTAGGTTGTGGATTGTCCAACTTCCGTAGTAATCAGAATAGGAACAGAAGTTGCCAATGAAGGATTCTGAGAGTAATCTATTCCCGCTGAATCAAAGGCCAATTTTAGAGCATCCCTCGCTTCCGATTCGGATACAGCCGAATTGAATTGGACTTGCAAATCTGAGCCTGTTTCTACACTTGCAGTCTTTTCATCAACAAGTGTACCGGTGAACCCTTGTACAGCAGCAAGAGTAACGATTGACAATGTAAGGAGCATGATAATGGCTAACCTATCGATTGATTCACTTGAACCTGAAGTAGATAGACCGCGCTTGACATCTTTTAGCAGTGGGGTCTTACCAAGAATAGCCTTCATCAATTTTGGACCTGAGGCACCAAGTCTTGCCAAAACGAGTGCTCCACCAATCCATAACAAAAATGGACCAGTAAGAAGAACAACACTATCGATAAAGAAATTCTCCAGCAAGCCATCGCCACCAGTTTCATCTTCCAATCTACTTTCTACCATTGCGAGCAAACCAATTGCTAACATCAACCAGTGAAGCCATCTCCTTGGTTCTTTTACTTCAGCAACCTTTCGTACTCCTTCTTCAATTTCCATTGCTAAGAATCTCTTGGTTCGAGAACGGGCGAACAGTATAGCAAGTCCAATTGTCATCATCGCCACCGTTACAACAGTTGCGGCACCCAAAGCCGGGTCAACCTCAAAATCACTAGAACGGAAAGACATGAATCCAACTGAATCTAGTACAAGAGGAGTCATCCACATCGCTGCGAAATAACCCGCAATCCAAGCCACAGAGGAAATTACCAAAATCTCCAGCAAAACCATCCGCTGCAAGCCTTCTGCAGTTGCTCCCATTACACGATTGATTGAGACTTCACGACGTCTCTGTTCAAGCGATAATATCAAGCCATAAATCAATACAGAAATCGACAGAATTACGATTGGAATCATGATGATATAATCAAAAGTCTGAATTAGACCTAGGAAAATATTGAGGAAAGTTATCGAACCTGATACGATATCTGTGTATGATAACTCAAGGCCAGCCGAAGTATAGTTTTGTGATTCAATTGAATACTTTAGGTCATCTAACCAGTCTTCAGCTTCTGCGGTTGAGGCAGTAGGAAGTTGGCTACGGTCTACTGCCAATCCCAGATAGGCATGATCATTATCCATCAGAAGGATTTTCTGAGAATCATCAAGCACAACATCAGAAATGAAAACTGGGTTGAATAAGAGAGTGGGATTTCCAAAGTCCCATTCTTCATAAATTCCGACAACGGTCATATTGTAGATAGTCAGACTTTCTCTACAGTACAGGTACTCCATCGCAGTAGCATGAATTGTACCTGCACATTCTTCAATCTCCCCAGGTAATCTAATCGATTCAGTCACATATGTGATGGTCATACTATCTATGGTATCATTTATTTCTGCACCAGCCATATTAGCCAATTGACTTGGTACAACAATCGCCCTTTTTTCTACCGCATCCTCAGGACTGGGCCACTCACCATAGAGAATTTGTTGAGCGTGGCGTTCTGCAAATTCACCATCGAATAATCCATCACCTGCAATTCTGACAATTCTATCTCCATTGATAGGTGGACCATTCTCTAATGCTGCTGGGTAAGCTAAGGACACGTTTGTCCAATCCCCTGAAGTGCTAGAAATTGCATCTATATTGAGCGGTTGGGCGCGTCCAAACTCTTCATCAAAGAAACCGTCAGTACGAATACCCTGACGGCCATAAATAATCGAACAATCGGCAATTTCACTCCTCGCAGTTAAATCGTCGCAAATCGACGTGAATAGAACGGAATCATTGGTCCATCCTGAAACATTTTCCCCCGGCTCCGAATAAAGGTCAAGTTTTGCATCATAGGGGTCGTTCTTCAGAGTTTCTTGGAAGAAAATTTGCGATAATCCTACACCATAAGAAAAGACCGTTGTCATAACTAAAGTAGCAAGGAAAACGCCAGCAAAAACTGCCAAGCCTCTCTCCTTCCCTCGCCATGCGGAAAGAGTTGCGAGGCGCATACTATCTGGGCCAGCACGAAGGCTTTGGAAAAGAGATTTGATTTTATTCATTCTTCTTCACCCCCAATTCCCCATGCACTACGAATATCGGAAGCAGCAACTTTACCATCTTTCATCAACAACATTCGGTCTGCTTGAGAGGCCAAGTGTGGGTCATGAGTTACCATCAAAATCGATAGTGGGTCTTCTTCGCGATGACATAATTCCTTGAATAATTTCAACACTTCATCGCCTGAAGCAATATCGAGATTTCCTGTTGGCTCATCTGCCAAAAGTAAACGTCGATTTCCAGAGATAGCGCGGGCGATTGCAACTCTTTGCTGCTGTCCACCTGATAACTGGTCGGGGATGTGGTCCATACGGTCAGATAGGCCAACTCTATCGAGGGCGGATATTGCTAATTCTTCAGCCTCTATCTCATTTTTTCCAGCCAACTCCAAAGTAAGAGCAACATTATCCAAGGCGGTGAGGTGGGGAAGTAGATGATAGTCTTGGAAAATCCAGCCTACACCCTTTCTTCTCAAGTCAACTAATTTTGCAGGTACATCTTTGCCGTACTCAAATTCTTCAAGTTTAATT
>DUDM01000058.1:0-356 GCA_012959275.1 Candidatus Poseidoniales archaeon
CATGGTCGATAACATAGACAACAGGAGGTGCAGTTACCGAATAGTGTTTCATCAAGTCTTCACGTGTACCATTAAGTGAACCATTTTCGCCTAAAATAGCAGCATCGACAGCCCCTGTTGCTAAAGTCCAAGGGGTATAATGACAAGAACCGGCTTCTCCATCTGTATCGTTATCGCCAAAACAATCACCTAAATCTTCAATACTTTCGATATAACTTCCTGAATAGTATACCCCAATACTAACAACAACTACATCGTATCCATCCATGGATTGCCAACCTGACAACTCTTCATCGATATGAAAAGTAACCCATTCACATCCGGTACAGGAAATGGCCATGAAATCAATGATGACA
>DUDM01000058.1:366-61153 GCA_012959275.1 Candidatus Poseidoniales archaeon
GTCGTATAATCGAAATATGCCGGTAGGATTTTCAGCCGTATTTTCAATACCGCTGCGATTTGCTGTCTCAACGACAAAATCAGTCGCCAATTCAGCCTCATCAGAGGTGCCGAATCCTTTGGCGGCAGAATCAAACAAAGTCAAGGCTGCCGTGGCAATGATGCCAAATAGCACTATGCTAATGCCAAATGCTTGCCAAGTCTGCTTTTGTTTGAAGACACCGAAGTCAAGGCCAAGGCGTTCCTGTAGACCCATGTAAGGAGGGCGATGCAGAGTTGGTTTTCAATCTCTTTGCTAATTACTGCTCAATGTAAGAATTTAATTTAATCTTTTCTTCTGAAAAAAGCCATAGCACTAAGAGCGCAAATTGCTGTCAAGAATGAGAACCCAGGAACAAAACTCCCAGAACCAGCATTCGATGGGTCTGGAGTTGCACCCAATTCAACCGCAAAACTAGCTTGGAAGTTATCCTTTCCATCATCCCAAACTAACTGTATGGGGATAGTATCAGTCATATCCTCTGAGACCTTGACCAATGCTCCAACCTTAACTGAAGTAGCACTCTCGCTATGGACTCCCAATGGAGTCGTTATCGTGACATTGACTGAATCTCCATCTGGGTCTGAACAAACCGCTACGATGTAATACTCACCAACTGGTATTGGAACTATTCCTGCAGTTCCACTAACCGATGAAATTGCCGCTTCACCAGCAATTATCATTCCTTTAGACTTGATAGAGAAATAGATATCACAAGTAGGTGCTTGGTTAACTGGGCAGCCATCTGTTTGAGTACCAGCCTTATTTGGACAGGCATCTGCTGAATCAACGACTCCATCTGAATCTGAATCTCTCTGATTATCTGAACATCCGTCGGTATCAATTACTTCTCCAGAAACAGTTGCAGGGCATGAGTCGAGATTATTGCTAATTCCATCATTGTCAGTGTCAAGTTGAGATGATGCGCATCCATCTGCATCAACACTCTCGCCAGCAGGGGTTCCGGTACACAGGTCAAGTGAGTCGAGCACCCCATCGCCATCAGGGTCGAGTTGTTGAGCCGAACAACCATCTGCATCGACGCTATCATCAACATCGGTTCCAGAACAAAGGTCCACATTATTCATCACACCATCTTCATCATCATCCAATTGGTCCTCTGCACAACCATCAGTATCCACGATTGCACCTTGAACAGTATTGGGACACATATCATCGATATCCGTTATTCCATCACCATCACTATCCAACACTGAGGAAGGACAGCCATCTGAGTCAACCGTCGCTCCCGTAGGAGTCTCTGGACACTGATCATCTGCATCGTTAACTCCATCATCATCTGAATCAAGTTGAGAAGGTGAACATCCATTGGAGTCTGCAACTTCATTTCCAGGTGTATTTGCACACAAGTCGTCTTGATTGTCCACACCATCATTATCTGAATCAAGCAGTTGCTGCTGCGAACAGCCATCAGAATCGACAGTTGCTCCAGTGACAGTTCCGGGACAAAGGTCAACATCGTTGCTCACACCATCACTATCATCATCCAATTGTGAACCTGAGCAACCATCTGCATCCACTGTTTCTCCCGCAAGTGTGCCAGGACACAGGTCCTCAAGATTTGAGATACCGTCGCCATCATCATCGAGTTGATTGTCTGAGCAACCAACTGCATCAACTGTTGAGCCTTGAACAGTATCTGGACACAAGTCAACATCATTCATCACTCCGTCCGAATCATCATCCTTCTGAGACTCGGCACAACCGTTCACATCAACGGTCTCGCCAGCAGCTGTGTTAGCGCACCAATCATCTAGGTCCGGCACCCCATCTCCATCAATATCAGGGAGTTCTATCGTGAAACACGATTGATTAGTAGCCTGAACATAATCGGTTCCGACATAGAGTGTGGCATCAACGCAATATGTGCCTTCATCGAGATTTGTGAAGGGTAATTCCCTGCTGTAACTGTTCGATATCGCCATCCAACCGAAATCATCCGAATCTATCTCTTGTCCATTTGGATCAGTCAAGTTCCATGCTACAGTATACCATTCATCCACATCTTGTTCAGCAAAGGATAAGTTGGCCCATGCAAGGCCATCTCCAGGTGAACCAATCTCGGTGGTCATGTTCATGGTGGAGTTGTCATCGATTCCCAGTATCATTACCCTGAACGATTGGTTCTCCGAGTCGGTCTGCACCCCAGCATGGCTGAGATTGGCCCAGAGCGTGAAGTTGCCAGCACCAGTGGGTCCCCAATCCCAAGTTCCGCTGCTTCCATTGGTTCCGTTGGACCCGTTGGCTTGGGTGAAGATGTTGACCCAGCTGTTGGTTCTGCAATTGTTGGCGGTCCAGTTGTCGTGACTGCTGCTGTTGACTTGTGCGCCGGTGTCATCGTTGACCAATTCCCATGTTGTAGTGTGCATTGCAGAATAATACCGGAATCCACAGGATTCAATCTCAAACGTTTTAGTATCACCAAGAACGACATCTCCACTGTGTTGGCTGTAGTCGTTGATGTAGACAGACCCATAATGACCATAGGTGAAGGAATCGCTGGCATCATCTAGGTCATAACCTGAGGTGCGCAGTTCTGCGACGATGTAGAATCCATACCGACTACTGTAGTAGGAGGTGTTGTAGGATGGTTCGAACTGTACACTTGTCGAGTGGCTTGAGACACCAGAAGGAACGGTGATGTTTCCTCCGATGTACGTGTAGTCATAGGACTGATTGACCTGATTCCAAGTCTCCTCACGGAGTTGTCTATAGTTGCAGTCGCTGAAATACATCACACCTGAGTTACTTCTGTAACAGACCTTCCACTCGATGTCATAAGAGACTGTAGAACTCAGGCCGCTCAAGGTTATCGAAGCATTGGCAGATGTATTCCACTCATATGAATCAGAACCGATTGTGACATTGATAGTTTCATTTCCAGTTCGCCCACTGGTTGAAAGTGATTCTTCGGCATCGGGCAACGCCTGAGGCATTGAGGCGGCGATACTCGAAAACAGCATCAAGATAATGAGAACTAATGCGGTCGGCTGGCTGGAATCTTTCTGTTGAAAAAGATAACTCATAATATTGGTTCATACTGTGAGTATTTGAGTATTTCTCAGGACTTATAAAATACAGTTACCAAGGAACACCACTCATGCCCGGCATCCACCCCGACCCAACTACTACCTTCCACCAAATTCAGGTGCAACCAGAAAAAAGTAGTACAGGAAAAATCCTCTTGTTGATTGGAGTAGCAGTATTCGTGCTCGGAATTGTGCTTGGAATCTCAGGCTTCACCTCGGTTGAAGACGACCCCGAAGTTTGGGTATCTGAAGTTCAATCTGACATCGACGATGCCATCATCTGGCAAGGCACTGGTGAAATTAATGAAAGCATTTCTCTTGACCCAGAAAAGAGCTATGGTGTGGCCATAAGTCAAGATTCTGAAATTTTTAATATCTCAATTTCCGAGGCAAATTTAAGCGTTTTTAGAGCCGAGGAATGTGAAGATTCCAACCCAGATGATACTGTTGAAGATTGTAAGGATTATGCACACTATAGTATAGGTCAAATTGAAAATGCAAGTAATGTAAAGTTGTTTTTCAATTCTACCGGAGAAGTTGTCATCGTCGATAACCTTGTTTTCTTCAAGGGTCTTGAGTCCACCGTCTGGGAACTTGCTGGTAGCGGTTTATTGCTTGCCTTTGTTGGTGGCGGATGTAGCCTATGCCTCGGGGTGACTTTGTTGGCAGTCGGTGCTTTCATCAATTTCAAAGATTAATACTCAATGCTCAAACAACTTGAAAGGTGCTGCAATCAACAGGAATTTGTGGCCCCACCTAAATTGGCGATTGAGTTGCCCGATTCTTGGAAAGTCCAGCACGGTCAAATAATCCCTGAAGAAGATTTTCCTGATGAGGAATTAGACTCTTGGCCAAAGCGCTACTTGATCCGGTTATTGGCAATGCTTTTGGTTGCAGGTGGGTTGTATTACTCTCAAGAAGGATTAGTTGTTTTAATTGTATTATTCATCGCTGTTGTGCCTTTTGAAAAATTATTCCCTCGCCATAAGGGCCAGAGGATTCGCCGACCTGAATTAGGAACAGACATCGGATATGCTATTGCCACCCCTTTGATGGGAGTTGCTACTGCTGCTGTTGTTATTGTCATTGGAGTGCTGAGTTTTGCTTGGGTTCCAGGTTTGCTGATACGGCCATTAGTTGCAAAAATTCCAGTTGAAATAGCCCCTTATGTTGGATTTTTGTTGTTTGATTTTGCGGTTTATTGGACTCATCGATTTTATCACGAAATAGATTTCTTGTGGAAGTTTCATGCAATCCACCACTCTACCGAGACATTGGACTGGGTAAGTGGATTCCGAGGCCATCCATTCGATGGAACCTTATTGGCGCCAGCATTTTTCTTTTTGATAGCAGCCGGATTTACTGCTGAATTGACCGGAATCTTTGTTGTTCTCCAAATTTTACTCGGTTTGTTTTTACATGCAAATGTCAGATGGAAATTAAAGCCTCTTCATCGGCTTTTCATTACACCAGAATTTCATCATTGGCACCACACCAATGAAGCGGATGCGATTTGGACAAATTACTCTACCTTCTTGCCTATTTGGGATATGATATTTGGAACATATTTCATGCCAAAAAATAGACGACCCGCTGTATATGGGTGTGGGGAGGATATTCCAAAGGGAATTATCAAACAGTTGAAATGGCCGATACCGAAATTGATTAATCCACTTTGGGTCATTAGACATCCTTTGAAATCAATTGCCAAAATTTGGAGATTTACGAAAAGATTGTTGAAGGCAATGAAAGGTTCGGCATTTAGACCGAGAGGTAGTAAACCTGGTTTTCGTAAAGGAGTTACGCCTCATCCTGAATTATTTCATGATAATGAAATTGAATCACTTTGAATGGTGGGATTCAAGAATGAGACCCTGCACGGCGGCTCGATGACTGAAGACAAAAGCGCGGAAGCCGAGGATAGCGTTGAAGAAGATGAGGTCATCGAAGAGGTCGTAGAACCAACACCCGCAGAATTAATTGCCACTGCAGAAGCAAAAGCCGAGGCCGCTGAAAAGGAAATTGGCTATCGTGATGCTGAAATTCAGAATGTTCAACGCCGTCTTGCAAAAGAGAAATCAGAATTGATTCAGTATGCAAGCATGAACCTCTCCCGTCGAATGCTCACAGTTATCGATGATGTTGATAGAGCATTGGAGAATATTCCTACTGAAGTTTCAGATGAAATCAAACCAGTCCTTGATGGTTTGAAGTTACTTCGCGACAAGACTTGGATGGAATTGAAGGCATCTGGAGTCGCGGCGATGGAATCCAAAGGAAAGGCATTCAATCCTAAAAATCATGAGGCATTGACAACAATTCCTGCAACAGACGAGTATCCTGCTGGTACAATAATCGATGTCATAGAGCCAGGCTATATGTTCAAAGAACGCTTGTTGAGAGCGGCGAAGGTTGTAGTTTCTTCTTAACCAACGTGCTCTACTTTCGGCCCAAGGAAGGCAAGCCGCCTTATTCTGAAATCATCTTCCAATAACCAATCGATTATTATTGGCTCGAGGGTAATTGACATAACTTCCTTCAAGGCATCTGGATTGTTAAGAGTGCTTAGCATCAATAGATTTTGACGCACTCTCCAACCTTCAAAGGTATCTCTTTCAGTTAATGAAACTGTATGAACCTGCCATCCGGATTCTTCGTAAAGTGTAGTTGTTGAATCATTACTACTGACTAGGATTCCCGACTTGCCATGCCAATTCTCTGCATGACTAACCCAATTTTGTGGGTCTCCTAAATCTGGAACTGCTAATACTTCGGAATGGTTAACTTGCTCGGATTTTAGCCAAATCTGCAGTAATTCAACTCTTTCTTCCCATGTCCATGGGTTTTCGGGAGATTGCTCAATATTTGAAGAGCCAACCATGATTCTGAAGGTTGTTGAGGGGTGATGTTCATCTCTAAATTCAATGGCTTTTCTAAGTAAAAAAGTATGCCCTTTGTGCAGGGGTTGGAACCTGCCGAGGACTAGGATTGCCGGCTCAGGGATTACTTCAGGGGCAGGTGGAATCATCTCCATTCTTTCACCTCTCGAAATGACTCTCAACTTCGCTAATTGGTAGGTCCAATCCCATCTCATTGAAGCAGGTTATCATTCTCTTACAGCCTTCGATCATTTCCTCAATCGGAGTCTCTCCCATCGAGCCGATTCTGAACATTTTTCCTTTCAAGTGGTCTTGAGCCCCAATCACAAAGGTCTTGTATTCAGATTGAAGTTTTGAGCGCCATGAATCATCAATTCCTTTGGGATAAAGAATCGCCGTTACTGTATTTGAGCGCTGCTTTTCATCTGCTAATAGTTCGAAACCGAGGCTGTTGAATAATGAACGGACTCCTGTGGCCATAGTTTCACACCTTTGCCAACGCTTTTGCAATCCTTCTTCAGCCAAAGTTCGCAGTGCTGCACACCAACCTAATGTTAGGTTAATCGCTGGAGTCCAAGGAGTTTGGTCGTCTCCCCCTTTTTTGAGGGCTGCATGAATATCGAGATAATAAGAGGGGTTTGCGGAACCATCTTGTTTCCTCTTTTGTGCCTCTTCAATCCATTTTTCGCTAACTGCGATTGCTGCTACTCCGCTTGGACCTGCACTGCATTTTTGCGCTCCCATGACAATCGCCTCTACATTCCACTCTTCGGGGTGTACTGGTATTCCACCAACGCTGGTTATGGCATCCAAAAGTAAGCCTACGTCATATTTTGTACAGAGTTCTGACAATGCTGCGACATCTTGAGTGATTCCACTGCTCGTTTCATTATGGCAAAAAGCCAAGGCTTCGTATTCACCACTTTGTAGATGGCTTTCTATTTCATCAAGGTCGAATGCCTTTCCCCAATCGTATTTGAGATGAACGCAATTTGCAAATACATCAGTGATTTGTGCTACTCGTTCTCCAAATTTTCCATTGCTTGGAACGAGTACTTTGTCAGTTTTTCGAAACCGGTTGGCTATCGACATTTCAGTTGCAGCTGTACCGCTCCCAGAGACAACGATGACACTGTATCCATCTTCTCCAGTCCAAGATTGTCGCCCTCTTTCTTGGGAAGATAGGCTGAGGTTGAAGGCTAATCTTAGGAGATAGTTTAGTTCTGCCATCACTGATTTGTATTCAGGTCCTCGTGCCGTCATTACAGGGGCGGACATCGCAGTAAGAACTCGGGAATTCATCCTTACAGGTCCGGGAACCAAGAAGCAGGACTCGCCATCCCATTCATCCATGCTACCTTCCCGAGGCATTCAGTCCTTCAATGCACCCATTGATATTTCACATAGCATTGAATGGATGAACACCTTCGGAGAGGCTGTGTTGAGAATCGGCATTGCCATGCTACAAGGTGCACGGAGTGAGCATGCACAGGCTCTTTTGCAAGTTGATTCTGAAATTGAAATTGTTGAGTTACGCAGGCCAAGTGACC
Organism: Candidatus Poseidoniales archaeon; assembly: GCA_012959275.1. Lineage (GTDB taxonomy): Archaea > Thermoplasmatota > Poseidoniia > Poseidoniales > Poseidoniaceae > UBA226. The sequence continues at coordinate 7,885 of DUDM01000058.1, forward strand.
TTTTGCTGGGAATAGATGCCTTGATTCTACCAGGTGGTGAATCTACCAGCATGAGGTTGGCATCAGCATCCAAAGGATTACTTAAATCATTATTTGATTGGATGATTGAAAATAAAGATAAGCCAGTTTTAGGAACATGTGCAGGTGCTATTTTACTCTGTCAACCTGAATTTGAATTGACGCCATTCGTTGATGCCATGATTAGTAGAAATTCATTCGGTCGCCAGTCAGATTCATTTCAGGCTAAATTGAAAGTGCGAATTATTGAAGAAAGTGAATTCTCTGGAGTTTTCATTCGAGCACCCAGATTCATTGAGAATGGTTGCCAAGCGGTTGCATGGTTAGGTGATGAGGTTGTGGGCATTCTTGATGGAAATAGGATGGCCTTGACATTCCACCCCGAGTTAACCGATGATTTGTTGTTTCATCGCTGGCTAATAACTCAGGCTTCTGCTTGACAGCATCTTGAAAACGTCAATCACCGCCGATGGGTTGTGCAAGACCTTTCTCCATCTGGAATTCAAGCAGCAGATGCTAATGAAGCGGTCGGTTGTATTCAATGCCAAACAGGAAGCAAGTTGGTGTTGTTCGTAACTGGGCATTGCCATTGGATGTGTGATTACTGTCCATTGTCTGAAAACAGAAGGGAGGTGGATGTGATGTTTGCCAATGAACGCCCTTGTACTGATTTTGCTCAAGTCATCGAGGAAGCCAAAGCGATGGATGCGACTGGAACTGGAATTACCGGCGGCGACCCATTGATGGCAAGAGAGCATACAATTGAAGCAATAAAGGCATTAAAGGCTGAATTCGGACCTCAACACCACATTCACATGTATACCAGTATTCCATTTGCTGTCGAACATGCAGCCTCATTTGCTGAAGCAGGTTTGGATGAAATTAGATTTCATTTATTGAAGTTGGAATTGGAAAAATACTTACCGACGATGCAAGCCTGTAAAAATGCAGGATTGGTGGTCGGAGTTGAAATTCCTGCAGAACCGGATGAAGAGCATAGACTATTTGAGTTACTTGAGGAATTAAGAAAAGCACCGATTGAATTCCTCAATCTAAATGAATTAGAAATAACTACTGGAAATCATTCTGAAATGGAATTGCGCGGATTCAATCTTTCAAATGAAATGACTGCAGGTGCGGAAGGTTCGGCAGAATTATCCTTGGCATTACGAGATCGAGTAATGTGTGCAGAATTGGGCATCCCAGATGTTCATGATGAATTATTGAGAGAAGCATATGGATTTCATTTGAAGTTTTGCACATCCTCATACAAAGATGCGGGGCAATTACGTGCCAGATTCAAGAGGCGAGCCGGCCACACTCTACGACCCTATGAGGAATTGACTGATGATGATACTATCATCTTTGGAGCATTGTTTTCTTCAACATCTTTGATCGAAAGTGACATCGAAGAAATACTTGAAGAAACTGGAATTTCTGCTGATTGGATATTTAGAGATGATGAAAATCTGCGAATTGAAATGCCAGTTGAATTAGCAGAAGAATTTGCCGAAGAGGTGAATGCACCTGTTGCGATTATCGAAGTCCACCCAACCCATGAAAGGCTAGAAGTTTCATTGACTTGGCTTAATTCTCAACGTCCTTGAGTTTTTTTCCATCCAACATCCATTTGCTTGCAGGCATATGTTCTCTACCCAAGAGCAAACCGATGCCCTCTTTTTTTGACATTTGCAATACATGAAATAGGCCTTCAGCATTGCGCTGATGCGCTTCCATAGTAGGTAGAATATGTGGGTCTGATTTTTCATCAAGACTCTCTCCTAATTTCTCTCGTCTTTGCATCCAGTCCATGACCACTGCATTGGAATATTCTTTTTTGGTAAATGTTGAGATATTCTCAATCAATTCAAGCCATATTTCAGGCTCATATAATTCATCGACATGCTCAACTTCTCTTCCAAGCAGTGTTTCGATATAGATGAAAGTTCTACCTTCCCATGCTTCCCATTCTCCAATTGCAGACCATCTTGCGAGTAGCAACATTCCTTCGGGTGACTCTAATTCACCAGATTCCAAAAAATCTAGAATTTCAGCCCCAGCATCAATATCAAATTGACGTTCCATTTCAGGGTCAGCGATTGGTCTTGCCAAGGTGGAGGACTCTAACTTTCCAATTAGGTCGATGGTAGCCAGAGACAATAATTCTTGGAGAGCATTGTAGTCAATCAGAAGCACCACCATGTCAATGCCCATCGCTTTGCCCAAGTGCACTGATGCTTTCACCTAATCGGAAGGGCTGTTCATTTCTCCTCTAGAGGCATGATGTTCAAGACAGCGTTCTAAATAAGCAGGTATCTCACCGAGGAGAGAGTCGTTTTCATCCCTAAACCCCAAACATGATTTTCCAATTCGTGCTCCCTCCAATGGTCCTGCCAATGTTGAGTCCTCATACAATGCTATCATATACAGGCCAACATGTTTCTTCTGAACCGCTACAGCCGAAAAGGGTCGTCCACTTGGTGTTTGAAGTCTATGATAGCCATCTTCGTCTTTTACTTTTAGCATTATTTTCTCATAAGGTTTGCACATATCGACAATGTGCTGCCATAGATAAGCCAAGGCTGGATTCTTCATGTTGATGGCAGACAGGTGTAAGCCTTGAAGTGCATGGCTCAGCCCGACGCCATCAAGGGGGAGTGTCTATGGCAACAATCGAAGAGCAGATTAAAACCATTCAGACTGAAATTGACAAGACCCAGAAGAATAAGGCCACCGAACATCACGTCGGTCGCTTGAAGGCAAAGATTGCCAAATTAAAGATGGCTCGAGAGAAAGCCGACGCCCACGCAAAAGCCAGCGGCGGAGGTAAAGGCTTCGAAGTCAAGAAGAGCGGGGATGCAACCGTTGCCTTGGTAGGATTCCCTTCGGTTGGAAAATCAACCCTAATCAACCAGGTCACCGATGCTAAATCCGAAACTGCAGGATATGCTTTCACTACTCTCACATGTATTCCAGGTGTGATGGAACATAGAGGGGCTAAAATCCAGATCCTTGACCTGCCTGGGCTGATAAAAGGGGCTGCAAATGGAAAAGGACGAGGCCGAGAAATACTCAATGTGATTCGTTCATCAGACATGGTCTTGTACATTGTTGACCCCTTTCAAGATGCCCATTTCAGAGTTTTACACAAAGAATTGGAACTTGCTGGAATGCGCTTAAATGAAGGAAAACCTCCTGTTTTTATCAGCCGTACAGATAGAGGCGGAATAGATGTACGAACTACAGTTGAACAAACCCGATTAACTGACGAACAAATTTCGGATATCATTCGTGAGTTCGGTTATACGTCAGCAATCGTCACCTTGAGAACGGATGTCTCAGCCGACCAAATTGTTGATATCTTAGCAGGCAATAGAATTTATTCGAAGGCTGTTGTTGCAATTAATAAAATCGATATCGCCAAAGAAGAACAGTTGGTACATATGGAAAATATGCTACCAAAGGGCTGGCCACTGATGAGAATCTCCGCATTCAAGGGTGATGGCCTTGAGGAGTTGAAGGATTTTATCTATGATAACCTCGGCTTTATGCGAGTATTTCTTAAACCACAAGGCCAAGAGGCTGATATGGAAGAGCCACTCATTATCAAAGATACAAGCAGAGTGGAGGATGTGTGCAATAACCTGCACCGAGACTTTGTCAGAAAGTTCAGATTTGGCAGAGTGAAGGGCCCATCTGCTAAATTTGATTGGCAAAGAGTAGGGCTGGATCATTTGCTTAAAGATGGCGATATTCTAACCATCATTACGAGACGTTGAGGTGAAAAAATGGACTCAGGATTAGATTTTTTGAATAAGATTCACGATCGTATTCCAGTATCCTTAGAGATTCTACCTCCAAATAGAGGACTCGGACTGGATGCAATTCATTCATTCTTTGAGGGCTTGAAACCATGGAAACCTGCCTTTGTCAGTGTAACGTATCATCAGGCCTTCAAAGTTGAAGAAAATGAAAGTAGGATTTGGAATCGTAAGAAACCTGGCACCATTGGAGTATGTGCAATGTTAAAATTTCAATATGGTTTGAAAGTCATACCCCACGTTATTTGTGGTGGTTTCTCATCATTTGAATCAGAAGATTTTCTTGTAGATTTGGATTATTTAGGATTGGATACGATTCTTGCATTAAGAGGCGACCCCAAAAAGGGGGATGCTGAATTCAAACATCACCGAGACGGACACCGTTATGCTTCTGAACTCGTTGACCAAGTAATGCGCTTGAACATGGGTGAATACATGGAAGATGTCAAAGAAGCAAAATCAACTTCCTTTGTAGTCGGAGTTGCAGCCTATCCCGAAAAACACCGTGAAGCGGTTAGTTTAGATGTTGACATTCAAAATTTGAGGAATAAAGTAAATGCTGGCGCTTCCTTCATCATTACTCAAATGTTCTTTGATAATCAGGTATACTTTGATTTTGTTGAAAGAGCAAGAAATGCAGGAATTACAATACCTATTATCCCAGGTCTAAAAATAATCACCAGTAAAAGACAAGTCGAAATATTACCTGAAATTTTTCATACAAAAATGCCTGCTGACTTGTGTAGTATTATTCAGAGATGTGAAAATGATTTTGAGGCGACGGAAATCGGAATCAAGCATGCAATTTCTCAATTTAAGGGATTAGAAGAGTATGGAGTGCCATGTATCCACTTATTTAGCATGAATAATCTCACGCCAATTACTTCTTTATTGAAGGGTGTTCAACGTATATAGAGGAGGAAATACCGGCAAGGTCTTGATAAGCACTTGTCAAGTCGGCGGGTCTATGAGTCAAGGCCACTTGTTTACTTCTGAATCCGTTGCTGCTGGGCATCCTGACAAATTGTGCGATAATATTTCAGATGCAATTCTAGATGCTTGCCTTTCCGTAGACCCTAGTGCGAGGGTTGCGGTTGAGACATTAGTCAAGGCAATGGATGATGGTTCTCATATCGTTATAGCGGGAGAAGTTTCCATTCATGGCGGACACACAGTCGACTACGAGGCAATCGCCCGTAAAACTGCCAGCGAAATCGGCTATACAAGCCATGATTATGGAATGTGCGCAAACGATAGTGAAAGTTGTAAAGTTCAACTTTTTCTCAGTTCGCAATCAGAAGATATTTCACAAGGAGTCAACGAAGGAGAAGGTATGTTTGAATCTCAAGGGGCTGGCGACCAAGGTCTGATGTTTGGATATGCAACAGATGAAAGTGAATCATGGGATGAGTTGAAGGGGTTTTACATGCCTCTGCCAATATTACTCAGTCAAAGATTGACAATGGCTCTAAGCGCTGCTGGTCTGAATGGGACCCTTGAATGGGCAAGGCCTGATGCCAAAAGCCAAGTAACAATTGAGTATTCTGCAGAAGGAAAGCCTATTCGCTGTGAGACAATTGTTGTTGCAATTCAACACGATGACCTACTCGGTATGTTTGATGGAGATGAGTCCAAAGAACAACAGTATTTCCAGAGCCAAGTTGTCGAACACATCATCAACAAGGTCATCCCATCTCAATTAATGGATGAAGAAACTAATGTTATTGTAAATGGTACAGGACGCTTCGAAAAAGGTGGACCTCATGCAGATGCAGGCCTAACTGGTCGTAAGATTATCGTTGACACTTATGGTGGAATGGGGCGCCATGGTGGAGGTGCATTTAGCGGCAAGGACCCAAGTAAAGTAGACAGGTCAGCAGCCTATGCATCGCGTTGGGCTGCAAAACACATTATCGCTGCAGGACTTGCACAGAGATGCGAAATCCAACTTGCATATGCAATTGGAGTTGCAGAACCCATCAGCATCAGAGTGGAGTCATTTGGCACAGGAACTATTCCTGACTCCGAAATTTCAGAGCGCTTGGCCAAAGCCTTCGATTTCCGCCCAGCAGCAATTATTTCAGAACTCGGGCTACTCAAACCAATCTTCAAGCGAACCGCTGCTGGCGGACACTTTGGAAGAGTTCCAGAGGACGATGGTGGATTCAGTTGGGAAGCTCTTGACCAAGCAAAAATTGCTATTCTGCAAAACCAGTGAGGACTGATTCAATGTTGATGGAGGAGGATAATTTGCAGATAGAAGATTACCAAGTGGCTGATATCAGCCTTGCAGACTGGGGTCGTAAAGAAATTGACATCGCAGAGCATGAAATGCCTGGATTAATGTCAGTTCGTGCTAAATATTCGCCGGAGAAGCCTTTGGCTGGAGTGCGTGTAACCGGCTCACTGCATATGACAATTCAAACCGCAGTGCTTCTTGAAACCCTAGTTGAACTGGGCGCAACAGTACGTTGGGCAAGTTGCAATATTTACTCTACTCAAGACCATGCTGCAGCCGCTATCGCAGTAACTGGAGTTCCAGTATTCGCTTGGAAGGGAGAAACTTTGGAAGAATACTGGGATTGTACATTCAAAGCGCTTGACCATGGAAATGGACTTGGACCTCAACTAATCGTCGACGATGGTGGAGATGCGACACTTCTCCTTCACCGTGGCTATGAATTAGAAAATGGCTCTAACTGGGTTAACGAAGCAACCTCCAACCATGAAGAACAAGTTATCAAAAATTTACTCAAGAAAATTCATTCCGAAAGGCCATCATATTGGAAATCTGTTGTAGAAGAGTGCAAGGGAGTTTCTGAAGAAACAACTACTGGAGTTCACAGGCTCTATCAATGGGTGAAAACTGGTTCCCTATTATTCCCAGCAATCAATGTTAATGACTCGGTTACGAAGTCAAAGTTCGACAATCTATACGGCTGCCGTGAGTCACTTATCGATGGAATAAAGCGTGCTACCGATGTTATGATTGCAGGTAAAACTGCTGTTGTTTGTGGCTACGGAGATGTCGGAAAAGGCTCTGCACAGGCATTGAAGGCAATGGGAGCAAAAGTCATCGTAACTGAAATTGATCCAATCTGTGCTCTTCAAGCAGCAATGGAAGGCTTTTATGTTCAGACTGTCGAAGATACATTAGGAACTGCAGACATCTATGTTACTACCACTGGGAACAAGGATGTCATCACCCTATCGCATATGGAAGCGATGAAGGACCAAGCAATTGTTTGCAACATTGGTCACTTTGACAATGAAATTCAGGTCGATGCCTTGGAAGCACGAGAAGATGTTGATTGCCTAAACATCAAGCCTCAAGTTGACAAGTTCACTTTCCCTGCTGGAAATTGTATCTTCCTCTTGGCCTCAGGTCGCTTGGTTAACCTTGGTTGTGCAACTGGACATCCAAGTTTTGTCATGTCCAATAGTTTCACCAACCAGACTTTGGCCCAAATGGACCTTTGGAAGAACAAAGAAACTTACGAGAATGATGTTTACATCTTACCAAAGCACCTCGATGAAGAGGTTGCAAGATTACACTTGGAAAAAATTGGCTGCAAATTGACCACAATGACTGAGGAACAATCAGAATATCTCAACGTGCCAAAGTCTGGACCCTACAAGCCTGAACACTACAGGTACTGAATGATGGATGATGGAGATGGACGCCTCGCGTATATCCTCCTTCAAGGAATTACTCGCTCAACGTATCCTAATCATCGATGGTGCAATGGGCACCATGCTACAACGCTATGACCTTGAGGAAGAGGATTTCAGAAACGATTCCCTCAAGGAGCATCAAATTGACCTTAAAGGAAATAACGATTTGCTTGTTCTAACAAAACCTGAAGTTGTCAAGGAAGTACATCTTCAATATTTTGAAGCAGGGGCAGATATTGTCGAGACCAATACATTCGGCGCCACAAGTATTGCTCAATCTGAATACGGACTTTCCCACTTGGCCTATGAAATGAACTTCACTGCGGCTAAGATTGCACGAGAGGCTGCGGAGGAATGTTCTGAAAATAGTGGTAGGTCTTGTTTCGTTGCTGGTGCAATTGGCCCAACCAATATCACACTTTCAGCATCTGCTGATGTAGATGATGCTTCATCACGAGCCTCTACTTGGGACGAGGTCTATGCAGCCTATGTTGAACAGGTAAAAGGCCTGATTGACGGGGGTTCCGACATTATCTTGATAGAAACAATATTCGATGTTTTGAATTCAAAGGCAGCAATAAAAGCGACTCTCGATGTCTTTGAAGAACTTGAAATTGAATTACCGATTATTATCTCGGTTACTTTCATTCAAGAAGGAGGAGACCGAACCGTATTTGGACAAAGTGTCGAAGCCTTCTGGGAGACTATTAGACATGCAAAACCAATCTGTGTTGGATTGAATTGTGGACTCGGCGCATCTGGGTTGCGAGGTAAACTACAGACTCTCTCTCGAATTGCTGATACAAATATCCACATTTATCCAAATGCTGGCTTACCCAATCCCCTTTCCCCTTCAGGCTTTGATGAGACTCCCGAAATCACCGCTGCTCACATCCAACATTTGGCAAAGGACGGATTGTTGAACTTAGTAGGGGGATGCTGTGGAACAACCCCCACACACATCAAAGCAATTGCACAGGCAATGAAGGGAATCGCGCCCCGTGAAATCCCTACTCATGAACGCCTTCCGAGTTATGCAGGACTCGATACTTTTGTCGTTAGAAAAGACTCCAATATGGTGATGATCGGAGAGCGAACCAATGTCACCGGTTCGGCTCTATTCAGGAGATTGATTACCTCAAATGACTTGGAAGCAGCCGTTGAAGTTGCAACAGACCAAATAAAAAATGGTGCGAATATACTCGATGTCAACATGGATGAAGGCCTAATTGACAGCGAGTTGATGATGACTAAGTTCCTCAATATTATCGCTACAGAACCAGATATCTGCTGTGTTCCAGTGATGATTGACTCCTCCAAGTGGAGCGTTATCGAAGCCGGCTTGAAATGTGTTCAAGGAAAACCAATTGTAAATTCCATTTCACTAAAGGAAGGAGAAAAGGAGTTTCTCCGCCAAGCCAAGGAAATCCGCCGCTATGGGGCGGCTGTTGTCGTCATGGGTTTTGATGAAGAAGGGCAGGCAGATACAATTGAAAGAAAAGTAAGTATTGCAAAAAGAGCACATCAGTTGCTTATCGATGAAGCCGGATTCGACCCAACAGATATCATTCATGATCCAAATATCTTAGCAATCGCAACTGGGATGGAAGAGCATAATGAATATGCCATCAACTTCATTGAAGCCACTTCTTCGATAAGAGAACAGTGTCCAGGTGCAATGGTTAGTGGAGGAGTTAGCAACCTGTCATTCTCGTTCAGAGGAAATGATCAAGTTAGGGCTGCAATTCATGCTGTATTTCTCAAACATGCTATCGATGCTGGGTTATCGATGGCAATTATCAACCCTGCTCACCTAACCATTTTGGAAAATGTGGACCCTGAACTTCAGCAATTGGCAATTGATGTGGTATTGAATAAACGCGATGATGCAACGGATAGATTGGTTGCTTCTGCGAATAAATATTCAGGAAAGCAAGAAAAGAAAGAAGAAACTCAGCAATGGAGGACACTACCTGTTGAGGAAAGATTGTCGTATTCATTGGTAAATGGAATCTCAGAATTCGTAGAAGCCGATGCAGCAGAAGTTTTGGCAATATTGCAAGAGCCTCTGCAAGTTATTGAGGGGCCATTGATGGCTGGAATGGCCGTGGTTGGTGAATTATTCGGTTCGGGACAGATGTTCTTACCGCAAGTTGTGAAGAGTGCTAGGGTCATGAAAAGAGCCGTCGCTTATCTTGAACCATTCATGCAAAAAGAAGGTGATGTGCACAAAGGCAGAGGTCAAGTTGTTATGGCTACTGTCAAGGGAGATGTTCATGACATTGGCAAGAACATCGTAGGTATTGTTCTCCAATGCAATGATTATGTTGTCCACGACCTTGGTGTCATGGTTTCATGTGAAGAAATACTGGCAAAGGCAGATGAAGTTGGGGCCGATTTCATTGGCCTTTCAGGCCTAATCACTCCATCTCTTGATGAGATGATGAGAGTGGCAGCAGAAATGCAACGCAGAGATATGAAAACTCCACTACTCATTGGTGGTGCAACCACCTCAAGGCAGCATACAGCGGTCAGAATATCTCCAAAATATCAGCATGAAGTAGTGCATGTCAAGGATGCATCTTTGGTATCTGGGATTCTTTCAAATCTCTTAGATGATGTCAGAAGGATTGAATTCAACGCTAAATTAGAAAAAGAAGAAGCACGATTAACTGCACTTCACCAAAAGAAAATGTCTAACCCATTACTCAGCCTTGACAAAGCAAAGGCAAGGGCTCCAAGCCTAGTTTTTGATGATTCAACGATGCCAACCCCCGATAAACTAGGATTAGTAGTTGAAGAAATTAGTTTAGAAGAAGCATCAACATACATCGACTGGACTTTCTTCTTCACTGCCTGGCAGATAAAAGGAAAATATCCGGCAATTCTAGAGGATGTCGAAAAGGGTGAAGTGGCTCGAGAATTATTCGAAGATGGACAGGAAATGTTGGATAATATAATCGCTGATAAATTGATGCAAATTAAGGCCATCAGAGGATTTTGGCCGGCATATTCAGATGGTGATGATATTCATGTCCAATCGACGACAGGGGACTCTAAACTTGGGACATTTGTCATGCTGCGTCAACAGAGGGACCACTCAAAATCCTCAAATTATTCACTCTCAGATTTTATTTGCCCAGATGGAGATCATATTGGCGCCTTCGCGGTTTCGGTACATGGTGCTGAAGAAATGTGCAAGCAGTTTGAAGCAGAAAAAGATGACTATTCTTCGATAATGGCAAAAGCCATTGCTGATAGGTTGGCAGAAGCAAGTGCAGAATTATTACATTCAAGGGCCAGAAAATCTTGGGGATTCGGAGATAGTAATGATACCGATTTACAGACTCTATTGAAAGAGGATTATCGCTCAATAAGACCGGCTTTCGGCTATCCAGCCTGCCCTGACCATAGCGAGAAGAGATTATTGTTTGACTTGCTTGAAGCAGAAAACCATGGGTTTATTCTAACCGATTCATTTGCTACTTACCCTGCTGCTTCAGTATCTGGGATATATTTGGCACATCCTGAGGCTCATTATTTTGCTATTAATCGGGTTGATGAAACACAAGTAATGGATATTGCTAGAAGAAAAGGAACTTCAAGACGTGATGCCGAGTATTGGTTAGCTTCGATTATTGATTATGATCCAGATTGAAAACCTGTCGCGTGCGCGGCTGTATTGCTTTTTGATGTTCAGCGCACGCTAAGGTTGACGTTTTCGTTGCTTTTTTGCTTTTAGTGAAAACCTCAACCCTCACTCGCTTGTGGCAACGGAACTTCGCCCATCAAGCCACTTTCCTCAAGAAGAATAATTAAGTCAGTGTCCAATTTCCATCTCAAATCATGACTGGTATGCTCAGAAATTAGACCTTGTCGTTCTGCATCATCAACTGCTCTTTGGCGAATCGCCAAAAGTCGCGCATCTAGTCTTCCTTGCAATCTCTCTTTGAATGATTTATCTTCATTTAACTCCTGAAGTAATTCCTTGGATTCGGAGATTTGTTTCTTCTCTTTCTTGATTGCCTCAAGCAACTGTTCTTCAGGAGCAATGCCCATCTTATGCATCCTCTCTAATTCAATCAATGCAGCCCCACTAGACATCAGAGTAGCAATTGCAATCTCGAATTTTTCACTATTACCATCAGATTCCTTGCCTAATCCCAACTTATTCATCAGCGGAGTGATGGTCATTCCTTGCACAATTAGAGTGAAGATGACAACTCCCGATGCCATCAGCAACATATCATCATAGACGCCAGACGGTAGATTGGCCGCTACATCTGCATTAGGATGAAGGATCCATTGGTCAAGCAAAATTAGCATCAGTGCCAAAGGAATACTACCTCTTAGGCCACCCCAGAAAATGACATGTCTCCAAGGCTTGGGGATGTCTGAATCAGGACTCCAGCGGGTAACCAATTCGCACATTGGATAAACTGCCAGTCTTGCTACCGTCGCAGCAAAGATTCCAATGATGACCATGAAGAAGGCATTGGATGAAGGTGAAAGCCTATTCATCATTTCAAAGCCGATTAAGAGGAATAGCACGCTATTCATCAAGAAAGCAACCATCTCCCAAAAGTGGTCCAAGCCAACTCTTGCCTGAGGAGTCATCGCTTTCAACTTACCAATATTTCCAACCATCATTCCTGCCACAACTACTGCAATTACTCCGCTTCCATGGTAAGTTTCAGCCATTAGGAAAGAGCCAAATGCAACTGCTACTGTTATGGTGACTTCCAGTAAATGGTTGCGCGTCCATACTAATGCTTGATTAGCAGCAAAGCCAAATATTGCGCCGATAATTGAACCTATAATGACCATTTGAAGGAACATTAGACTTCCTTCAACCAAGATTCCTTGGATACCTGTTGAGGCCCCAGATAAATCTGCAACAACTAATGCTGCCATTACCTGAAAAAGGACGACGCCTGTACCATCATTGTAGAGCGACTCACTCTCGACAATGGTACTCAACTGGTGGGGTGCACCACATTCCTTGAATAATGCAAGAACACTCACTGGGTCAGTAGGTGCTAGGACCGCCCCTAACAATAATGCAAATAGCAACATTTCTTGACGGGCATCCCAAACTAACCACCAAATGATTAGGCCAATGACAAACATTGATAGTAGCACAACTGGAACTGCTAAGAGAGTAGTCAACCGCCAATTTTGTTTGAAAGAAGAAAATGATAACTTACTCGCTCCATCAAATAACAGTGGTGGTAATATCAGGTAAAGGATGACTGAAGCCGATAGGATTCCAGATAATTCAATTTGAAAGAGGTTGTCAAATCTCGACATTAAACCAAGTATCAAACCCGCAATCACTAATGCAATGGTGTAGGGCATTTTGAAGCGGCGAATTACCAATGCTACCATTATTGCTAAAGTTAAGGCACCAAGAATAGGGGCAAGGGCCGAAGGTGGAACTGCGCTCATAGCCCTTGAGACAACGATATACCACTTATGCATTGACCCTTCAGCGAGGATGCGGATGGGTTTACCAAATGCCCATATCCATCAAGGCATCTTCAGAAGCATGAGTTTTAGCGTCCCACCTCGGACTCCAAATCAAATTAATGTGAACACTATCAACACCTTCAGTTGATAGAGCAGCCAGATGAGCAGCAGCCATTATTTCAGCAGCCATTGGACAGCCTGGTGAAGTCAAAGTCATATCTACCTCAGCGTGAATCCCTTCATTCTTATCCTCAAACCGAACAGCATATACCAAGCCAAGTTCTACTATTGAGATATCTAATTCAGGGTCAACTACAGATTGCATCGATTCTTTGACCATTTCCTCGTCAACCATATTTACTCCCCCAATAATGCTGCTTCTTGCTGCACCTTCTTGAACATGTTTAGAAAACCATTAGCCCTTGAAGGAGATAATGCTTCTTTCAACCCCATTTCCTCAACATATGTAGGTGAAAATATTGCTACTTCTGCTAGGCTTAGGCCTTCAAGAGCGATAGCGGTGATTGAAATCAATCCTTGAACTAATTTAGAATCTGCAGCCCCTCGAAGATGAAAAGTTCCATCCTCATTCAAACATGCTAATACATGTGCTTCAGATTGACAACCATGAACTTTGGTTGATGGAGTCCATTCTGATATCGGTAATTCATCAACATCATCTGCTAATTCAAAGAGCATTTCATAGCGCTCTGAAGTATCGAAAGCGGCGGAAAAATCCTCGATAATTTCTAATAATTTCTCAGGCCATTCTGTTGTTGCCATAATCAAAACCACTCAAGCATACTTATTACAAATCTCATTTACTGCAGAAATGAATTCATCTACCTCATGCTCTGTATTGTAGAGCCAATATGAAACCCTATTTGTTGCAGCGATATTGAATTTTCTCAATAATGGTTGAGCACAGTGATGGCCGGTTCTAATGGCGAAACCTCTTGCATCTAGAAATGACGCTAAATCATTTGCATGTAGACTTTCATGCAAGAATGATACCACTGCGCCATCACCTTCTGCATGTCTTCCGTAAATTTTCATACCTGGGATTTTTCGCAATTCAGCAACGGTTTTTTGGGCCAAAAATAGCCCATGTTGATGTACACTATCAATATCCCATTGTGCCATCCAATCTATGGCTGCTCCCCAACCTATTGCTTCGGCTATTTTAGGAGTACCAGCCTCCAACATATGCTCGTTTTCTTGATAAGTAGAATAATCCAAATGAACTTCTCTAATCATATCTCCACCGCCCATGAATGGTTCCATTTGCTGGAATGTTGATTCATTTATTATTAGAGCCCCAATACCGGTTGGTCCACCCATCTTATGGGCAGATATTGCCAACATATCAACACCTAATCCTTCAAAGTTGAGGCGATCATGAGGGGCCGCTTGGGCTGCATCAAGGATTAATTTTGCACCTGCTTCATGAGTTAGATGTATTATTTCCTCTATCGGATTTCTAACTCCGAGTACATTGGAAGTATGTACACAAGCAACAAGTTTTGCCCCCTTTACCGCAATTGCAAATGCATCCATATCAAGTTCAAAAGTCTCCAAATCAAATGGAGTCCAGCGAAGTTCAACTCCTTTTTCCTTAGCCAACATTTGCCATGGAACAATATCGGCATGGTGTTCCATTTCAGTTAAAACAATTACATCTCCTTCAGCAAGATTTGTTCTTGCCCATGCATGAGCTGCTAAATTGATGGCTTCGGTTGTTCCACTGGTGAAGACCAAACGTGATTGCGTTGCTCCAAACCAATGTTTGAGTTTCAATCGGCTTTCCTCGTAAGCAGTTGTAGCCTCACTTGCCAAGGTATGGGCGGCCCTGTGAACATTGGCATTGTTATTGCGGTAATATTCACTCATTGCATCAATCACTTGCTGAGGCTTTTGTGTAGTAGCAGCATTATCTAAATAGATTAGTTGCTTTCCATCTCCGACTTTCCTTTTTAGGATGGGGAAGTCGTTGCGTGCATCTTCTACAGAAAGGGCAATTGGCTCGGGCCAATCATCACTAGACCACGCCATCTTAACTACTCCAGTAAATTGCAATCTAAATGTATTGTAAGCCTGCCTTTTAACCAATCACTTATCGAATCACGAGGTGAATTTTTGAAGGCGGCAACAAGAAATCCATTGACGATTAGTCCTTCAGATTCTTCCGCATCCAAGCCTCTACTCATTAAGTAAAACATTTGGTTGGCATCAAGTGGAGCACTTGCGGCTCCATGTGCGGCACTGACGTCATCAGCCAATACCTCCAACTCAGGAATCGAATCCGCCCTTGCTTTTTCAGAGAGCAGGAGATTCTTGAATATTTGACTTGCATCACTTCCATCAGCACCCTTGGCTATCGTCAATTTACCTGTCGATATTGCTCTACTTTTGTCATCACAAGAACTGTGGATAATTAATTCACTTTGATTATTTCCTACTGGGTGAGTTAGTTGCAAATGGTGGTTATCCTTTCGACTTCCTTTGCCGTTACTGGCAATGAATTGTTTGTAAGTCGCACCTTTACTGAGACTTCCTCTTAAGTCGCTGCGAACCAATTCTCCACCCAGCGACAGGAGACTTGAAGTCGTTGTTGAATCCCTTCCTATATTCCAAGATTCTGCCCTAAGAATAGTACTGAATGGTGATAATGCCTGTTCCATTCCTTCGTGATAATGGCTGCCATGACCGGTGGTGCCCTCTCTTAGTAATCCAAACCAACCTGCTTCTCCAGAGAGCGACCACATTATCTCGACATCAGAATTATTTCCAACTTCAACTTGAATATGACTAATTGCTAAATGGCCGCTTGCTCTAATGGACACATGTATTGGGCTTGTAATAATGGTGTTTTCTTCGATGTCTAATTTCCAAGTGCTGCCGTCACAAGCAGCCAGTAAAAATGCCACTGCTTTATCGTCGTGCTGAAATGATGAATTACCATTTGAAACCGTTTTGGTGAGTGAGATTCCAGATTCTAGTTCTGACCCATTCATCATCGAAATAGTTACTTCGGCTTCTAAGAAGTCATCTGGTACTTCATTTAATTTTCCAGTTGGATGAAGTTTCTTCCAAGGAGTATACTTCCATGCATGGATAGCCTGAGATGGAATCTCCAATGTTTCATAGAATGACTTGCTCATGAGCCCACCCGCACTTCATCCAATGCTGCCTTCCATTTCCATTTCCAGTAACTTATTCAGTTCACTAGCATATTCTAATGGAAGTTCTTTGGTGAAAGGTTCAAAGAAACCGTTGATAATCATCCCCATTGCTTGCTCTTCAGTATGTCCTCGACTCATCAAGTAGAATAATTGTTCACCTGAGACTTTGGAAACGCTTGCTTCGTGTTCAACGACACAACTTTGGTTGGATACCTCCATTGTTGGATAAGTATCTGAGCGGCTATCTTCATCGAGCAACAAAGCATCACATACAACACTCACTTTACAATTATGCGCTTTCGGTGAAACTTTGACTAATCCACGATAAGAAGAACGGCCTCCGTTTTTAGATATCGATTTTGCTAGAATTCTACTGGTAGTATTAGGTGCTAAATGATGGACCTTACTGCCGGCATCTTGGTGCTGTCCCTCTCCAGAATATGCTACGGATATGACTTCTGCATGGGCGCCCTCTTCCTTTAAGATGACAGCAGGATACTTCATTGTCAAGCGAGAACCGATATTGCCATCAACCCATTCAATTGTTGAGTTTCGGTAAGCAACCCCACGCTTGGTCACTAAATTATAGACATTGGTTGACCAGTTTTGGACGGTTGAATATCTAATATGCGATCCTTCTTCAGCGATTAATTCAACTACTGCTGAATGCAGAGAATCTGTGGAGTAAGTTGGGGCTGTACATCCCTCGATATAGTGGACACTACTCCCAGGTCTTGCGATTATCAAAGTCCGTTCAAATTGACCCATGTTCTTTGCATTGATTCTGAAATATGCCTGCACTGGCATTTCCACGTGCACCCCTTCAGGAATGATAAGGAATGAACCTCCTGACCAAACTGCGGTATTTAGAGCAGAGAACTTATTGTCGCTATATGGGACTACACTACCGAAGTATTCCTTGACTACATCTTCATATTCTCTTAAACCACTATCCATGTCCAAGAACACAACTCCTTGTTCTTCTAAATCTTCACGGATGCTGTGATAAACCACTTCTGATTCATATTGAGCGGTTACTCCGCCAAGCCATTTTTGCTCAGCATCAGGAATACCCAATCTCTCGAAAGTGTTCTTTATGTCTTCAGGTACTTCGTCCCAATCAGTTTCAGAACCTTTGCTGGACTTTAGGTAATAGCATACTTTCTCAAAATCAATGCTATTCAACATCTCACTATTTCCCCAATCTGGCATTGGACGGGAGATGAAGTGCTTGAATGCCTTAACTCGAATATCAGTCATCCATTGAGGTTCATTCTTCAATTCGCTGATATCCCTGACTACTTGTTCGGAAAGTCCGAAATCAAAGCGTATAGTTGCATTTTCTGGGTCATGAAAACCATAGCGATAATCACCAACAGCATCCCTTGCATCCTGACTCATATTTATCCCCCCTATGCATTTGTTGGCTCAAGCCAATCATAGCCCTTATCCTCGACTTGAATTGCAAGTTCTGGGCCGCCTTCTTTGACTATTCTACCATCTATCATGACATGTACATGTGATGGTTTAACATGGTCAAGGAGTCTTTGATAATGAGTAATCACCAAACATGCTGCATCATCAGAGATGCTGTTGATTCCATCTGCAACCATCCTAAGAGCGTCTATATCAAGTCCAGAATCAGTTTCATCTAGCATCGCTAATTTGGGTTTGAGCAAGAGCATCTGAAGGATTTCCAACCTCTTCTTTTCGCCACCTGAAAAACCGTCATTAACATATCTTCCCAAAAACGAATTTTCAACCCCAAGGATTTTCATCGCAACTTTCATTTCATCTCTTAACTCACGATTGGTAGGACAATCCTCTTTGCGTACTGCCTGAACTGATTTTCTCAAGAAGGTACCAACTTGTACCCCCGGAATTGCTTGTGGATATTGGAATGAAAGGAACATCCCTGCCCTTGCTCTTTCAAAAACTTCAAGTTCATCCAAAGGAATTCCATTGAAATGAATATTACCCTGAGTAATTTCATAGGATGGATGGCCCATCAATACGTTTGCAAGAGTCGATTTCCCTGCCCCGTTTCTTCCCATGAGGGCATGAACCTCTCCCTTCTTAATTTCCAACGATAAACCCTTGATGACCGTAGTGCCCTCCACTGAAACGTGTAGGTCAGAAATACTGAGTACGCAACTAGTAGGCATGTTCTCAAGATGAGGGGCAAGAATACCCTTCATCAAACTGTGCATTGAATAGATTCACACAAAATCCACATTTCCATGGGCTAGAATGAACTCTCTTCCCAAGTCATCGAATGTATCCAATAAGGCAACACTGAATTTTATTAGCGATATTTCTTCATCGGCCTCAAGGTCTTCTTTAACTCCTGACAAGGTCCCAGGGGCAGCCCCACAAGACAAACAAGCTCCTGTTAGGTCGAGTACAAGGTCTAGTCCTTCAGTTGTATGTGAATGACTTACTAAGGCAATCCCTCCTCCATGTCCATCCAATGCTGCTGCTACTGGACCCAAGCGGACAAAACAGGCTTTGATGAAAGTTTCAACGTCTTCATCAACTAATATTTTCAATGAGGCTGCCTGCAACCGAATCCGCTCAATTGCAGGAATTGATTTCTCAAGCCGCTTTTTTGCCTCGATACGGACGGACTCCTCTGCCTCTGCCCGATAGCGAGCAGCCAAGTCATCCTGTTCCATAGGCAATGCTGTATGGCCACCACTATTCAACTGATGTCATCAAGCCTTTTTCTTAGACTATCTGCCATAGTTTTCTCTACTGCCCTCAAGTGACCTGCGACGGTTGATCTTGAAAGGTCCAAATCTCTTGCAATTTCTACCAGACTAGTTTTGCGAGGTGAATCATAATATCCCGCTGAATGTGCGTTTCGAAAAACATTGGATTGAGATTCACTTAGCAATCCAGCCATTTCAGCAAAATTATCTTCTTCTGTATCCACAAATGAAATACTAGTTGGTGCTTTCCATGCTTTAAAGCCCTTGACCATATTGCTTACTCCAGATGGTGCTCCTCTAACTATCAGAGTTGCACCTTGAATGCCAAATTCCGAACCAGGCATTACAACTGCATCTTCAATATGCTTTCCAATCAGCACCAAATCATGGCTATTTTGAACCATCAGAGTATAGACATCATCACCATTTAGCCTGCGTTGGTGGAGATTTGTTTCCACCTCAAAGAAAAACACTTCTGATAAGTCATCGAGAGTTTTTCCATCTTGTAGGATAATTTCCACAACTTGTCGTATCCAATTCTCTTCCCACTCATGGTAAAGTGTTGCCTTTAGCACTACTTTTTTGACAATTTGGAACAATTCCTTGAAGTTTGAACTTAAAATCGCTGCGGGGCTGTATCTCATCCTAACCTCGCGCATGGTCAATGATTTCTCATCTTTTATTCAACACTTGCCCAAACGAGCACTACCGAAGCGGCATTGAAGGAGATACTTGCCGCAATGATTTATGGTACCCAAAAATGTGGATGACCCGAAGCCCTGTCGGGAGCAAGATTTGGGTAAATTTGAAGTCATACATAGGGATGGTATAGCCAAGTTAGGGCGGTTACATACCGCTCATGGTCCACTCCATACCCCCGCTCTTCTGCCGGTGATAAACCCAAATATACGGACGATTGAGCCACGGGAGTTATGGGATAATTGGGGTATTGAAGGGCTTATCACAAATTCATATATTATATGGAAACATGAAAAATTAAGTGTTCCCGCACAAAAATTGGGAGTTCACAAATTACTTGATTTTCCAGGAGTTATAGTCTGTGACTCTGGCACATTCCAATCCTACATCTATGGGGATGTAGAGGTTGGAGTTGAAGAGATAATAGAGTTTCAAAAATCCATTGGAGTCGATGTTGCGACCATGCTCGATGTCTTTGGTCGACCTGATATGACACGTCAACAGATGATGGAGGCGGTTGAAACTACCATCGAAAGGGCTGAACCTTCCATCAATGCTGCAGAAGGTATGATGCTAAATGGGCCAATTCAAGGTGGCCTAGAATGGGATTTAAGGCAGCGCTCCGCTCAACAAATGTCAAAGTATGACTTTGCAATTCACCCAATAGGTGGAATCGTTCCTATAATGGAACAGCACCGATATTTGGAATTGACAAAAATAATGTTAGCATCTATACCGCACTTACCAGCCAGTCGTCCAGTGCACCTCTTTGGTTGTGGGCATCCAATGTTATTCCCGATGGCTGTAGCATTAGGGGCTGACCTCTTTGACTCGGCGGCTTATGCATTATTTGCCAAGGATGACAGATTATTGTTGCCTTGGGGTACAGTCAAATTAGAAAATCTAGAATATTGGCCATTGCTCACACCTAGCCTTCATGGTTGGACTCCTTCGCAAGTGCGAGATTTAGGCAAGGAGGAGAGAACTGCTTTACTTGCAAGATTCAATATGGATGTTACTGTTGCAGAGTTAAATCGCTGTAGACAGGCAGTAAAAGATGGCACCATATGGGAATTAACCGAAATGCGAAGCCATCAACATCCGGCATTAAGAGAAGCTTATCAGTGGTTAATTACCGCGCCAAGTGAAAATTTTGGCTTCCATAACGATGATGGATTAGTACTCAGTGAAAGTGATGCAAGTAGAGAGCACGGTAGCGAATACGGCATCTGGGAAGGAGCCTGGGAATGGGTGATTGATTCAACTTCGCAACAACGAGATGGTGGCGTAAGTTGGCTTGGTCCAGAAAGCCACGAACGGCCGTGGGTAGAGGTCGCCCGTCGCCTTCTCCATAGTCGTTGGAGAACTTCAACACAAAGTGAAGAAGTTTTGATTCTTCATGGCCGCTCAGGTCCATGGCGGGATAGGATCGGGAATATAGTTTGTAGAATCAAAGCGAAAATGCCTGATTTGGAAGTCCTAATCCAAACTCCCTTTGGATTACTTCCTTGGTCGCTGGAAGACGTCAATCCATTTGCCCATGTTGAAGGCCCAAGTTGGTTACATAGGCGCAGACCAGATTTACGCTGGTGCGCTAATGAGTTATCCCGACTTGGATTATCAGGAAAGAAAATAATTCTCTTTGACATGGCAACTGCGGACATGAAGGAGACGTTGAAAGAAGCGCTACCAAGTTTGACATTGGATGCAGATACTGATGAATTGGTAGTCTTTGAATTAGAAAGAGAACAGGCTATTTCCAAACTCTCTCTCTTTGCAAACATCCATGCAGAAGTTTGTCGTAATGCATTGACAGGGTGTCAGTTCATTCACAGTCGTACCCGTAGAGTGAAGAATATCTTGCTCCAAGATGGTAGGCACATCGCATCTCCCCGCCTAACTGATGGTGGCCTTAGTCTAACAGAAGTAGGGGCCAAATGGGCCCATAATTTGCGTACTGCCCCTGTACCTGCGGGTTTTGAATGTCAGAGAATTGAAGAAAATGTTTCACAAGGTCCACCTTGGGTAGTAATTGAGGATGATGCCGTTCCATTCATCAGAGATGGGCGCAATGTATTCCATGGATTTATTACCGCTGTTGATGCTTGGTTAAGACCTGGGGCTTCTTGTTTGATTGTCAATTCCAAAGGTGAACTTATTGCTCATGGAATCAGCAAGGCGGCACCAAAAGAAATGGCTGAATTGAAAAAAGGTATTGCGGTTCGAACGAGAGATGGAATCAAGGTCTGAGGCCATACGAGCAGATGAAAATTTGAAGGTGTATGGCAGACCACGGCAAAATAGGGTGGCTGCAATGGTGGAAAATGTCATCCAAACTAATTCATTGACTAAAGCCTACGGACCACACATTGCCTTGGATTCTATGAACCTCAAGGTACAGCATGGAGCAACCGGCTTACTTGGCCCGAATGGAGCCGGAAAATCCACCCTCATCAAGACCCTCCTCGGATTGATTACAGCAACAGAAGGGGAAGGGGAAGTTCTAGGTTTCAACATACGAACAGAAGGAGAGGAAATTCGCAAAAGAATTGGCTATATGCCAGAATATGATTGCCTCGACCCAAGATTGAGTGCGGTTGACCAAATCAAATACTCTGGTGAATTACTTGGAATGAATCCAAGCGTTGCAACTCAACGAGCCCATGAGGTTTTGGAATATGTGGGCCTGAGGGACCAAAGATATCGCGAGATCGGTACTTTTTCAACCGGTATGGCTCAAGCAGCAAAACTTGCTACTTCGATCATCCATGACCCGCAATTACTGATTGCCGATGAACCAACCAATGGTCTTGATACTCAAGCCCGTGATTTCATGTTAGGTACAGTCACACAAATTGTTCAGGAAGGTGGTCGCAGCATGTTGATGGCAAGCCACTTAATGGATGATGTAGAGAAAGTATGTTCGCGTATTGTAATGCTACACAAGGGTAAATTAATCGCCCAAGGAAGAATTGAGGACCTCAAAGGCATTGACCAAGAAATAGAAGTTCATGCCTGGGGTGGAGCCACAAAACTAGAACAAGAATTGAATAATTCAGGTTTGAAAGTCAGAAGAACAGGTAGAGTTTTGCGAATCATCAAAGACGATGATGATGCCTATTCAACTATTGTTGAAGCAGCAACAAAGACAGGTTGCCAAATACGCAGAATGCATGACCATGAACCGAGTCTCGAAGATCTTTTTCTCGTAATCATGGAACGACTTGGTTATGAGGTGAAAAGTTCAGAGGACCTACTCGCAACTGGTCCAAGTGCTCGTAAAGTTGATGCCCCAGAGGAGTTGAAGGGATGAGCGAGGATGTCGATGCAGAATTCCTCGGCCAAGAGGGCTTAGCAGTCACTGGCAAGGCTCGTATGGAAGCCGCTTACGGGTCAGGAGATGGTGATGAGGAATTAACCGCCCAAGTTGCTCAGTCAAGTGTTGTTGGGGGAACAATCTTTGAGCAAAAATACCGGCCATGGAGGGGTGAATTAAACCCTCGCTGGATGAGAAATTGGTCTATACTTAGGCATCATTTACTAGGCATCGTAAAGAAAGGACACAAGCCATGGGGCTGGCCAATGAGGATGGCGCTACTATCCTGCTTCTTTGTGGCGATGGGAGACCTTAGCCTAGCATTCCTAGGAACAGTGATTGGAGATAGCGATATTTATCGCTTATTCGGCGTTAGTCGAGGAAATCTCTACGGGCATGTTCTAGGGTTTTTCCCTCGTAATGCTATTTGCTTTCCAGTTATAACGGCGCTATTAATTGGGGGAATGATAAGTGACGATAGGCGCCACGGCACTAGTGCTGTGTATTTTTCAAGACCTATTAATAGACGCGATTATACTGCTATGAAATTCATCTCAATAGCGGTAATATTGGGACTCCTAATTGTCGGCACACTAGTACTTTATTACGTTGGAGATATATTGATGAGAGGCGAAGGCTGGGCTTGGTTGATAGATACATTTCCTGCCTTTTTATTAGCGGCATTAGCGGGAACGATTCTAGTTTTTACCTACACTAGTATTGGCCTTGCTCTTTCTAGCGTTAGCCAAGGGCGCTTCTTCCCTGCTGTCGCATTCATGGCGATTATTCTTGGTAGCAAATTGCTTGCCTTCCTTGTTTGGCAATTATTTGAACGAAGCGTCATCTATCTGATTTCTCCATATGATGTTGTTGCACATATTGGACAATCATTATTGGGATTATCATCTGATTATTCCCACCCTTGGACATGGAGTTTGGTGTCAATGTTATTGATGAATGCAACCGCTCTCTATGTACTAACTTCTCGAATCGCCTCAATGGAGGTTAGCAGAGAATGATTCCTGATATGTCCCAGCAAGGGGGGGATGAGCCAATTGCGCAAGCAGATTCCCCAGCCATTTTACTTGACCATGTCAGCAAATGGTATGGTCAAGTCGTTGGATTAAATGATGT
Source organism: Candidatus Poseidoniales archaeon (assembly GCA_012959275.1). GTDB lineage: Archaea > Thermoplasmatota > Poseidoniia > Poseidoniales > Poseidoniaceae > UBA226. The sequence continues at coordinate 31,910 of DUDM01000058.1, forward strand.
TAGTATCGCAATTAGTGGAGGGGTTACTGGTGTCCTTGGAATGAATGGTGCAGGGAAATCTACCCTTTTCAAATTATTATGCGGACGAATTAAACCCAATCAAGGAACTCTTCGTTTATTTGGAATTAATCCGTGGCAAAGCACTTCGCCATTTTCAAAAATCGGTTATGTTTCGGAATCTGAACGCCTCCATGATTGGATGACTGGGCTTGAATTTGTATCCACATTCGCAAGACTGCATGGTTTGAGCCGAGAAGAAGCAGTGAAACAAGCAGAAAGAGTTATCGAATTCGTTGGCTTAACTGATGTAATGAATAAAAGAATTGGCAAATACAGCAAAGGAATGAGGCAACGGATAAAAATCGCCCACGCTTTGGTTAATGACCCTGAACTTATCATCCTCGACGAGCCTTTGCAAGGGTGCGACCCATTGGCTAGAACTACTATAATGAATGTCATAAGAGAACTTGGAGCACAAGGAAGAACAGTTCTCGTCAGTAGCCATATTCTTCAAGAAATTGAGAGAATAACAGAACAAATAGTGATTCTCCACAGAGGCCGCCTATTGGCATTAGGAAACTTACATGCCATCCGCTCAATGCTAGATGAACACCCTCATAGTATCAGGTTGACCTGTGATAATCCTCGCGGTATTGCCCACGCACTGGTTGAAAATGATTTAGTTGATGGTTTAGTTTTTGAAAGTGATGAATCATTGGTCATTAAAACCCACCACTTAGGAGACATGCACGCACAACTACCCGCGGTAATTCATGAAAGTGGAGTTCGAGTTACCGGCATTGATAACCCCGATGACAATCTTGAATCTATCCTCCAATACTTGACGCGAGGTGATTCATAATGACTGAGAAGAAATCTCGATACAGCGGTGTCGATAAGAAGGCAGCAGCCTTGACAGGTTTTACAATCCGTCAAATGCGCACCAAGTTATCAACATGGGCAGTGATGGGGGTTGGAATGCTTGCTATTTTGATGGTCTTACTTTTCCATGTTGATGCTCAGACAAGAACAATCGAGGACATTGACAATGACTTGGACTCCTATGACTTCGATGGCGATGGTTATCCAAACGGGCAGGAAGTAAGATGGTTAACCGATATTCGGGACCCCGATGACCACCCCGGCTTAATCAATTCAAGCATTACCCCAGATGACCCTTCTCTCTACATTAATGAAGATGGATTCGATTGGGATATTGATTCAAGTAGCCTTCAAAGTGTCGGCAAAGACGACGATGGTGATTGTGAACATCCCGAAGCAGGTGAAATGGTTACCGATAGTCAAAAAGACAGCAATGGTAATGGAATTCCTTGTGACATTCAAGTTCGTTGGTCTGAAATTGAGGGCAAATGGCAGAGCAAATCTGACATTGGAGTGGATGAAGACCCAGATGAGGATGAGTATTTTCATGAGGCTATGCATCGCGCCTTTATTATCGGCTTTGGCAAAGTTGGATTTGTTTTATTGATTGGAATATTTTTACCATTATTCCTCGCAACAGGATTAATCCGTCAGGAAATAGAAAATGAGACCTTACACTATCTCGTCAGCAAACCGATTCATAGAGCAGAAGTTTTGATTTATCGCCTGCTTGGATTCCTTGCGATAGCAATTCCCTATATTGCAATTTTAGTGATTTTAAGTGCTTTGGTGGTTGGATTTGCCGCCCCTGGTGATTCATTTTTTAGAATACAAGATTTAGGAATATGGCTTGGAATAATGTTGGCATCTTGGTTGATGGTGATAGTTTATGGAGCAATATTCATGGTCTTTGGAATGGTTCACCGATTTGGAATGATTGCTGCTATTATTTTGGGAGTATGGGAATTCGTCTTGGCGATGATTACCTTAGCAGACCCAAGTCTATTCATTGCACGGTTGTCGGTGGTATTCTGGGGGATGACAATCGTAGATGCTTGTGCATCGATGATATATCCCAATACTCCGCTTCTGATTGCTCAAGGAAGGTCGATCTCTGGGGGGGATGATTTTAGCGCTCTAACGGGCTATATTTCCTCACCAAATAATTTACCTGGAACCGAGGCCTTGAATTCTTTCTGGAATTCTCCATCCCTAGGATTTAGTCCATTCATCACATTGCTAATATCAGTATTCGTATTATTGGCAATGATGATTTCAATGCTATTCATTGGGCAAGCCATTTTCAAGGGCAAGGAAATCTCCTGAGGGCATATTATGCAACGCTTTGAAGGACCTCTACAGGACCTTTGGTCAATGGACCGAGATAGCCCAATCCATAGGCTGACTTGGGATTGGTGGTGGTGGCTGGTTATGTTAGAGCCTGAAAAGGTCAAAGGCGGTAAGCAATTGATGGTTCTATGGTCGAGTAAAGATACCCGCAATATAGATGTTAATTTCCAGCCTTGGGAAAGTGAAGGTAGAGCCAATGTTGGGAAGCAAGGCAGTGTTCTGTCTGGCATGGTCGCATCATGGTGGTGGGATGGTGAGAAGATGTGGGAGCCAATTCGCCTTCAGTCTTGTAGAATGGCAGTTATTGATGGCACAAAGGAACTATGGAAAAATTGTGATAATAGTGCAGCAGGTGCAATCATACCATTGCTAAAGGATGATTTGTCAATGGGGCTGGATTCTAAATCAGAGAAATTTTGGTTGAATTTGAAATCATCGGAGCAGTCAGGTGGCCCATCTTTCAAAATCGAAATGACTCCTTGGCACCAAGCAGTATCAACTTTGAGAACAGCAGGTTCGGAATATGGTGGTGGCCTAGGGTATGAAATTAATCGCCTGCATGGAGCCAAAGCAAAGGCGCTTGTGAATGGAATAGAATCTGAAGGTACAGCCTATTTGCAAAGGGTTCGAGTTCAGGCTCCAGCCGTACCGTGGTATTGGGGAATGCTGCATTTTTCCGATGGTTCATACCTTGATTGGTTCTTGCCTCATGTTTCTTTGTCGATGACAAGGAAATCCGACAGGCCTTGGCCGATGCGCCACATTGGCCATATTTCTGTATCTCAAGGTGGTATTTGGCATGATAGAAAAAGAGAGAGAAGTGAAACTTTCAATCGATGTTCTGTGACTTTGATTCCTTCGAAGAATACAGAAGGTGATGAAGGCCACAGTCCACAGGCTCCATTGCCAATTTTTGAAGTTGCATTAGAAAACGGCAGAACTTCGATAAAACTTCGTGCCAAAGCCAAAGCAAGAGCACATTTTAGATTCGATCAACCAACCCGCGCGGGGATGATTAGCCACTTGACTTACAATGAATATCCTCTTGAGTTAGAAAAAATCATTATCGAAGATGAAAAAGGCCGCAGAACACTCTCACAATGGGAATGGGTAATGGGTAATGGCGAGCATAGTTGGGGCCTATTACACTGAAATTTGGGGCATCGGTGGGAAAACCTTCATTTGGGCCTACGATGGGTTGCGGGCCAAGGTGAGCACCATGAGTGACGAGGAAACGACAACTGAAGCGGCAGAAGAAGCCAGTCCTGCGCAAGAAGAACCTACACCAACAGCAGCTGTTTCTCCCGATAATAGCAGAGAATTAGGACAGAAATTTGGCCTTGTATCTGGTGAGGAAATACGCCACGTAGTAAAGCCAAGTATCTTCGCCTTCTGGTCAATGTACATGTTGGGGCTAATCGTATTGGGCGTTCACATGCTATTCTGGTGGGCTGGAACATTTGACACAAAAGAAGACTCAAGCGTAGTTGTTGACCTAATCCACTTCGCCGCCGACACTGCACCAACTGTAACATACACCATGCTGATGCTTGTCGTGCTGTGGTTTAACCGCATGTTGAACGTGGGGACAAGTGGCAAGGGATTCTCTTTCTTGCTATTCTTGATTGCACTAATCCCATCCCTGATTGAACTCGATGATGTCTTGGAGTCTTTCGGCATTACCGAGAAGGAAATCCTTCCTAGTTGGCTTGAATATGATTTCTTCTTAGGGGGAATCGGCTGGTGTGCGTTCATCTTTGTTTTCACATTCTGGACCCAGCGCTCTTACTCCTATGCCATCACATCTCAAGCAGTTATCCTTCAACAAGATTTCATGATGAGTCGCTCAAGGCGCAGATTCCTTTATTCAAATGTACAAGAAATCAATGTTAGGCAAGGTGCAATTGGTAAAATATTCAACTTTGGCTCCGTCATCCCAATGACCAGTACGGGCCTAGGTCTGGAGGAAAGTACCACTGGAATTGCTGCCGGCGCCTCAATTGGTCCAACCGTAGATAAGGATGATAGCGCAGCAGAAAAGACTGGCAAGAGATTGATTAAAGCATTCATGGCAATCTTAATGTTCCAGCGGACCAAGAGAACAGTTTCTCAAAACCCAAAGCATTGCTTTTTTGGTGTTCACGACCCGTGGGGTTTGGAAACAAGAATCAGTGAAGCAACCGGTGAAGCAAGCGAGTCAGCATTACTGACAAAGATTGCTGACAAGTTGGACCAGCAAGCTGCACAGTGAACTTGGCCTTCCGCCATCTTCATGAAGGCTATTCTCTAGCCACGCTCATCGGGGAATCGAAATGAGCGCAGAAATAATGGAACCAGCAATCGAGATGTTTCGCAATGGCGACCTAAAAGGAGCGGTTGAGAAATTAGAAATTATAGCAAAAGAAAACAAAGATGTGGCGATGATTCACCATACCTATGCTGAGTTTGCTAACATGTTGAACACAGAAGAACAAGAAGATATAGTTCCTGGAACAAAAATCATGATGTCTTACAAAAAGGCCATGGAGTTAGACGAAGAAAATGACGAATACATAGCAGATTTCGCTGGCTTCGCTCTTGAATGCCGTAGAATTCCAGTCGCAGTAAAGGAGTTTCAGCGCTATAGTACTCGCTTGAAGATGGCAGATATTCCTGTTGATGACATACTCTACAATGCAGCCCGCAATATCGTTGATACCATTGAAGTCATTGACCCAGAAAAGAAAAATCCAATGGTCCAACCATGGATTAAGCAAGCACTTGAATGGGCTGTGGGCGGACTTGGCTACGAAGTCGATGCAGCCATTGAGATTCTAAAGGAGTGAGGCTAAGATGGTGGGCGGTAATTGCCGCCTTGCATTTGCCTTTGGCCACCGAGGAGACACATTTCATGGCTCTCAGGTACAACCAGGCTTGAGGACTGTACAAAGCAGTCTTCAGGAAGCACTCTATGAACTTGGATTTATCAAAAAGGCAAATGCTTCGGGACAACCATGTATTCTTTCCAGTCGGACAGATGCTGGAGTTCATGTTCGGATGAATATTGCAGCCATCGACATCCCAGAGGCAGTATGGGATGGGATGGGAGAGTCCGGTTTCCTTACTGCAATGAATGATCAATTAGATGGCGACATCGCAGTTTGGGGTGCGCAAAAGGCCGGAAATAATTGGAATCCAAGAAGAGCGATTAGCAGAACATATCGCTACCGGCTTGAGGGCTGTTTCGATTGGCGAGGAGCAGAAAAAAAACAGTTTTGTGAATGGCTCAATGTTTTTGTTGGTCAACACGACTTCAATAATTTCAGGAAGGTCGATGAAGTTCCAAGCACGGTTAGAGAGATACTGAGTCTAAAGCCTTGGATTGAAAATGAAATTATCATTGGTTTTGAAATTCAAGGTAGGGCATTTCTATGGAATATGGTAAGAAGAATTGCTGCTGCCCTTTGTGGACTATCAAAAGGTGTATTTACAATTGAAAAGGTACTACAGGCCCTAAATGAACCAAATGTCGAACATGATTTGGGATTGGCTGTTGCTGATTGGCTAATACTGTGGGAAGTAGAGCATGAAGAAATTAATTTGTCTCAAAAAGCCCGAGTGTTGATACTTGAACATCCATTGAGTAGACCACCAAATAGATATGACAATAGGGCCAATGATAGATGGATTGAAAGAGCCAAATTAGAACAAATAATGTTGTGTCATTCAGAGTGGGAAGGACTCATCTCTTGAGAGATAATTCCATCTCATCCCCATCAACTAAGTCCAAATGTTCTCTGAGAAATATTCCTGCGATTACCTCCACAACATCAACATGACGTGTCAAATCGGGGATTAAAACTGCACAGGGAATATCATCTCCGTCTACTACAATATTTGCAAGGTAGGCAGTTGCAGCCCCAAAGGAAACTCCATCTCGCATGAATCCTTCAACCTTTTTTGCTTCAATACCTTCGACATTAACAATATTGGTTTCTTCATCTGTTGAAAGGCCTGCTAAATTTCTCAAAGCAAGTTGATTTTGCAAGGATTCGCCTTCTACTGTTAGGTTGAGTGTACCTGGCCATGCAGTCATCCCTAATATTCTCTTAAATTGGCTTTGATAATGAGGTTGAGACATGAATACATGAGCCCGACCAAGGCCAGAACTAACAGTGCCCACTATCCTCATCGAGATATGCGAGTGGCTTTTGATTCATCAAGATACGGATTATCACAACTGCAAAGTCATACCCTCGTGAGCGACTTCCCAACCTGCCTCGATTACTTTTTGATATTCTTTTGAATTGCTCCTGTGTAATGGATTGGTATGATTAAGATGAAAGAAAATTATTCTTACATCATGGATTTTCTTATCGTCCAAGCGTTGGAGGGTTTCTTCGACAGTAGGGTGAGGTATTTCTTCTGCCGCACGATTAGGGATTTCATCCAAAGACCAAAATGTGCCATCGATTAGGGCAATGTCTACTGACAATTTTGAAAACCATTCCTCAATGCTTTCACAACCATGTAGAGTTAGAGTTTCTTGCCAAGAATCATGGTCCGGTAAAAATAGCAGCCGTTTTGATGGACCAGAAATTAAGAATGCATGGGTATCAGATAATTCATCACGATGTGGAACCCTGATGGGAGTTATCGTGAAGCCACTTTGAATTGTCGGTTTGATAGATTTGTCAGAAAATACTTGAGGAATGAAAACGCCTTGCTGAATCAAGTTATTCCATGCCGGTGTTGCCTGCATTAACTGTAAAAATGAATTGCTACAATGCAATTTTAATCCAGATACTCCCATCACTTCTCTTCCAAATAATCCCAAACCGTCAACATGCCCAAGGTGAGCATGACTAATCCACAGTGTGTCCAATGGTCTAGGCTCGGAGTCACTATCAAACCAAGTCTCAAATTGACTGGCTAATTTTCTTGTAGCCTCAAATAAATGAGTGCTATGATCAGAACCCACCACCCCTAAACTTACTGGACTACGATGCAAGGAGAAATCTGAATGGATATCAACGCAGCATTGACGAACACAACCTGCTTGAGGGCGGCCGCCATCTTGAGCGATTCCAAGAACCGTGGCGCTAACATGTCTCGGCTGCATGTTTTCTGATATCGGCCCTTATTCATTGTCTTTTGTAGCCACAACTCACATCAACCGGACCTCTCGTCTAGGCAATATGGGCGGCGAAACTAATTGGATGAATGAGCGGTATGCAGAGTTGCAAAGTCAAAATATTCAGTGGGAACCACCAACCTTGGAAAGCGCAAGTACACCTCGTTGCGAAATGGATGGAAAGGCAATGATAATGCTCTCTGCAAATAATTACCTGAATTTAACAACCCATCCAAAAGTGGTTGATGCAATGGTCCAAGCGACCTTGAAATTTGGGGCTGGTTCAGGTTCAGTGAGAGCAATTGCGGGAACCATGGATATCCATTTAGAAGCAGAAAAAAAGGTTGCTGCATTCAAAGGTGTTGAGGCTTCATTGATTTATTCAGCAGGTTATACGGCTAACGTTGGCCTCATTCCTACCTTGGTGAAGGGAAAGGATGATGTTATCATCTCAGACCAATTGAATCACGGTTCAATCATCGATGGAGTTCGATTAACTAAGGCCAGTCGTGCCGTATATCCTCATAATGACATGACAGGGCTCGAAGCATGTTTGAAAGAGCATAGTAATGCAGATAGAAAATTGATTATTACCGATGGAGTATTCAGTATGGATGGAGACATTTCTCCACTCGATGAGATTAGTGAATTGGCAGAACAGCATGGTGCTATGGTCTATGTTGATGATTGTCATGGAGAAGGAGTTCTGGGTGAAACTGGTGCTGGCATTGTTGACCATTTCAAATTGCAAGGAAAGGTGGATTTTGAAATTGGGTCATTTTCCAAGGCACTTGGAGTACAAGGCGGCATAGTCGCAGGTAGCGATACAATGCGAACTCATGCCCTAAACCATAGCCGTTCATGGCTATTATCTGGAAGTCAACCTCCGGGGGTTGCTGCCGCACAAAAAGCCGCAGTAGAAGTATTGATGGAAGAGCCTCAACATCATCAACGGCTATGGCAAAACACTGAATATTTCCGGAAAGAAATGCATTCTCTCGGCTTTGACCTCGGAGTATCAACCACTCCGATAATCCCTGTCATGTGTGGAGAATCAGCGCGTGCTAAGCAGTTATCACATGGATTGCGTGATGAAGGAGTGATGGCAGGAGCCATTGTTTTCCCAATGGTTTCAAGAGATGGTGCAAGAGTTAGAAACCAATTATCCGCGGGGCTTTCAAAAGATGATATTGAAGAAGTCCTGAGAATCTATGAATCGGTAGGAAAGCAAATCAACCTCATCTGATTTACTCTTCCTCAAACTTGGCAACAACCTCTTCAAGTTCTTCATCGCCTACCTGTGGCTCTTTCTCAAAGGGTGTTTCATTTCCATCGAAGGGATCGATATTAGCCTCTAACATCGATAATAATCTCCACCGGGGCGCCCAAGACATGTGTATGTAAATTGGCCCAGGAAGAAGTAAACATAACCAAGCACCTAATACCCAAAAGTCGACAATCTCGGTCATCTCTAATGTTAACCAAGAGAGGCCAATAAATGGCATTGGGTAGAGCAACTTACGCGGCGGTGCTAATGGATTCCTCTTGCTAATGCCAACAGATATCCGTGAAATCAGGCCCAATAGAGAAGATGAAGTAACCAAAATTAAAGCATGCATCAAGAATGTCTTCCACCAATCCATCAAATCCCATTCGGTAAATTGCCCCATAGGCAATAGTAGAGCTAAACTGATGAGTAATCCATAGAGAGCACCAATGAATGCAGGATGAGAAAGGTCCAATGGCATTCTAATGAAGCGTTGAGACAAGCCTCCTCCAAGTACTAAATTTCGCTGCTCTCGCGGCAATTCATTGATGGAGTCGCGCCAAGACATAGTGAAATCTAAGCCTGTGGATTTCAAGTATAGATATCAACCTTCGCCGTTGGTTGAGTCATCTGTCTCCATCTTGGCATTGCGTAGCAAGGCGCCAAACTCAATTTCATTTTGACCTGGTGTTGTATCCAACCAATTACGTTCTAGTAGACCTGAATCATCTTCTTCTCTAATTCGGGCAGATTCAAAATCATCTCCACTGCCATTTTGCATATTTCTCAAAGCAATCGCTTCCTTCAGAAAAAAGAGGTGCAAATCAATTTGATTTTGCTTTGCTGATTGAAATAACCAAAGTCCAAAGTCTGTTCGTCCTTGGTCTTCGAGAGTTATTGTCCATTCCCTGCTCAATTGTCTTTTTACCACTCTCAAATTCACCTCTCCAGCATCTTTCCATCCTCGTAAATGATGCAGCATGACAATTGAATCACTATCTTCTTCACCTATCCATGGATGCGCATTGTTTACACAAATAGGAGTCTCTCTAATTGCAGCAATTCGTTTAGAGAAAAAGGCTGTAATAGCAAACAAAAAAGGCAGAATGATAATGCTGAATATTCCATAATAAAACAATATTAGAATAAAGATAATTAGCAAACCTGAAATAATAATCAACAAGGATTTAATCAATGGCTTGACCATCTCTGAAAAGCGCTCAGTCTGTCTAAATAGGATAAATCCTTCAGGTATTTCATCAAATTCCATCAACTTTCAACTCCTCTGACAAATGTATCTGAACGAGATTGCAATTTAGATTCCAGTCGGCATTATTTGCAGCGATAAAATAGGATTCTATTTTGGCCAATAAATGACCCACATCTATACCCCATAAATAAGTGAATTTCAAGTTCCCTGGCCGGCCCATTTTTTCACATAATTTTGACCACATATTTGAAACTCCACGTGGATTCTCTTTTTGATACTGATAGAGAAGGGCAGCACATTGAATCAAACCTTGAAGTGCCTTATATTGTGGTTCTGGAAAATCAACTTTTAGCCGCTTCCACAAATCTTCCCACTCTTCATGGGCTTGCCAATATCTGCCATTGTTGAACTCTGAAATACCCACCATTAACAGAGCCATTTCGACATCATTCAGAGGCAAAGGGGTGGTCATCTAATGCTCTTGAGGATGGGCATCCCGCATAGAGATTAGGGGTTGTTTTTCCGCCTCCACGTAGTGGAGGGGTGGCAGACATTCAAATGATGGGAAAGAAGCGGTCCTAACCTAAGGCGGTGCAAAAATGGTTGAACTACCGAGCGGGAGTATCGAAGAAACTCGTCGCGGAGGACCAGATGTACTACAGGTGATGGTCCAAGATATCGTTTCATCTTCAGCCGATGGCTACATCCGAAGTGAGCGCAGACCGGAATCGGGTTTACCCCGAATTGGATATCTTGTATTTCGAGAAGGGCAACCAGCGATGGCCTTACACGAAGGCGAAATCACACGCTTAGGATTGGATGCATTGATGGAATTAGAAGAGGATGCGATGAGTATTGAAGCCTTATTGACTTTGCACCAAGGAATTGATACTCGAACTATAATCGAATTACATTCAGAGGCAATCCTACATCTCGATAGAATTGAAGAAAGCAATCCTGATTCAACAAATGACACTCTCGCCGGAGAATGGTGGAATGAAGAAAAAATCCAAAGTTTGTCTTGGAGGAAAGCAACCGACTTGCCTGACTTGATTCCTTCAATGCAGGCTCCTGAATTTATTCGGCGCATTGGAGAAGCGAGGATTGGGGGGCATTCTTCTGATGAGACTCTAATGGGGGGGCATCTGCACTTAATCGATTGTCAAGAAATAAGTTTGGTTATGGAATTAGCGGGTGAACTAAACCGGCGAGGAAGGCCACTCATTTCAATTTCCAGATTACGTGTCGAAAAGCAATTGGAATTTTATCAAGAAGAAGGTAATACTTGTTTTTGGTTAGTAGAAAGGCCAGAAGATGCAGAGCATATCGGACCTTCTCTTGAAGGACTATTGAGACTCATCGAAGGCTGGCTCGAGGAGCACCGTTCCGCCGTCATCCTGTTCGATGGATTTGAATTCTTATCAGGAACCCACGGTGATAGCAGGACAATCGGTTTCTTGAGGCGCTTAGCAGACTTGGTCAGGGATAGTGACGACATCATGTTAATGCCAGTCACCCTCGATTCATGGGAGGAAATAATTCAGAATCAATTATTGAGAGCAACCGACCCATTGTCAACCGAACTAATCGAGGAATGGTTGATTGACCCTGATGTTCTCGATGACCATCCTTTCATGGAATTGGTATTGGATGATTCAGAAGCAGCAGCAGTTGAGTTTGCATTAAATCAAAAACTTGGCGTTGATGAAGAGGTTCCAATTCCAGAAGGTGAATCCCCTGTAATTGGAACGAGCAATGATACCTCGCTCGATGAATTAATGAAAGGGTGGGCAAAAGAATCGACGGTTCAAGAAGACGGAGTCTCAACAACTTCCAGCGCTGTAGAATGGACGCCTAGTTTCCATTCTGGAGCGACCGGTGAAGAAATTGTAGCAACCGAAGAGCATATCGAAGAGCAAGTTGAAGAAGAAGAGATAGTGCAAATTGTCGATAAATCTATTCAGCCAAGACCAGCAGTGAAAAGAAAGAGGCGCGTAAAGAAATCGATTCCCAAAACAAATATCAGTCCTCAATCAATCCTCAAAGCAGTTGCAGCAAAAGAGGTTAGTATCGCTGAAAGCATTCCTGAAATGAATAGAATGTTAACAGATGAACTACGAGATGCATCTTGCAATGCTACTGAAAAAGAATTAGAATTACCTGAAATTGAAAAGTCTGCTAGGGCTTTTCAAAAAGCCTTGGAAGCAGGAAGTGAACATGCAGGAACAAGGATTGATTCAAGCAAGATTCCCGAATTAGTTGATGCTCAAAAAATAAAGACCCATGTAGATGAATGGAATGAAGCTGCAGAACAAAATAGGGCTAAGAATAATGCAGAATGGCCCCCTTATACTGATCTAGATGATGCCGTCTCCCAAAAATTGCAAGCAGCAACTGAGGCTGCAATCAATCCCCCTCATCTCGATGATAGCCGTGATCGGAAAACTATTGGCCCGATGAAAGCCAGACCGGGGTCAGAATTAAAAAACAAAATAAACACCAGCAAGGACCTCCAAGAAAGGCGGCAAAGAGCTAGTGACCCTGCGACGATTGAGAGAAGAGTAAGGGAAAAAGAAATGCAAGCCTATCGAGAATTTCAGATGGAAGGAAAGATATCCCGTGAAAATCTACCAGAGGTTGAGGACTAATGGGTAGTAGTAGTTTATCGGCGGCTGTTGACAAAGCAGTTAATGCACTTGGAGAGGCAAAATATCTACTTCTTTCAGGTGATGAGAAAACAAAAACGAAAGGAAGGCGGGGCAGTTTATTGGATATCTCATCTCCTGCTGCCCGCAATACTTCATCGATTATTTCAGAAAGAGTGCTTGGTCCCAAAACGGATGTCGATTGGAAAACAATAGATTTGATGCCTGACATGAGAGCATCTGCTGACCGAGAATTAAGCAATATAGTCAGTGAAAGGTTTGCTGCTATGAGATCAAGGATGGAATGGTTGGAAACTCCGAGTGGAGAAATACCTTCAAGAAGCGGCGATTCTGATACCGCCCTTGGATTCACAGAAGATGGTGAACCGATTTGGAGAGAGGTCGTAGGTGAACACCGAAAACGGCTAATGGCATTGGAACCATCAAGCGTTGCTCACAATATTAAAACCATACAACCACAGGAAATAATTGGCCCTGATTGGCCATCTCAAATCCCCAGCCATTCACCATATGATTTCGCAGGATTCCATGTCTGCCCAGAAAATTTGAGAGCAGCAAGAGCAGTTGATACCATTCTTGATGAGCCATGTAGCAGATGGAATCCCTTACTATTAGAAGGAGGGCATGGGACAGGGAAAAGCCACCTTCTTTGGGCCTGTGGTCAGCAAATGAAACTACAAGACCCACTTCGTCAAGTCAGAATTTTGAATTCCAGTCAATGCTCGGACAAAAGGCCTGAAGGGTGGGAGAGAACTTTGACTTCGACCTCAATGCTGTTGGTAGATGATTTACATGAAATAAGCGATGCCAATCACCAAAACCTTGGAGAAATAATTGATTGGGCAATCAATGCTGGTTGTCAAGTGGTGATAACCTCTAATGGATTTGAGCATCGCAAATTACCGCCATCTCGACTAAAGCATGTCTTAGTTGATTCAAGGTGGGTTTCGTTGAGGAGACCCCGAAAAGCCAGTCGAATGACATACCTGAGAGAAAGGTCTGCAACCAGACGTTTGCTCATCGATGATTCTGCACTTGCAGTTGTGGAGGAGTGCAGCCCAGGTGACTGGAGGTCTCTTTCACAATCGATTGAAGTTCTTGCCGAGAGTATTGAAAGAGGGGCTGCATTTGATTCAAGCGAAGATATTAGAAATATTTTCTCCACCATTCCTAATGAGCCTGAGGAACTCCATAGCGATGCTCAATTAGATTCTGCTTCACTTGCAACAGAGTTGATAGAAGAGGCCATTAAATCAGCAATTCATCTACCATTGGAACCAGATATTACATTGGTTTCATCGATGCAAGAAATAGTTGATGATGATTATCAAGTTCCTGATTTAATGCCTGCAAATTCTGAAACTGCGGTCAAGAACCTCCTTGACAGACACCTCGGCGAAGAATTGCGGAGAATGTCAGAACCGGTAGGAGATGCTATCGGTGTACATGAAAGAGAGCGTCATTTTATTGATGAAAGACGTACTCCAAGTTCTGATGAAATGATTAAAGTCAAAAACGACCTATCCACTCTTGATTTGCAAATTGATGCAAAATTTGATCTGGCCTATCACAAAGTCGCTGATGAAAAATCACAACTAATTACATTGCTAGATGAATTGCAATATCTATCTGAATCAATGATTAATGCAGGTGCAAGAGACCTTATTCGGATGGTTGACAGATTATATAACATCGAAATGCAATTGCATCAACTCGACCCAGAACGTTGGCCTGTTCCATCAATGCCGAAAAATAAGAGACGTGTGAGGCGGAAGATGCCTGAACCTGAAGTCGAGGAAACATTCAGCAGTCCACAGGCTGGAAACCGTTCTGTTGCAACGATTAGAACTTTGAGAATATTGCAACCAACTACTGAACAGATTTCGGAGGAAGAGTAATTGTCACGCAGTGGCTGGCGAAAAGAAAATGCATGGTGGCAGGAAGGGCTTCAATTCACATGTATTGAAGGCTGTGGAAAATGCTGCAATGAACCGGGTGGTATCGTTAATCTCTCTGTTGAAGATGCAAAAAAGTTGGCTCAATATTTTGAGATGACAACGAGTGATTGGTTAGAACGGGATTGTGTTCGTAAATTGGATGGCAAATGGGTCTTAAGAAGTAAAAAATCAGATGGTATCTGCATTTATCTCGATACAGAGATGAGTTGCACAGTTTATTCGGCTAAACCAAATCAGTGTTCGGCATTCCCTTGGTGGGGTGAAAATTTGCGCAGCGAAAGAACTTGGAAAAAGACTGCTCGCACTTGCCCGGGTTTAGAAATTCACGAAGCGCCCATTATTCCTGGAGAAATTATTAGCAAGTGGGTAGAAGCAGATAGGCACTCGTCCAAAGGCTTTCGACACTTGCCAGAATAAAGTGACTTTCCTGCTGCGCGGGTAGGATACACTTGGTGCATTTGCCACACCTTCTTGAAATTAAAAGCATCAAACTCAACAAATATGCACCGTGCTTATACCAAAGAGGCAAGTCGGCGGGTGCGAGGCAAGGAATATGTCAGATGATAGAGATTCTAAGAAGGTGCTTTTGGAACTCACGGAAGAACATCTTGACATCGGTATGCGGGGCATTCCAGTTGGTACCTGCAGAACAAGTTCGGTCAGTCCTGACGGAGGTGTTCATTACGTTGGCTACCCGATTGCAGCGGTAGCAGATAAGGACCCTGAAGATATTGTCTTCCTATTGTTCAACAAAAGGTTGCCTACTGAGGAAGAATCCATCGCATTTCGAAAAGATTTGTTTTCGAGAGCAACAATTCCTAATGGTTTAGTAAATATGCTTGAGAACCTTCCCCGTGATGGCCATCCGATGGATTGGTTATCAATCGGAATTCATGCTCTTGGCATGTTGGGTAAAACCGAAGATTGGGAGGAGGATGCACTCAACCTTATTGCCCAAATGCCTTACTTGATGGCTGCTATTTTCAGAATCCGAGGAGGAAGGAGTGGAAGTTTGCCAGATGTTGATCCAAATGTCGGAATGGTTGAGGCATTTGTTGCAATGCTTGAACCTGAACCTGAGCAAGTCGCAAACATGGTCAAAGTTTTACGAACATTTTTGGTGTTACACATGGACCATGGAGGAGGGAATCTCTCAACCTTTACCGGTAAAGCAGTCGCCAGCGGTCATGCTGACCTTTATGCATCAATGGCAGCAGCAATGAATGCTCTTTCAGGACCACTTCATGGTCGAGCCAATCAATCATGCCTTGAATTCGTTCAGAGAATCGGCACAAATGATCCAAAAAAGGTTGAAGAATTCGTCAGGACTGAATTAGCCGCTAAAAGACCAATATATGGTTTCGGCCATGCTGTCTTAAGGGTCGAAGACCCAAGGGCAACCTTCCAATTTTTATTAGGTGAGAAAATTTGCCCAGATGATGAATACTTCAGTATCATCCGAACTCTGCGAGAAGTCGCTCCAAGAGTGTTGAGGGAGAATCCGAGAATTAGTAACCCGAATGCAAATGTCGATATCGCATCTGGTACATTGTTAAACCATGTCGGCTTCAAAAAACCATCATACTATACCACCTTTTTCGGATGGGCAAGAGTGGTTGGAATTGGGGCTCAAATTGTCGATGAACGAACCATCGCACGCAATGGGAAGGGTATTCCAATCTATCGACCAAAGTACATTGCAATAGAGCAAGAATTAAAGTGATTATTTGTATTTCTGTGAAATGCTTGTATTCAGGCTTCTTCCGCCCCACCACGCTTAATGGCATCTTCTTGCTTTGCTACTCTTGTTCCTTCTTCAACATCCACCCAGTGCATCATAGCAGTACCAACTAGAATCAAAAGAAGAATCGAAAATACAGCGACTCTATCATCCATAGTTGTGGAAACTAGGAAGTAGACCCATGGGCCAATTACACTCGCTGCTTTGCCAATGAAACCGAAGAATCCAAAAAATTCTGTGGCTCTAGTTTCGGGAACCATCATCCCGAATATTGAGCGAGCCAAGGCTTGACTTCCACCCATCACAATTCCCACTCCCAGTCCAAGGAAAAGCCATTGGCCATCAATTCCAAGACTCAAAGGCTTCCAAACATTTTCTCTCAATGTTTCAGGCCAAGAATCCATTGTACCTTCACCAATTTGACTTGGGTGTTCTTTGCCATAAACTCGCTTTGGCCCAACTCCATCAGAAGCAGGCCCATCGGCGATGAAAAGCGTAAATTCAGTATCTTCGATAGCCGTAGATAAAAGTAGGATTTCGGAGGCGTTAATGCTAACTCCATTAGCAAGACCCCATGTAGAATTCCATTTCCTATGAACTCCATCATCTTCCAAGTCTAACTCATGACCATCTATCACTGAAATCTCGTAAGTTTGGCCACTTTCGACCCAATTTGCACGATAGATGAAATCCTCTTCTGCATCGGGCTCTAATGCACAAAAACCTGTAGCCATAGAAATAATCA
Organism: Candidatus Poseidoniales archaeon; assembly: GCA_012959275.1. Lineage (GTDB taxonomy): Archaea > Thermoplasmatota > Poseidoniia > Poseidoniales > Poseidoniaceae > UBA226. The sequence continues at coordinate 48,842 of DUDM01000058.1, forward strand.
AACACCAACCTACCAAACTGACTATCAGGGCTTTCTTGGTAGTGGTTTTTTCTGCCAAACGACTGAAGGCCATGGCGCTTGGGGCCGCAACAAATTGAATCATCAATATAACTACCATATTGGTAATCATTGAAACACCGAGCACATCCCCTCCAAATGCTCCAGCGATTGCAAGCACTGTTTGAATTCCATCATTGAACATCAAGAAGGCGATTAAGTAAATCACCAACATCTTGAACTTGGTCAATTCTCTAAATGTCTTCTTCAATTCCTTGAAAGCCATCTTAGTGATAGCAGCGGCTCTCATGCCCGTAATTGCATCTTTAATGACTGGTTCAGGAACATGCCTGAAGGTATAAACAGAAAATCCCCACCACCATATTCCAACTGATGCTAAAGATAACCTAATCATCAAATCAGAATTATCAGTTGCCATCAGCAGGCCAAGATGAACCGCTAGTAATAGACCGCCACCAATGTAGCCATAGGCGAAACCGCGACTGCTGATATCATCCATCAATTCTTCATCTCCCATATAGGGGAGTAAAGCATTGTAAAACACATTGGCACCAGCAAAACCGGTATTCGCAACGAAGAAACAGAGTAGCAAAAATAACCAGTCATAACCTCCAAAAAGGGCCGAAAAGAACATCATTACCGTTGCGCCTGCACCAACAATTGTATAGACTTTCAATAATTTCATCTTTATTTCCATTCGGTCTGCGATAATCCCCAAAAGAGGAGATGATAATGCTACCAATAGGGTGGAAAAACCAACTACGAATGCCCACATCCCACTAGCAGAAAAGTTAGCAAAGAAAGAATCTGGATTGTTTTTTAGAAATGTATTAATCAATGCCATAGCATAGATAGGAAGGATTGCAACTGTTATGCTCGTTGAAAAGGCAGAATTAGCCCAATCATAGACACACCAACCCTTGATTTTTTGCTTCTGTTCATCGGGGAGCCCCTTCATTTTCTGCTTAATGCTGACTGCGGTAGTTGTCTCAGTCATGCTGCTCTCCAAGCCTTGATGTACACCTCCAACAAATGAGTCTTCTGCTCAGCGTCCGGCTTGAGGTTCAATAACAAGACCCTGCATCAAATACCCGTTGATGGAATGACTTGGAGTCAGCCGACGGAGAATAGTGTCGCTTCTTTAGCCGAAGGCATAGAAAGATTCGATGGCGTTGAATTAGACCTCAGATTAACCTGTGACGGAGAATTAGTTCTACATCATGATAGAGAACTAGCAGTTCAAGGCACCACGCAATTCGTTGAGGATTGTACTTTAGATGAAGTGAAATCCCATGGCTTTGACTCCTTTGATGACTTAATTTCCAACCGTCAATTTCTCAAATCATGGACCGAGGAAGCGAAATTTGTTTGTCTTGAATTGAAAGTCCCTCACCCTGCTTCAAAGGCAGGAGGAGGATGGATGAATGCAAAAAAACGGGTAACTCATTTGCAGACTATCATGGAAAATACAATAGAAAAAATCTCTAGTGCAGAAATTGACCCCAATAACACTGTTTTCTATTCATTTCATAGTAAGGTTAACCAGGTTAACAATAAAATCGGGGGAGGATGGAATGCCTCTTCCCTAAGACCAGTTGTACCCCCATATGGCTCAGCATTTGTTCAAAAACTAATTTCATTACCTCAATTCATCTTTAATCCCTTATCGCGCCTGATTAGGCGTCAACAAAATTCAGGTTCCAAACTATTACCCGTCGCCATAGAATATTTTGAAGGTTGGACGCGCCACCTTCCACTCGGTAGAGCTGGCTCACTACAAGGAAAAGGCCTCCAAAGATTTAACCGATTGAGAAAGGGGTTGCCTGTTGTCGTTTGGCAAGTTGAAGAACGTCATGAAGAAATCCTACTCAATGCTGGGATGAGCCCGTTGACAGATGATGCTGACCCTTCCTCAGAGATTAGGAAAGATGGAACAAAGAGAAAATTCAGGCCTGCAACTATGCCCAACTCCAAGACGCCTTGGCATGAATTGAATGATTCCGAAAGAAAAGAACATATCTCAGAATGGAGGAAAAAGTGGAGTTGGGGAACTAGTCTTGACGTATTATCTAATCAATCAAGCAGCACTAGCCTCCCTTGGCAATCCACTAGAATGCTTGGCCACCGAGGTTGTGGCAAAAACTAAGTTTTTGAAGCACTGAATATTTTGTCTATTAACAATGCAACTTCAAACAATAAAAGCATTGGTGCAGCCACCAAAATCATCGATAATGGGTCTGGGGGGGAAAGCAATGCACCCATCACAATCGAGGCAAACCAAACATGCTTACGGTGGTTCCTGATAACCCTTGATTCAACTGCCCCTGAACGTATTGCAACTAGAGTAACAAGTGGAGTTTGAAAGGCGATAAGGCCGGCAAAACACAAATTGATAATGAAGCCAATGAAGGCTGATAATCTCCAAGTTGTATCAAGTCCAGCAGCAGCAGCATCAGAAGCAAGGTACTCCAGTACCAAAGGAATGATGAAACTCAAAGTCCACCATTGAGAAAGGATTACCAAAAATAAGATTCCAGTCAGAGTCAATAATACAGCCAAACCGGGTTTAGGGATTTCCAAGTCTGCCTCGGCGATTCTTGCCTTCACTGCTGGATGACGGAATCCATTCAAAGATGCATCGATAACCAATAATATAAAACCGATTGAGAGGCCAGCGAATGCAGCGATTCTAAGTTTTAATGCTAGCAATTCAATCGGGGAAAGGATGACTACATCGGTGCCTTCTGGAACAAAGCCCGAACCTTCAACCAACCATGAAATCACGGTGCCTGCGAATGGAAATGCCAACATAAATCCAAACAAAAAAAGGCTGAATAGAATATACATTCTGTTCTTCAAATGATGACGGATGGATACTAATATCTGCCCACCGGGGCTTTCGAGTAAATCCCTCGTGGAATCCTCAAGACTTTGCTCCTCTGGAACAGCCATCAAGTCAACCGGAGCAGGTAGTTCACATCAAATCGACGGAATCAATCTCCTAAGGAAGGTAGGCTGGGGAGGCTGGGTAGAGAAGGAAGTGATGGAAGTGAAGCAACAACAACTTCTTCCTCCTCTTCAACTTCTGGAAGTTTTGGCAAAGCAGGAGGGGTTGGAGGCAATGGGATTGGCTCATCAAGAATTGCTTCTGGGATAACACCGGGTTTTGAGCCGGATGAAAACACATCCATTCCGCCACTCACCATTCTCACTACTGGCTCTTGTACATCCTCAGGTTCATTGAGTTCAATGGACTCTTCAATTAACTCGCCAATATCGGATTCATTATTCTCGGTTTTAGGAAGGGGAACAGGAGTGGTTAAAGGAACATATTCTGTTGGCAATAAAACTTCTCCTTCGATCTTAGGGTTTTCAGCAACTACTCTTGCCGCCTCTTCTCCGAACTCACCCTTCGATAAAGCACCCAATGCACCGCTGATTGCATCTTCACTCTGAGCTGCCATCTCATCAACTATTCCAGCCACAATCGACGCAGTAGTTGGATTGATTGTGGTTGAAGTGGACGATATTGAAATTGCTTGGGATTCCATCGCTAAGCGCATGCTCTCTTCGTCTCCAGCATCTGGAACATGCATTTGAGGCCGAAATCTTTGGCCCCACCATCCGGCCATAAAACCACAAGCAGAGAGAAAAAGTAAAGCCCAATCTTGAACACTGTAGGTGTGTTTTGAGCCCCAGATTACTTGGCCGCTGGCATCACCAAATAAGTCAATTAAGAAAGGGAGGCCATAGAATTTCATTCCCCAATGGCCTGGCCAAGGGGCGAAATGGATGTTTACAATTGTGAAAAACAATAACATGCCGCCAATCCAATGACCAACCATCCCAACAAGGGGATTGCGTCGCTCTCCCTCTATCACGTCTGATGCACCAACCTCATCCCTTCATCAATCCTTTCCATCATCAACGAGAGAGTTTTTCAGCAGCATTAACTGTATTTGACATTAACATAGCGATAGTCATCGGACCGACTCCCCCTGGAACAGGAGATAGTATAGACGCTACTTCTGAAACATCCGGATCGACATCTCCAGCAAGAGACCAACCTCTTTCTCGAGAAGTATCTTCAACTCGGTTTACACCTACATCAATAACCACTGCGCCATTTTTTACCCAGTTATTCTTGACCAATCCGGCAACTCCTACAGCCGCAATTAAGACGTCTGCTTGTTGACAATGTGATTCAATGTTTTCAGTTCTACTGTGAACAATAGAAACTGTGGCGTTACTGCCTTTTGCAGCCAACATCAAGGAAAGAGGCATTCCGACAATTCTACTTCGACCAATTACCACGGCCCGCTTTCCAGTCAAATCCACATTTGCCCATTCTAGCATTCGCATAACACCTGCAGGAGTGCAGGGTAAATGACCATCCATACGTCCTTGAACTAAGCGTCCAAGGTTCACAGGATGGAAACCGTCAACATCTTTGTTAGGGTCTATCATATCTGTCAAACTCAATTCATCTAAGTCATCTGGTAAAGGTGATTGAACGAGAATACCATGGACAGCATCATCAGCATTTAGTTTTGAAAGTAAATCCCTCAATTCGATTTCAGAAGCATTTGCGGATAAAGAATGTCGAGTTGAGACGATTCCTAATCGTTCACATGCTCTCTCTTTTGCGCCAACATAAATCTTGCTCGCTGGATCTTCTCCAACGATGATAACAACCAAGTGAGGATTGACTCCTTTTGATTTCAAAGATGAAATCCGTTCTTTCAAATTAGCCTCGACATTCTCCGCACATGCCTTACCGTCAAGACTCTTTGCGGCCATGCTCACGCCACTAACAATTCTCTCTTGACCCTACCGCACAATCCGTTTACTTCAAAAACGCCTTTCACCGCCCCTTGGCCACAGCCTGTGTTGCATAGCTGGTAGTGCGGCGGATTTGTAATCCGCAGGCCGGGGGTTCGAGTCCCCCCGCAGGCTCTTTGATTATTGGTGATATTAGCAAGCATGCTAAGTATCGCATTGCACACAATGCTCAACCCCCGCAGGCTCTTTGATTATTGGTGATATTAGAAGCATGCTAAGTATCGCATTGTGTACAATGCTCAACCCCTGCAGGCTCTTTGATTATGGATGATATTAGCAAGTCTGCTAAGCGCGTGTGCGTCTGCATTGACAAATAATGTTCAGCACACGCTAAGTATCGCATTGCGTACAATGCTCAACCCCTGCAGGCTCTTTGATTTCTGAAGAATTGGGTATTGTGTGTTGTCCTCGCCCCCTAAGGGGGCGTGGCTTTGGATGCCTACATTGATAGGGGTTCGGTGACCCCCGTAAAGTCAGAGGCTTGCCCATGCGTACCAGAATTTTGATTGGACTGTTGTTTTTGACAGCAGCTTTTGCCCCACTTGCGACTAACCAAATCCCACTTGGAATTGATGAAGTTTTCACTTCAGAAACAAATGAGGACCCCCGAGAACTCACTAAAATTAATGTATTACCAGGAACACGAACTGTGAACAATGCAGGTGGCCGTGCCCCTTGCCCAACTATCCAAACCGATGCTGGAATGACCGGTGATGCTGGAAATGAGAGTAATACATCTAGACCTCTTGGACAAAACCCAACAACCTCGAAGACCGGCTGTATGGATGCAACTGATAGTTCAGATTGGTATTCATTCTCCTATACCCAAGGCAAGGACATCGATATCGAATTAGTTGTTCCAGCAGGTGCTGATTTCGACTTATACTTGTACGATGATGCTAATCAATATCTAGCGGACTCTTCAGAATATAACGACCCACTTGAGAAAGTAACCAGTGTTGGCTCACAAATTTCAGGGGTTGCAGGAACATACTATATCGCCCTCTACATGTATAGTGGTGATGGAGGATATACAGTTCGAACTTGGACAAATAATTCCCCTCCTGCACCTGATTTACTGACTACTGCAATTACCTCCCCAAGCCGTGGTAATGCAAGCGACGTAGTGGATATCGCATACACAATTGAAAACAAAGGAAATGATAACAGCAGTAATTTCAATGTAACTTTCATTCTATCAGAGGATGAAATATATGACTGGTCAGATACTCTTCTATCTCATGGAGAGAATCACACAAATCTTGGTGAAAATACCAGCCTAAACAATACTGCTACCATTACAATCCCTTCCACTCTTGCGAATGGCTCCTACCATTGGTTAGTTTGGCCGGATGCTTATGGGACGATTACAGAAAAGAATGAATCCAATAATATGATGGCAAGCCCAGTGAAGATGACGGTTGGGGAATCCTGCGAAGATTTCCACCCAAGTGGACAAGATGATGCAAGTTCAGGCCAAGATGCAGCAACAAATTGGAGTGATGTTACAACTGCCACCGGAGATAATTACACAGGAATGATTTCTGGGTGTATGGATGGAAATGATGGAAATGACAACTACCGCTTCGATGTACCCATCAATCACGATTTGGAAGTTGTTTTGACTAGTCAAGGAGATGACAGAGGATACATAGATATCCTTTCCTCAAATGGTTCATATGTTGATTACGACTACTCTTGGAATACCTCCACTAAGAGTGCAGCAACCTCGGGTGGAGACTATGACGGTGATGGAGGCACATTCTTCGTCAATATCAGCCATTCAGAAGGAGCAGGGAACTATACTCTCGATGTATGGACCAACTATAGTGCTCCTGCCCCGAACCTATTCGTCGAGGATGTTAGCGGACCTCTTACATCAAACCCAGGGGATTCAATAACCATCGACTTTGATATCAGCAACGATGGAAAGGTTGACTTGAGCAATTCAGCACTTGTCAGTGCGTGGCTATCAGTAAGCACCGATTGGTCAGAATACGACCATGAAATTGGTAATACTACTATCTCATCAGTAGTTGTCAATGGTACAACAAATGGTCAAATCAATGGCCTTGTCCCTCAGGATATTATTGAAGGAAATTACAGCATCATCGTCATTGTCGATGGTGATGAAATGATTGATGAAGTAAATGATGATGATAACACTGGAATAGCCGACGATCAAGTGCAAATCGGTTCAATCCCTTCAGGATGTTCAAGCCAAAATGATGCCCTATCTGGCGGTGATGCTGGTAATGATGCTAATAATGCATATGACCTTGGCGCAGATGCCTCAGTTGAAGTCATCGGCTGTCTCGATAAAAATAGTGATGCTTCAGATTTCTACAAGGTAACTATGAGTTCAGGGATGGACATCTCTGCAATCCTAATTGTTGCACCAAGTTCAGACTTCGACTTGGAGTTGAATAATGCTCAAGGTCAATTGATTGGCCAAAGTTGGGGAGCGGGCAGCAATGATGAAGATGTTGCGAGTGATGATGGGGCTGGCGGGGTATTCTACATTGAAGTAATAGCCTGGTCTGATGCAGGTGAATACCGATTGATAATCAACGATGCCAAAAATCAAGTCACACCAGTATTCACCTGTGGCCAACAGATGGACCTTGGATTGAATGGAGATGCCAGCGATGCTAGCAGTAACCCAACTGCCTTAGGAGATAATCCAATGCAAATTGGAATGGGCTGCCTAGATGGCAACGATGTTGCTGATGCATATGGCTTCTCTTTGACAGAGCAACAGAATATTGAAATCACCTTTTCACAAGATGGGGAATCAAACTTTATGGTCGCTCTTTACGAAGGAAATAATTTCATCGAAAGTTGGGATAACACTACTGCCCTGGTAGAATGGGAGACTCTTGGTACCGAGCGTGAAGGTACCGATTCATCCTACCGCATAGTCATCGGAGCCAATGGTGGAGTGGGCTACTACAACCTTAGCATCACCACAACTGATGCTGCTGCTCCTGATTATGTAGCGGATGCAGTAAACTGTCCTATCGACCTCATCAGTGGAGAAGAGGGATACTTTGGCTGGGAGTTCTCCAATATCAATGGAGTATCACAAGGCCCAGTTTCATTCAGTATTTCTCTTCTTGATGAAAATAGTCAAGTAATCGCAGTTCTTTACAATAGTAGTGCAATTTTGGATTCGAGTAATGCAGAGATGGAAAGCGGAAGTTCATCCTATGGATTCCCAGAAGCGATGGAAAGCGGGTCATATTCCTGCCAACTTGAAGTTGACCAAGAAATGCTAATCGTTGAAGATAATGAAAGCAATAACATCATCATAGGAAATTCATTCAACATCACCAATTATTGGGACCTTTGGGCAAATGACATAGACCAAGATGGATACAATACCACCGATACTGGCGATGGAATAGTTGATGCTTGTCCTGAATCATTTGGAGAATCAACGGGAGACGGATATGGTTGCCCAGATATTGATGCAGATGGTTGGTCAAACGCTAACGACATCATGCCATTAGATGCAAGCCAATGGGTTGACAGCGATGGGGATGGCTATGGTGATAATTTGACTGGCACCGACGGCGACCAATGTCCAGATGTTGCCGGAGTCTACAATGGCGAAGGTGGACAAGGCTGTCCACTTGCAGGTGCTGTTGACACTGATGGAGACGGAGTCTTCGATGAAATGGATGATTGCCCAGAAACTCCTGTCGGAGATGAAGTAGATGTCAAGGGCTGTACAATTATAGATAATACTGGCAACAATAGCAATGGCGGGACGGACCCCGGAAACCAAGGTGGCGATGAACCAGATGATGTCATAGATGAGCCAGATGATGGAGATGGTTCAGCCGAAGAGGAAAATGATGCCGCACTAGGAGATAATGTTCTCGGACTTTCTGATGATGAAACTCTGAAATATGGAATGCTGGGTGGAGCAATCTTAGTAGTTTTACTTCTCCTAGTTTTGATACTACGTGGCCGTGGTGGCGATGATGATGAATTAGTAATCAATCAAGCATTCAATACTGGTTTAATGAATGGAGACCCATATGGTGGAGTAGCAGCTCGCACCCCAGAGGCTATGGCATATGAGCAGCAATTGATTGCTTCTGGATATGATGCAGCAACAGCAAGAGCATATGCTGACCACTATTTTAACAACCAGTGAATCGATCATATCGGATGAAAAACCCCTTAATTTGGGGATTGCTTGAAGGGGTGACACTACATGGATGAGCACATGCAGAGCGTAAATAGCGAGAAATCTCTCCAATTAGGAGTTGATTTCGCAGTTAATCTGCTCAACCCATTAGCCTCCAAAAAATCTGGTGATGATCCCATCTTTTTTTGGTTCAGCAGATATCTTTCTGCTCGTGATGCTGGACGTGATGCTGTAAATGGAACGCTTGGCTCTTTGCTCGATAATTCAGGCAACCTAATGTTGAATAGAACCGTCATTGATTCCCTGAGAAAACAAAAGGGTCACGATATGGCCGGTTATGCGCCATTAAGAGGAATTCCTGAATTTAGAGAATTGGCGATTGATTTAGCCTTGGGTGAACATCGCAAAGATATCCCAGCATCCGCTCTTTCAATAGCAACCCCTGGAGGATGCGGTGCCCTATATGCAGCAGCAAATAACTTTGCAGACCCAGGAACGAAAGTTCTGTTACGAGACCTTCATTGGGCGCCATACCAGACAATCTTGGCTGAAAATCAATTGACTAGCACAAGTTATCCACTTTGGGGTTCAGGTCTAGAACTTCAATTAGCACTTGAAGAACTGTGTCAAAGTCAGAAGAGGATTCTCTCATGGCTGAACGACCCTGCGCACAATCCAACTGGATTGACGTTGACTTCACAAGAAAGAGAACAAACTCTCAATGCTTTCATAGATTCTGCAAATAAGAATCCAAGCATTGGCCACACACTTCTAATCGACTCTGCCTACCATCTCTATTCAGAAGACCCACACGCTTGGGCGAGGACAATTTCAAAACTCCACGACTGGCCGAGCAATTTCCTGATCCTCTTTGCCATTTCATGTTCAAAATCTCACACAATCTACGGCATGAGAACTGGTGCAATTGTTTGCCTACATCCAAATCAGAAATTCTTGCAAAAATTGGATGAGGTTATCCTCCATACTGGAAGAGGTACTTGGAGCGCAGCACCTCGGCTATCACAAGTTGCACTTGCCCAAATCCATGCGCAATGTGAAGATGAATGGTGTGATGAAAAGGATACACTGAAATCAATCTTGAAAGCACGAAGAAAAGCATTCAATGAAGAATTGGACAAAGTTTCTCTCAAAGCATTACCAAATCACGATGGTTATTTCGCCTTCATCCAATGCCAAAACCCAGAAGCAGTGTGTGAATCTTGTGCTGCAGAAGATGTATACCTAGTTCCCCTAAAAGGCGGAGTTAGGATAGGTATCTGTGCAATACCGAGTGATAAGATGGCTAGAGTTGCAAATGCTCTGGCAAATGCTTTGAGGTGAAAACTTGCAGCACTTGCGCACTAATTTGCTCCTAACATCCATAATTTGCTTGGTGATTGGTGCTATGTTTATCATTTCAAAGGAAGACCTTGGGATATCCATTGGAGCACCTATTTCTTTGCTAGGAATGGTCATTTTTATGTGGGGTATTTCAATCAATGAAGAAAATGCAGTTTGGTCAAAAGAAAAGATTGCAAATTGGATTCCTGATGCTGAAGAAATGGCAGAGGCTGGACGAATAATGTACAGAGTTGATACAACGCTTGATGAGCCAATAATAACTACGGTACTATGTGGGTCATGTGGAAATATAAGCGAACAAGAGGGAGTGAAACCCAAGACCTTTACTTGTCCAACATGCTCTAAGGAATTATGGCAAGAAGAAGAATAACATGAAGCCTTTTCACAAATTGATGGCTTAGGGCTTGTTCTCCATTGAAGGTGCATTTTGGCGGAGTTGTTGAAGAAAAGGTCATGACTTGCATTCGGCTCGAAGCCAGCATGGGCAGCCACTCACTGAGTAATCCACAGCGCCGCCTATTACGGGCGATGCGGGAATCTGGTGCTCAAACTACTTGGTCAATAGCTTCAATTCTAGAGGAATGTGGATGGAGTGACCAAGCCCAAGCAGCAGGCGCAGCCCTAGGTTTGGTAGAAGCAGGATTTGCTGATGTAGACAAAAAAAGCGCCGTAAAATGGACTCTCGGTCCAGAGGGCAAAGCCGCTCTAGAAAACGGATTGTTAGAGGCGCGCCTGTGGACTTGGCTCTCAAATGCCAAAGAAGACCAGTCCTACATGCAAGATTTACAATCTTCAGGCATCGTAGAAAAACACGAAACAGGAATCGGAGTTGGCCTATTGAAAGGCTTAGGAGTGGAAATAGTATCAGGTTGCCTAGTAATTCCCACAGATAGTATGGCAGAAGAAATTATCCAAGAGCGTTATGACTTCCTTTCCAATATCGTTGAAGGCCCCCTATTAGACTATTTCAAAGGGCGAAAAGGATTACTCCAATCCTCTGAATCAACAAGCAGAACATGGACGATAACAGAAGCAGGCTCGAATGCGGAAGACCTCGATGAAGTGGACGAAGTCGTTGAATTAACTCCAGAAATGCTACAAGGTGAAGAATGGCGAAATATGACTTTCAAATCATTTGACCAGACTCTTGAATCAACTACTCCAACCACCGGTAAACCTCACCCAATGCAATCTCTGATCGAGCGGGTTCGTTCGGTATTTTTAGAAATGGGCTTCAGTGAAATAGATGGAGATTACGTCCAAAGTGCCGGTTGGAATATGGATGCATTATTCATCCCTCAAGACCATCCGGCCCGTGAAATGCAGGACACTTTCTATCTCGATGAACCAGCATCTTTGGAAATTGATGAAAAGAATCTCAAGCAATGGAGAGAGATTCACCAACATGGGGGTGACACAGGCTCAACTGGCTGGGGTGGTGAATTCAGTGATGAGATTGCACGTAAGGGCTTACTTCGCACTCACACTACGGTAAATACCATCAAACACCTCGCAGATGCTCCTGATGAACCATGCCGTGTATTCGCTGTTGGTAGAGTCTTTCGCAAAGAGAGTATAGACCGCACTCACCTTCCTGAATTCCACCAAATTGAAGGGATCATCATGGAACCAGGAGCGAACCTTCCTATGCTAGTCACCACTCTGAAAACCTTCTATGCCAAGATGGGTTACCCAGAAGTCAGGGTTAGGCCTGCCTATTTCCCTTATACTGAACCCAGTCTTGAAGTTGAAGTGAAGTGGCGTGGTAAATGGCTAGAATTAGGAGGAGCTGGTATCTTCCGTCCCGAAGTTAGTGAACCACTTGGAGTTAAGTGGCCAGTTTGTGCTTGGGGCATGGGATTGGAACGCTTAGCAATGTTAGTTCTCGGCCTTGATGATATTCGTCAACTGTATATTTCAGACCTCGAGTG
>DUDM01000059.1:0-21850 GCA_012959275.1 Candidatus Poseidoniales archaeon
CCTCGTCTATAGCGACATCAGTGGGAGGGATTTCTGTCGGGGGGCCTGTCGGTGGTCCCGTCGGGGGGCCTGTCGGAAGGCCTGTTGCACCTGTATCTCCTACCTCGACTACTGGATCTGATGCTCCTTCAGTCTCATTCCATGCTTGTTCTGCCAATTCCCCTTGTGGGTCATTGAAGTCCCCAACTGACCTCCCCCTTACCCTATCAAAGAATGCATCAGCATTGGAAATTTGATCATCTTCATGAATCTCTTCGATGATTAGTTTTGGTGCCTCTTCTTGTTCTTGTGGTGGGGGAACTGAATGGCTTTCGACTTCCATGTTCTTACTGCTCTTTGGTGGGCCGCGCTTTGGTGGGTCATGCTTTGGTTTTGGCGGAGAATCGGCGCCATCAGCACCTGAATCGGAAATTTCATCTTCATCTCCATCAGCATCCTTGTCGGCAAGGTCCCTGATACCGTCACCGTCGATATCTGGACGGGTGGGTGGTGATGCCTCTGCTTGACTGCTATTATCGCCTGAAGCCAACTTGTAATCTGCAGGGCTGAGGAAACCTTTGAATTTGCCAGTTACATCATTGACAATGACGGCATCAGGTTTCTTTTCTGGTAGTAATTGAGGTAATCTTGCGAGCGGTGTTTTATCGATGATTTCAAGAATATTTGTCCCCATCCATTTATCGACGTTGCCTTTCTTAACTTTTTGACCATCTGCCTCGAAACGTTGGACATCTTCATTATCTACTACGCCGATAACTTTTCCTGATTTTTTATCTTGTACTAACATTGCAGAATTCGGATTTTCTGCTAATAATTTGATTACTTTTTTCATAGATGTTTTGCTTGGAATCAAGACAAATTCATCGCTGACATCGAGGTCCTCTACCAACTTCAACTGCTTCACCTACCCCTGTGAGGGTGGAACTCCCTCAATTGACTTACTATGATTAGTTATTATCAATGTAGTAGTAACTATCAAACATGAATGGCCGCCTGCATTAACCCATGGGCAAGGAGAAAGAGGTCAAACCGGATTGGGATTTGGCTGGTGAGATGTGTATGCTATCTATCGAAGTGTATGAAACACAAGAAGCGATGAACATCGACCAATATGGCTATCACCTGCATGAATTTATTGAAGATGATACTGTTGGAACACAAGCAGTTGTTGCTATTTCGCATGAAGGACGAGTTGCTATTTCATTCAGAGGCACTTCAGATTTCACCGATGCTTTGACTGATGCATTGTCCATCAAGAAGCGATGGCTGCATGGAAAAGGGTTCTTGTTTTGGAAGCCGCGTGTTCATTTCGGATTTCTCAATGCCTACCTGCCTGTGCGGGAAAAAATTCTTTCTTCTATCAAAAAATTAACCGCAGAAAATCGTAAGCGCATCCATATCACCGGTCATTCTCTTGGAGGCGCTTTAGCAACATTATGTGCAGCAGACATCAAAAGAAGCCTGAAACTCCCAGTTACAATGTACAATTACGGCAGTCCTCGTGTTGGAAATAAGAAGTTCAAGAAGTTATATCAAAAATTAGTTCCAGATTCATTTCGTTTCGTGAATGATAAAGATGCTGTACCAACCATGCCAAAGATTGCATACCACCATATTGGAAACCTTTGTTATATGGATAATGGGGGAGAAATCCAAATCAACCCGGGATTTGCTCTGAGGGTCTTTGATTCTCTTCAAGATGCTGTGGGGTTCATGGATTTAGAAAAGTTAACCGACCATTTATCTTCTCACTATAGAGACCAATTAGAACCTTTCACCAAGAAAATCTTGCCTTTATTTGGTGAAGCAAGAGAAACTATTGAAAATAAAATCGATGATCTTGAGGATGCCGTTCAGGATATCCGTAAAAAGGTCGAAAAATACGTCTAATCATCGCTTTCTGGTTTTTTAGGAAGTGGAACAGATCCAGGTAATGGTATTGAGCCAGTGTTAGAAGGTGTAGGGGCTGGCTTTTTGGGAGCCTCATCTTTTGCATATCCGAGATTTGTTGGCGCCTCATGAACAAGGTTTGTTCCTGTATTCACCGGCGCTTCGCGTACCGATTCTACTTCACCATCATGAGCCATGACTCCCTCGGTTGTTCTAGCCAATCCAACCACAGGGGCTTCACGTACTTGTGGGCGTTTTGGGGCTGCCATTGGTGCTTGGCGTGATTCTGTTCCTGAACGTGCTGTATGTCCAGTATCTTCTACCGTGTCAAAGGCATCCAGTAATGCTTTAGCCTTGTTTAGTGAATCCTGTTCCTCGCTCAAATCGTCTTCGCTCATATCTTGACGAAGTCGGCCGGTGGCTTTTTGGTTTGCTATGACGAAAAACGCAAATCGCTTCCAAATCGGTATGCATATCATGATTTCAAACGGAATCAGTATAAGATGAGGGCCAAGGGCCGGATTATCTGCAAGGCAGTTGGGAGAACTGGTAGGGGGGAATCTTCCGGGCAGGAATCCGCCCCCCTGCCAGCCTCCGCTGTTGAAGTTTCCATCAACCGAAGTTGATTTTCACCTCTAGCTTCATTTCGACCGAAGTCTCAAATCCACCATCGCAACGAATTCTATCCGAAGATTTCACTCGCCACTTGGATCAAATCTGATTCCACCCGAAGGTTTCCTCACGTCCATTGCCCCGTCGCCCTTGCGGGCCTTCGTTGCAGACGCTGATTTTCTCCCTAACCAGTATTGGTTGATTCATCCCGAAGGATTCCTCTTCCTCCATTCAGACCGAAGTCTTCCTGGCCTCTCCCGAAGGTGAGGTTCAACCGGCGGCATTGTTGCTCTGACCGAAGTCATTCCAACTCCACCTCGACTCGGAAATCTCTCTCCAAGAAGTCCATCGATTGCTCAAAAGAGCGGGCCGATGGATGGGGACCCGGAGTTAACCCGAGGGCCTCCTCCGCCACTCCATTGAAGCGACAAACTCCTCAGTGTAGGGGGGACTAAATAAAATTTTCGGTTTTTTCCGCTGTTTTCCACTAGAAATATCATTTGTTGGGGGTTGCTTCCACTGGAAATGTTAATGGATTTATTTTTTATTTCTTAAGTTACGTAATTTTTCTCTTAAGTCTTGTTTCGAATTACTTGTCGATTCGGTTGTTTTCATTCGCCGAGCTAGCATTTCTGTTTCGAAAACATAAATTTCTCCCTTTTGAGTGCCAATAATTGCCAAATTTTCATTGCCATTAATTAAAGAAACTTCAGAAGGAAAATTCAGTTGTAATATATTCTCACAATGATAATCCAAGACTTGTACATCATTTCCATTTATCAGCCAGAAACCTCCATCTTCAGAAACTGGAGAAAATGAATCACATACTCCACTCGAAGTTGGGAATTGTTGTTTTCCTTTTTCTTCTGCTTTAGAGTTAAAACTGGATAAGTTCCCATCTTCTTCTAAGACTGCAAAGCCTTCAGAAGTGCAAATAACGGTTTTGATCCCCTCATTTAATTTAATGAGATTTTCAACCTTTGATTTAATGAGTCTCGATACTGAGCCATTTGCATGACCGAAGAGGGTGGCGTTTCTGCCATAAACTCCACAAGAAACAGGGTCATCTTCTGATAATTCAAACCATTCTCCTTCTCCTTCATCTGAAAATACCAGCAACCCACATCTGGGTCTACCTAAGCCTAAACAGGCTTTTCCATCGATTAGACTCATGTGCCAAGGGCGCTCATCAAAACGCTGCACACTTTGTTCTTCACCTTCAAAATTAAACCTCCAATAGGCACTTTCCATAAAATCTCCATGTTCAATATCAAAGACCGAACTTATTGCATGTATTAGTCCATCCTGGCCGATAATAACCTCGTCTGCAGAACCTTCCAACTTTTTGCTCCATAATTGTCTACCATCATTATCGATAGCAACTAACTCCAAGCCCATGCAGGCTACTTGGAAATCTTCTGAAACGGCAATGCTAGAAACACGGTCCGGTCCATCAAAACTCCATTTCATATCTCCTTCTTTATCCCAACAAATGAGATTTCCAGACCAATCCCCCACACGAATATCATCTCCATTAAGATGGATACAAGATATTTGTTCAGGTAATGACCTCAACATCCAGTTGCAATTACTTGCATCAAGCGAGAGTACAGGTGCCGCCACAAACTCTACTGGAGAGGTCGAGTGAATAAGCCGAACGGCTGATTGAGCAATCCTACTCTCTGCTTGGTACTGCGAATGATAAAGCGATAGCAAGCAAACCGAGTAGACAAGAAGTGTAGTAATGCCCTTGGGTGAAAAATACCACTACTGCACCTGTGCGTAATAATCCACGAGAGCCGTTTCTGAAGCCAATAATTGCAAACACCGCTGCAAGAACAGAGAGGCCCATGAACATGAAACCCATCATGAAGTAAAGGCTGCCGGCTTGAGGGTCCATCAGCGGCATTTCCATTTCTTCTGAAGCCATATCAACCCATGGTACGCAAGTTGAATTTTCTCCTTCACATGATTTTTCATATTCTGCCGCTGTAGGCATTAGTACATCGATTTTTGAAAAACCAATGGGCTCAATCCCAGGCACTGGTGGGGTGAGTAAGATTCGGTGTTGGACTCCTTTTTCGAAATTCTCGGTATGTATCCATAATTCCGCTAATCCAGGATTAATATTTTCGAAATGAAAATTTCCGTCTTCATCCGTTATATTCTGATATACCGTGCCATTCATGTAAACTAATTCAACTAAATACAGTTCTGTTGAACTACCATCTGGATTTGAGATTACGCCATCCAATACTGCAGAAGCAGGAGGTGCTTGCTCAGAAAATCTGTAGATAAACTCGTGTGGCCTGACTAAACCAGATTCTGGTGTAGCAAAGTCTAGACCATTGATGAATCCTAAAGTAGCGGCCATCATAATTAGAATTGCTAATGCTCTTGCTTGAACACTGATTGGTGTGTCTGAGGGTAATACGATGCTGGCCTGACTGCTCTCAAAGACTGTATCTTCCTCTGGGATTTTCGTCAATGGCTCGGTCTGCTCCACGATACTGCGAAGGGCAGTACGACTTCAAGCACTTCGTTTCAAATTAATGCAGGGTCCATACTAATTTGCCAATTTTCCGGTATTGACAGTAACATTGCAAACACAAATATCGGGGCTAATATTCGATGTACTTTTTCATTTCGAGTGAAACACATTGGAGTCAACATGAATAATAATCCGATACGGGAAAGGGTTGCTCTTGAAAATAATTCATTTTCATATAAAAACAAAGAGAACATAACAGAAGTGGCGGCCACGAATGAAAGCGTAGCCCACATTTCAATTGAGTTTGAATAATAATGTTCCTTCAAATCAATTGGCTCATCATTAGTCATATCAGGGAGCAATAGTTCAAGGCTCAAGTAAAGAAAAATCCCCGGTAAGATATATAATCCATATTCAGCAAGGTTCCAAGTTTGGTTCTTTTCTTGAGAATAATCGTTGAATTGAAATGAATTCCACCAATACAACAACAATGCTGTGAAAATTCCAGCGATTAATAGGGTATGAATCCAATATAATTTGATTGGAGTCTGTTCTGATTCACGATATTTATTCTTGGTTTCAATATAATGTGCAACGGCGGAGATGATTTTTATCAAACCTAATGCAACGAGAATAAATGGGATTAATGAGAGGTGCTCAAACAGGTCCATGCTTCGCGCAGATGATTATCTGACTTCTTTATTTCGCTAATTATTGCATTTCAACACGGGTTGGATGCCTTGATATCAGTCGGTCAAGGTCTAATTTTGGAATGCGCATTTCGATTTCAAATCCTTGTTCTCCATTATCGATTTGAGAATCCATTTGACCACACTCGTGGAGGTCATGCAATAATCGTTCGATTGGGGTTGAATCCTTTTCAGTTTGATGCCTTAGATGAAATTTGAGTGGAGGCCCGATTAATTCATCAAGAATACATTGGCACAATTCATCCAATCCCTGCTCGGCGATTGCACTAACTTCTGCAATTACTTCAAGGCCATTCTCTTCAACGAGGTGATAAATCTCATCAATATCTTCTTTGAGTAAATCTATTTTACTCAATACAACACCAGTTATTGGTCTATCATCACCATCCATTCTTTCCAATAAATCACGGCGTGAGGTCTTTAATTTACGGTCGATTTCCGATAATGAGTCGCCGGCATCCAGCACTAATAAAAGTAAATCACATTCAAGACTCTCGGCTAAAGTTGCTCTGAAAGCGTCCAACAACTCAGCCGGAATTCTATCGATGAAACCAATCGTATCAGCCATTAATACACGAGGACTAGAAAGCATCCTTCCTACTGTTGTTTCCAAGGTTGAAAATAATCGGTCTTCGATAAGTACATCCTTTCCACTCAGAGCCATAAAAAGTGTGGATTTTCCAGCATTTGTATAACCAGCAAGTCCAACTGTGGAAACTCCAGATCTCTTTCGTTGCCGCCTTCTCTCGGCTTGTGAGCGGGCATGCTTTCGCTGTTTCTTTTGAACTGCCACTACTTCCTTTTGAACTGTTTCAAGCACTCCTTGCCAAGCGTGTTTTCCTCCCGCTCCCCATCCCATCCTTTCACCAGTTGTTTCACGGTGGACAATTTCTCTAAGAACTGAACTATCTGCCCTTAACCTGGCCAGCCGTACCTGGGTTCTTGCCTCAACACTGTTTGCATGGTTAGTGAAAAGGTGAAGCAATAAGCGAACCCTGTCCCAGACCTCAAATTCCAATATTTCGTTGAGATTTACTAGTTGCCTTGGGCTAGCATTATGGTGAACCATCACCAAATCCACACCACTCCAAGGATGACCCTCCACTTTGGCTTTTAACTCATCTCGAATAGCCTCTAATCTGCCTGAACCAAGGACGTGTCGTGGGTCGGATGAGCCGGGTTGGTGGATGACTTCGATAATTTCTATTCCCATTGTTGAAGCCAATGAAATAAATTCTCCAACATCTGTTTTACGAGTTAAGAGGATGGCTCTTCTTCCTTCATGAGCGCGCCGTCCTTCTTGTAATTGGACGCCGGCAGAACCAGACAGCAGAAAGTCCGCCCCTGTTGCCATCGGTTGGTGCTGAAGAGTAATGGTTGTCAACCCTGTGGAAGGAAAAAAAGAATTGGATGATACGTGTGGGGGTGACGTGGCTGGACATAAAGCGAGCGTTACTTGGTCTGGAGAGATGGCGTTGAAGGCGCAAATACTCTCGGTTGCTGAAGATATGGCTTGTAATGTTGAAGAGGGTGAAAATGAAATATGTTTCACATTTTCATGTGCTACTCTTTCTGAATTAAGAAAAGCAGTGGATTCTTTTCTTGAAAGGTGTGCGCTCATTCAGAACAACTGAAGTTCAAATCTAATATTACTGGGGCATGGTCTGAAACGACCAGTCCTCCTTCTCTTAGAATCTCAACATGCGAAACTAATTTTGCTGCTGCCGCGTTTCCGAGTAAGTAATCAATCCTCCATCCTTTATCATCTGCTCTAGCTTTTCCACGATTAGACCACCATGAATAGGGGCCTTTTCCTTGACCGCGGTATTCTCTGAACAAATCATGCCAACCACTTTCCAAAAGTTGAGTGAACCATTGACGCTCTTGGGGGAGAAAGCCACTATTGTTTTTATTTCCTTTAGGATTCCAAATATCATCTTCTGTGTGGCAAATATTAAAGTCTCCGGCGAGGATTACTGGGGTTTTAGAATTGGCGAATTTATCTGCAAAATTAAGATAATCTTCCATCCACTGCTCTTTCCAAATTTGGCGTTCTTCCTTGGCTGAGCCGGAAGGGAGGTAGGTATTGCCAAGAAGTAAATCACCGTGTCTAGATAACAAAAATCTCCCCTCTAGGTCTTTTGGGTCATTGCTTGCCGCGATGCCGCGACCTTCTTCTTGAATGCCCACTCTAGACCAAGTTGAGACACCTGAATAGCCCTTTTTTTCAGCAGGGTGCCAAAGTAATTCCATTCCTTTTGGTGGACTCCAAGTTTGCGGTAACTGTTCTGGTAATGCACGAACCTCTTGGAACATCCATACATCTGCATCAATTTCAGAAATGAAGTCATCCAAGCCTTTTCGGATAGCGGCCCTAATGCCGTTCAAATTCCAAGTAACGATGCGCATATCACTTGCTCACTCAATTAGGTTTAGAGGCTTTCGTGAAGGGCTTGAACTGCAGCGATACCGCTCTTGAATGCTCTTTCTGATAACCACCCTTCGCCATTAATCCAATCTCCTGCAAATGCTAACCCTTGTTGTAAATATGGTTGTTCAAACTCTTTTTCCTCGGCTGTAGATTGGCTTATGACGACATCTTCTAAGCACCTTTCATTTACTATATTTTTTCTCCATCCTTGAAGCCGTTCATCAAGAAATGATTCTATTGATTGTTTGTCATTATACGATAAAAAGGACAGATGAGAATGTTCTTCGCGGCAGCCTTCAGGAAGTCTTTCTGGTACTATATTGCTCATCATTATTAGGGCTAATTTCCGGTCTGAATCCCAAATTGCATGTACTCCTTCAAAGGCTTTCATAGATAGATGAAAATCCCATACAATGGCTTTCAGGGGGTTGTTTTCATATACTGGAACTTGCATTCTACTTGTCTCTAAGATTGCCTCAACTGAAGCAAATGGAACTGCAAGGACGATTGCGTCTGCTTCAACTTTTACGCCCTTATTGAGAAGTGCACCTCTCAATTTTCCACTACTGTCTTTAACCAATCTCTTCAAAGGAGAATTAGAACGGATTTGTACTTCTAAAACATCTAATGCAGAAAGAAATCGACCGGTGATTTCAGCCCAGCCGCCGAGTGGGATATGGAGAGCCTTTCCCTTCAAGGAATTGATAATTATTGGAAAAGATGATTGGTGAATATTTTGATTCCACGTATTGAGTATTGTTAAACATTCGATATAATCGGCAAAGGGTTGCGATTCGTCTTTTATCCATAATTCAGCATCTAGGGTGGGATTGTTCTTGAATTCTGAAGAAAGATAGCGTGATGGCGATAGTAACCGTTTCTTGTCCATGCCTTTTATTTGGTGTGTTTTTATTGCTTCTGGGGTGGCTATGATTCCCTGTAAGGTGCCATTTCTAATAATTTGGAGACGTTTAGCGTCAATCCTACGGGTTGCTAATTTTACCTTACTGCTTTTATCCAGCCATTGTTTGATTTCTCCAGTCAAATCTAAGAAATGTGGGCCTGCATCAAGAATCCAATCATCTTCAGTTGTACTTGTCCCTCGGCCTCCCAGAATTTCGTGGGCTTCAACCATTGCAACTTCATGGCCAAGCCGACTTGCCTCAAGGGCAGCACCAATACCTGCAAGGCCAGTACCAACTACAAGCAGCCTCGCCATGCTTGGCCGGTGGTGTTTTGCTATGAGAATACAACCCCTTCAAATCCGAACCTTCAATTCAAGATGGCTTTTGGACGAAGTGTGGCTCTTCCCCATGATCGTTCTCATCTGCTAATATCAGATGGAATGCCAACTCCTCTATTGAGGCAAAGTATTGGGGCTTGGACTGAAAACTTATTGCGGGATGATGCAATAACAAAGGTCCCTAAAGTTGGATTGGAAATTTGTGCTAATATCAATGCCAAACAAACTGGAGTGTTTGCAGGGGTTGCTATAATCAATCAACTTCTTTCCGAAACAAGTGTTCAAATTGATTGGTTTATTGAAGATGGAAATACAATAATGAAGGGTAAAGTTGCTACCTTGAAAGGACCAAATGATTCTATTCTGAGCCTTGAAAGGACTATTTTAAACATCATTGGTAGGTTATCTGGAATTGCGACCACAACCTCGGCATGGGTTGAGGCCGCACCCTGCGCAGTAGCTTGCACAAGAAAAACAACCTGGGGGTTGTTGGATAAATGGGCTGTAATGGTTGGAGGTGGCCTGACCCACCGGCTAAACAAATCAGATGCATTGATGTTAAAAGAAAATGACTTGACAAAATGGGGTTCCATTTCTGATGCTTTGGCTGAAATTAATCCAAATGAATGGGGCTTCGTGGAAATTGAGGTGACCTCTTCAGAACAGGCAATGGCGGCAGTTGAGGCATGGACCCACCTCTCTCCACTTGTGATTATGCTTGATAATATTGAGGCGGCGGAATGCCGTTTGATTAAACAGCAAATCGAAAAAGAAAATATTATCATCGAAGTTAGTGGAGGAATTAGTTTCAATTCTTTACAAGATTGGCATGGAGTTGATGTGCTATCAGCCAGTGCTCTGAATCAAGGGATTGAGCATATTGATTTCTCAATGTTATTTGAGGGGGTGGAGACTTGAGTCATGCAGCTGATCCATCTCATCCACGTTACAAATCACTTCTTGCTAGAGGAAAATTGGAAGAGGCGGCAGAAGCAGGGATGTTGGCGGCATCAGCGTTGATTGCTCATGGGCGAGGAGAAGCATTCGATTACTTACTTGGCGAGGTTACTACGGAAGGTGCAGTGAGGGCTACAAAAGAGGCGGCAGCACGTTTGGCAGCAGCGGAAAGGGCGGTTATCTCCTTCAATGGCAATACAATGGCTCTGGCTTCAGATGACTTACTTCGTTGCGCAGCGTTGGCTGGAGCGGATGTGGAAATCAACATATTTTATCGGACACCAGAACGGATGATAGCGTTAATGTCTTTTCTTGAAGATGCAAAGGTTCGAATTCGTAATTCAACCCCTCAGGGAGTTAATGATGACGGCTGGGGTGAAATGGTGGATGATGTTAGGTTATTGGGGGCCTCGCCCGATGGTAGAATTCCAGGACTTGAGGGGCCAAGGGCCAATTGCCATAGTGATGGCATGCTTGCAGCGGATGTATTGGTGGTTCCATTAGAAGATGGAGACAGATGTGAAGCATTGGTGGCGATGGGTGTAGATGTTATTGTCATTGACTTAAATCCGATGTCAAGAAGTGCCAAAATGGCAACAGTAACTATTGTCGATGAAATAAGCCGCTTTGCAGAAAATCTGTTTGAAGAACTAAAAAATCCCGGGGTTATTAACCGTAATTGGGATAATTCTGCAATTCTGCAATCAGCATTAGATTGTATTAATGATAACCTCACGAAAAGTTGAATGGTTTCGTGAACAATAATTCCGCAAGTTGAAGTTTATAATTCCTTGAGTTTTTCAACAACTCTTGCAATGATTGCACTACCAACCTCGGTTGTTGAGGCTTCACCACCCAAATCATATGTCAAGACTTCGCCTTTTACGATGTGTTCAGCAACCGCTTCATCAATTGATTTTGCAGCCTTCAATGCCTCATCATCATCATTTCTGTATCCTAACCATTCAAGCATCATCTGAACTGAATTCAAAGTAGCGATTGGGTTGACTTTCTTTTGCCCAGCATACTTAGGCGTTGAGCCGTGGACAGGTTCGAAAAATGCATGATTATCGCCAATGTTTCCACTTGCTGCCATACCCATGCCGCCTTGGAGAACGCTTCCGAGGTCGGTTGCGATGTCCCCAAACATGTTTGATGTGACAACTACATCGAACCACTCTGGATTTCTAACTAACCACATGGTAAAAGCGTCAATGTAGGCGTGATCAACTTCAATATTATCCCATTCTTCAGCCATCTCATCGAAGACTGCGCGGAATAATTGGCAGCCTCTAGTTACGTTGGACTTGTCTACGCAAGTAAGTTTGCTCACACCTTCAGGGCTGCCATTTCTCAATAAAACCAGTTTGTGTGCGAATTCTATGACTCTTTTGCTGCCGGCTCTAGATATAGGCCGTGGGTCCCATGCTACATCTCCATTCAGACCTGGGAAATCCATCGCCGGCGGCTCGTATTCTCCACCCCCGGTGGCCCGCATTGCTGACCTGTGGAGAAGGCTATGATAGAGCCCTTCGGTATTTTCCCTAACGATTACCATATCGACTTTTCCCGGAGTCCAAACTTGTTGGAAATCTCCATGAACTTTGTGCCGAACTCCTTCGTAGAGTTTGATAGGCCTGACGTTTGCGTATAATTCAAGTCCAGCTCTCAAGCCGAGTACAACTTGACCTCCGGCAAGGTCTCCATTTTCACAAACTACTCCTGGCCAACCGATGGCACCTAGTAGAATCGCATCCGCCTCATCTCTACACACTTCAAAAGAGCCATCTGGCCATTCTAGGCCAGTCTCTTGGTAATATTGCCCTCCACAAGGAATTATTATTTGATTAAAACTCAAACTAGTATTCGCCTCAATTGCATCGAGTAAGGCGCAACCCTCTGCCATTACCTCTCTGCCTGTGCCGTCGCCCGGCAAAACAGCAATGCTGTAATGAGTCATGCAGCAAGCCACAAGCAACCCCTACATGAACGCGCCGTCCACCCCGTCCGTGTTATTTCTCCAATGATGTCAAGGTTTGTTGAATATTTTCAAAATGCACGATTAGCAGGCTCTTCAGGCATAGAGTTCATCAACCCCCATACCAGAGGACGATGAAGTGAAGGAATCCGAGAGAAGTGAAGCGGGGGGGTCTGGATTAGATTCTGGGCCATTACCAGAGGTGCTGGAAAGATTGTGTGATGCAATGCACGGACTTGACCCAGATTGGAACCTCGAGGTGTGGTTAATCAAGAAAGCCGAAGAAGAAATTGAACTACTAAAGATGGACCTTGAAAGAGAGAGAATTAAACTTGAGCAAAAAATTCACAGGGTTGATTCAATCGCCAACCGATTAGAGCCTGAAAATGAGATTTTCGAGGCAAGCCAAACTAATTTATTCGACTGTTTTGACATTGCTGCTGGCAATACAAAGAGCCCGTTCATCCCTGCATCTATTCAAGATGAAGACCCAATCGATCATCCTCACCCTGCAAAAAATCTGCTTGATTATTTACCGGGGGAAGTTAGCGATGACCCATTGCTTGCCGTGGTAGCTCAAATGGTGTTATTTGAAATAGATAATATAATGGGAAGAGATGTAGAAATGGTCTCTATTAAGCAACTTAATGATGTTCTATCTGAAAGAGAAATATCTCCCGAAGAAGTGGATGAAGCGATAGATCACTTGCTGATGGCTGGTGCAATTCACGAAATTGAAGATGATTGTTTCGTCCCAGATGAGTGATTTCACGACTCTCCTCCGTTTCCTATATGTGAGAGCGCCATGAGGCTGAGGTCGGAGGATGTAATGTGAACCCTGATTCAGTAAAGGCAATTCTTGTTGCAGGAGGAGCAGGGAGTCGGCTTCTTCCCTTCACCAGATACACTCACAAAACCCTGCTTCCTTTGCACCAGCGGCCTGTTATCGACTATGCTCTAGGAATAATTAGACGTGCTGGAATTAAGGATATTGCGATAATTGGTAATCAATTTATTGGGCAAATAGCACAGCATATAGGCGCTGGACTCGAGGGTGAAAACATTCATTATGTTCTTGAAGAAGAGCCGAAAGGTGTCGGTCACGCCCTTAATCTTGCAAGGTCTCATGTTGAAGGGAAGAGATTGCTGATTTACTTTTCAGATAATATTACCAGTGCTGAATTGGGTGGAGAAGTTAGGCGGTGGGAAAATTCCGAGGAAGAACCTGGTGCTTTTCTTTTAGGTAGAGTTGTTGAGGACCCTCGAGCATTTGGGGTTGGAGTATTCGATGAAGAAGAGAAATTAATTGATATTGTAGAAAAACCAGAGAACCCCCCCAGTCAACTAGCGATCGGAGGAATATACCTTTTTGACAGAAATTTTTGGCAACTAATGGATGAAGAAATGGCCGTAAAGGGTGATGATTTCTCTATAACAGACGTCAATAAACGCTACATTCAGAATGAGAAAGTAGAATTGCGCATTCTAAATGATGAAATTTGGTTAGATTGTGGGACTCCGGATAATTTATTGGAAGCGGGAAAACTTGCTTCTGCGGGGGTCCTCTCTCCATCTCCGTGTAATATTCGCCCAGGGGAAAAAAATATTGAATGAGGTGCTTGGTTGAAAATTGGCATCATTGGAGCGGGGATCGTTGGTGGGGCGATTGAACATTGGTTTTCAAAATCACATCAATTATTCATACATGACCCTGTGAGAGGTACAACGTTAAGCGATGTTACTTCAAATGTGAATATGGCATATATCGCAGTACCAACCCCTCCAAAAGAAGATTCTGAAGAATGCGACACAAGTATAGTTGAATCAGTGTTAGATGAATTGCCTGATGGTTTCATCGCAGTTGTAAAGAGTACTGTAATTCCTGGAACAACTCAATCATATCATCAACGTTATCCGCATTTGAAAATCGCATATAGTCCTGAATTCTTAGTAGAGCGAAGACATTTGGAAGATTTCGGAAATCAAGATATTTTAGTTTGTGGAACTCATCATTCAGAGGTTGCAGAATTGGTTTTCCAACAACATAGAGAAGCCGGTGTATTAAGAAAAGACCAGTGTTTCCATGTTACTCCTACTCAAGCTGAACTAGTAAAATATACAAAAAATACATTTTATGCTTTGAAAGTAATCTTTGCGAATCAAATGTACGATATCTGTCAAGGTTTAAATGAGGATTGGTATAAGGTGATGGAAGTCATTACAGCTGAACAAGTTCAACCGATTGGGCCAAGTCATCTCGACCCAATATTCGGCCTGAGCCGAGGTTTTGGCGGAAAATGCCTGCCTAAAGACAGTCAAGCATTAGCGGCCTTAGCGGAAAGGTTGGGTGTGAAATATTCATTTATGGATGCGATACAAAGAGATAATATGGCATTGAGAAATGTACTGACGGGTAAGCACTCAGATGTAGAAACTCTCGATGATTAACTTACAAGGCGTGAGTTTCAAGTTGCTCTAGGTCAATAATTTCCAGAACTAGTTCATGTGTTGACTCAAGGTCAACTGGGCAGGCGGCGCCCTGTTCATATGCATTCAACCAAGTTTGTGCACATACACACCATCTATCTCCTGCAACAAGGCCTGGAAATCCAAATTGTGGGGCTGGCGTTATCAAATCATTACCTTCTGATTTCGCAAAAGCCAAGAAATCATCTGTCAATATACAACAAACGATGTGCCTCCCACTGTCATTTACATCAGTATTGCAGCAACCATCTCGAAACCACCCTGTTAAAGGGTCTGAAGAACATTCAACTAAATCCCCACCTAAGACGTTGACTGAAGGTAACATAGGAGAGGGGGGGGGTATTTGGTGAATGAGGTTTTCTGAACAGGGAACTTTGTGGCGATTTGCTCTTAGGCAATGGCATGTCTCGCTTGCTTGATGCTACCAGATACACTGCACAAGTTACCTCAGTCTGAACGCTTTGCATATGCAAAGTTACTTGCCTTTATTACAAGAATTGATAACGAGTTAACGATCGATGAAATGGCAATGTTTGAGCAGCGCCTTGGCACTGCTCTTTTATCTCCGGGTCAAAGAAAAGAAGTGCGGGGTGCACTGAAAAATCCGCCAAGCCTCGAAGAGGCATTAGCAGGCCTTGGCCATGAATCAGGAAGACTTGCATTGAGAGATGCTGTCTTAATGTCGGCTGCAGATGGCCATGTTGATGAAGATGAAAAGGCCGCTCTTCTGAAAATATGTTCACACCTTGGAATGAATGCAAAGGTTGTTGAGGATTTGTTACAATGGGTAGTCAGGGGATATACTTGGATGCAAGAAGGATACGATATCCTCAATGATACCTGAGGTTTAGCCTTGCTTCCAGACGTACTGGAAACGCTGCCTGCGGATGATAGGCGCGACTTGCTGGCAATACTAACTTTGGTTTGTGCTGCTGATGGAGAACTAGTTAGAGAGGAAATGGCGGCTTTGGAAGGAAAAATGGGTCAAGCATTATTGCATCCGGAGGTAAGGAGAGAGATTCGCCAGATGCTACGGCAGCCTCCTGATTTTGATGGGTTGGTTGAAGGGATGGATGAAAAAACCCTAAAATTGGCATTGAGAGATGCTGTGTTGATTGCGGCATCTGATGGAGAATATCATGATTCCGAATTGAAAATTATTAAAAAATTGGCCACACATTCTGGTGTCGATAGCGGCACTGTTGAGCGTTTATTGAAATGGGTAGAAGAATATTGGGTGTTGTTGGCTAAGGGAAGGGAAATTGTTGGAATTGGTTTACCGGGTGATGCTGAAATCCTAAAAAACGTATGATTTTGTTTTTTTCTTTTGGGCGTAGCATTCAAACCGGAACCACTCCCCGAGCCGCTCGGGGTGGAATGATTAGACCAGATAGCGTAAGCGGATGGTATGCTCGATTAGACAGAATTGAGTCTGATCGAGACGTCCAAATGAAGCAATGGTTAGAGGCATGGAAAGGCTCCTTGAGTCAAGGTGTGCCCGTGGCAGCATTATTGCCTGAAGCATGGCCAACCCTTCCCGCTGCATTATTGGCAGATGCGGGGCACGTATTGGACCAATTGCTTGCGAGACATGATGCTCAGCAGGATGGTCGAAGTCCCCGTGGTGCCCATGCAATTCCCATTCGGTTGGTAGATGCTATTATCGGAGAGAGTGTCTTATGTTCTCCTTTCAAATTGAAGGCGGCGGAGAAGAAAATGAATATGACATTGGATGCCCTTCCTCCTGGTTTTAGAGACCGTTTGAATGATTTCGACATTAATGTCGGAAATGGAAAGGCGATTGAAGAATTTGAGGAAGATAGATTGGTCATGGATGAAGTTAAATCTGGTGGCAGAACAATGTCTGGCATCCCCCTTCCTTTAGCAGACCCTGCTTGTGGGGCTGGTGTATTTGCGGCTAGAGTTTTGAAGAAGCATTCTGACTTCTGGTTATCTAATTCCTCTCTTGAAAAGATGGCTGAAGATACTGAAACTTTACTCAACGGACTGCAGTTGCTTGATATCGACCCAATGGCGGTTAAAGTATGCAAGAATAGGTTAATTTTGGAAGGAGTTAGACTTGGTTTGTTTGGAAAAGGGGAAGGCATGCTTAGAATCTCAAAGGCAAAGAAAGTTCTGAAAAATGTCATTAAGTGTGGAGATGCTCTTCAAGATTCTTGGCCGTGGGAGAATAGGCCAATAGTTTGCTACATTAATCCACCATGGTTGAGAATTAAAGACCGATTCCGAGGCCATGAAGATGGTTCAAGCCTTCGTAAAGCACTTGGAAAGAATCTTAGGGAGTGTTTGAATAAAAAGGGGGAACGAAGGTTCTCAACTATGAGGGGGAATGTAAACTTATACCGCCTATTTATTGAAAGGGGGTTACAAATTCTACAAAAAAATGGGCGCCTGCGCGCTGTCGCGCCTGATAGTCTATTGAGGGAACAGAGTAGTGCTCCACTCCGACGTTTGATGGTTGAGGACAATGTGTGGAATTCGCTATGGTGTATTGAAGAAGGAAATCAAATATATCCTGGAATTGCCCAAGGAGTATTAGTTGTAGATATTTCATGTAGTGGCTCGACTGAAGAAATAATTTCTGTCGGACCTGTCCAAAGAAAGGATTTGCAACCGATGGAAGGAGGGGTTTCAAAAGAAGTTCCAAGAATCTCAATCAATCGAAATAGATGGATGGATTGGACACGAGGTACTTGGGCAATTCCGAGGCTCCCCCGAGACCCATTTGAAAGGAATCGTGTTCTAGGAGTGATTGATGAGTTGGCTCAACGGCCACGATTATCTGACCCAAGAAATGACCTTGCATCAGAAGGAGTTGCAGCCAGAGTTCGGGTGGGAGAAATTGACCAAACCTCTTGGTCTCATTCGATTAAGGCTTGGAAAAAATCAAAGAAGAGCATTCCATTTGTTAGAGGCGCTCATTTCTACAGTGATTCCGAAGGGAAGGTGGAAATTCGTCATCCAGCCTTTGATGCAGGTGTTGACCTAGAACAAGCGATGTGGGATGGGGCTTTACCAGATAACCCCCGTCCACGGTTGGCTTGCCAAGCTATCGTTAATTCACACCAAAATCGCCGCCTTCGCTGGGCAGTGATGCCGGAAGGTTGTGTGCTAGGTAACAGTGTCAACCATTTGCAACTCCCAGAGGGGGTTGAAAGACGATTGATGAATGACCACGGTAGCCTTGAGAAAGGGCTTCAATGGATATGTGAACAATTGAATGACCCTCGCCTTGATGCATGGGCCAAAGCCTGGGCGGCGAATAATAATGTCAATAACTACGAATTAGAAACTTTACCTGTTTCATTCAATGGACAGGTCGTTGCTTCGGCCTGAATATTATCGCCTCTACAAGTAATTCAAACAGGTTATTCAAGGGTGGCATTTATTATCAGTACCGCTATGGATAGAACGTTCGCGACCACAATCACGAGGTGAAGCACTAAATGGGAATCCATCCAAAAATAGGCATTACTGGATTACCCCGTAGTGGGAAAAGTGCAGTAATGGCCAAAGTGGTCAAAATGCTTGGTGATGAACGCCGAAAGGAATTGATGAACCGAGGGCATGATCTTGAAACAATCGAGCTGATTGGGGGAATGCGAACAGAACCAATAGTTGTTGATGGCCAAAGGGTTGGCTACAAATGTATCAGCATCAACACTGGGGATGAAGGAGTGATGGCTCACAAAGACATTGACTCTCGGCTTCGTATTCTTGGCTTCGGAATCGATACCACTGAGTTGGAAAGAGTTGGGGTGCCTGCAATTGAATACGCAAGAGATAACTGTGAAATTATCGTCATCGATGAAATTGGAAAATATGCAGTTGAATCTGATGACTTTGTTCAGGCGGTTCGTTCCGCCCTTGAAGCAGATAAACCAACTATTATGGCACTTCACAAAAAAAGTAGACACCCCCTCTTACAAGATATTAGAAGACGCGATGATGCTCGAATTCTCGAGGTTACTCCGGTTAACAGAGCCTTGCTCCCTTACAAGATTCACAAGTTAATGCGTGAGACCTATTGAGCCGCTTCATTCATCGCTATCCTACCTCTCGCGAGGGCATGGATAACCCCGCCGTCGTAGGAAGACGTTTGTTCTTCGCAATCGCTAGTGCCTTGTTTTTAGTCACATTTCTTGCCCTTAGAGGCGGGCGTCTGCCATTAGAGGTTAATATTGGGTGGAGTATTCCAATTGCAGCCTTGTTTTTCTTAGGGTTAGGACTTTCAGTTTCGATGGAGAGTTCTGCAGAAGGCTTGCTGGCTCGTTGGTTTCCAGCCATGGAGGAAGGGTCATTAGCAGAAGAAATTCAAAACGAAGTTGAAAGTGGTTTGAAAGATGGAAACCTGGGCGGTGCTTGGGCTCAACTTGAAGAAGCTATGTTGACTGAAAGCATCGGTGAATCCGAGTAGGTTGGCTTGGCGAAAGGTTGACCCCCCTTCGCCCCTCGCAAAGATTGGTGAGTGATAATGACTGAAGTACCGGAAGGCTTGTACTATACCAAAGAACATGAGTGGATGCGAATTGAAGGTGATGAAATCTTCATTGGAATTACCGATCATGCTCAAGATGCATTGACAGATATTGTCTACATTGAATTACCTGCTGAAGATGAGCAACTTGAAGAAATGACTGAATTCGCAATCGTCGAGTCGGTGAAGAGTGCTTCACCAATATTTGCCCCAGTTTCAGGAACTATAACTGCCGTAAATGAGGCCTTAGATGATGCACCTGAATTGATGAATCAAGACCCGTATGGAAAGGGTTGGATTATCAAATTCCGTCCAGATGATATGGTAACTGTGACATCCTCTCTTTCGGCCTCAAATTATCTCTCTATTATTGCTGAATGAAGGTCGGTAAAGGTGTCAAGAGAAGGCTTTACCATCTATGTTGATGGCTCTTGCCTTGGAAATCAAAATGTCGATGAAACCACTCCTTCGGGGTGGGGGGTTGTGGTAGTGACCGGCGACTCGGGCTTAGGAAAGGGCTCAGGAGAAATCTTTCATGAAGAAAATGGACGCGTAATTACAGATTCAGAAAATGTTGAATTTATTGGTGCGGAAGTTGGTTCCAATAATACCGCTGAATTAACTGCGTTTGCGATGGCTTTACGTTGGATATTAGTTAATGTAGAAGGTGAAAAGGTGTTGATAAGGAGTGATTCTACATATGCTGGAAATTTGGCAGATGGATCTTGGAAAGCAAAAGCAAACAAGGAATTAGTGGCTACATTGAGGAGTTTATGGGATGAAGTCTATTCTGTTTTCGACCTATCGTGGCAGCATGTGCGTGCCCATAGGGGCCATCGATGGAATGAACGGGCAGATCACCTCGCAAGCAGGGCTGCAGGTGATGAAACTCCACTTCCTGTGGAGTTCTGGAAACCTGGACAAAAATAAATCATTCAGATTCTTGAATTCCGTCTTCTTTCAAAGGACCTAATAGCACTAACCACGCATAGCCGGAAACTAACAAAGTTAGTAATCCTACTAACAATAATACCATCCCTGCTGGTTTTGGCATCCATTGCGAGAGGCTATTCCCTGATGTCCAACTCAAAAAGATGAATGCCAGTCCTACCCCTGCAACTTGTGGCACACTCCTTGCAGGGTTTTTCCATAAATTAGTAGTTGGTAATATTCCCCTAGTTTCAAATACCGCTCGAAACCATGCTTGGTAAAGGAAAAAACAACCAAACAATCCGATTACCCCTGTTGTAAATGATGATTGCCAAGGGCTTGGCCATGGAATGTAAACAAAGGTTTGGGCAATAAAGAGAATTCCAAAACTAAGAGGTGTGATGGGTGATGGCGGGGGCTGCTTTTCTGGCTCGCCCATCACTCCCTCCGAAGGAAAGGTGTTTTTCAAATCTCTCGCCCATAAATAGTCATTCAAAGACATTAATCAATGAATCGGGCAATCCAAGAATCTTCTTTTGATGTGGGTTTTCCAGCAGGAGCGCGTTGTTTCCTTGTCTTGACTAACATCAATATCACCACCGCAAAAAGGAGAAAGGCAATGAAGGAAAATGCAATTCTCAAAGCAGCATTTTCTCCTTCCAAAGTGGATGATGATTGTTCTTGCTGATTTTGAGCTACCCCGTTATTCTCGTCGGTTGGTTGAGGGATGGATTGTTCTTCACTGGTGGAAATTGAGACCACTAACTCAGTTGGATTACCAGCGCTGTCATTTGCACGGATATCTACTTTCATTGAATTAGTTATGGCGATTAAACAATCCCAACGGATTCCATCTTGTATCGCTTCTGACCAAGCGGTGGTTGGATTAGATTGGTCCCCCAATAATCTACAAGAAACTGTTGAAAGTTGTTCACTACCGTGAATACTCAAAGAACCTAATCCCTCATCAATACCAATGAAAGAAATACTCATGCCATCATTAAGCCAAGCAGACTCAGTTGGTAGGCTTTGCCCGTTTGGAATAATGGCAACAAGGATAGAGGGGGAAAGCATGTCTTCTTCTACTAATGAAACGGCCCCTGCAGTTAGTATGGTGTCGTGATTTCCATGTGCATCTTCAACACTGATGGCGTAAGTTGTGGTCAAGGCTGAATTTGTATTTGCTGTAATATAATCAAATGTCATGTTATTCGGGCCGCTACCAATGCTACCTACCTCCTCCCATCCTGGTTGAGTAACGTTCCATGCCCCACTATGGGACCAGTCTCCTTGTATTCTCCATAGGTGATATGTCAACCCTAAAACTTCACTTCCAGACCATTCAAGGGTTGTTGTAAAATCAGGTCCATAAAAAGTGGCACTCAAATCTGAAACTTCGTTTGGTGCATCAGCATCTTCTGAAATGTGTGTAGGACGCGAATTTAAACCTGAAATTAGGTGTTTGTGATGGTAAAGGTCGCTGGCTTCTGCCCAAATTGCTTCTATTGTTACTCCATACCATGAGTCCCTTTCAACGCCACTAGGGGTTTCGATGTTGATTTCTGTGGTATTTACTATCTCAACCAATTCGCAACTACTACTTTGCAAACATGTGTTGTCAAC
>DUDM01000059.1:21931-57691 GCA_012959275.1 Candidatus Poseidoniales archaeon
GGGCCTGTTATTTGGAAAGTCAAACCTGTTGCTACAGACTCTGATAACTCAATTGTCCTCTCCAATATTGGTCCGGCGGTAGGCTGCATAATGCCTAGATTATCGATTACATTTCCAACTTCATCTCTTAATGTGACTGCATACCAAAATTCACCATTACTTCCCAATGGAATTGTGTAGTCATATGATGTTGCATTATGTGGTAATTCGGCCAAAAGGACAACCCCCTCGCCAGAAACTTCTGTGAAAGAATGACTTGCGCGCCATACTTGAGTTACCAATTCTTCTTCGATAACCCCCGAAAGCCATGATAAGGATGTAATTCCGGTGCCAACATCGAATGAGGCCCCAAGTAAAGATACCAATACTGGAGCCACATTATCTTCTGAAACCGGAATGGTCATTGTATTACTACCAATGAATCTTAAATCTTCCCAAGTATCAAATCGATAAGTAACTGAATAATATGCACTTTCTTCAACCTCTCCGCTTAATGAATATTCATATGAATTAGCTGAAGAAGATAAGGTGGCAATAATTGATTTGTCCATATCACCCCAACTATTGTTGGCGACCGGAGAAAGGTGCCTCCACACCCAAATTGTACGGTTAGTAGGCACTGATAGGCCTACTTCATCTGCATTAACCCAAGAAATGAATGTTGATTCATTGGCCGCATCATATGATGCTGATACTCTGAGCGGTGCCCAAATCGGATGAACGCTTTCTGTTGTTGGGCTACTCTGGCTTTTTCCTATTGTCAATGTTGCTGTGCGGCTCTCATTTTCTAAAACCGAAACAATCCCATAGTGAAAGGTGCCTTCTGTACCGGGTTCTGATTGCCATGTGAATGAATGTTGTTTTGATGAACATGATGGGTTTGATTCATTAGCCTCGCAGGCCATTATTCCTGTTGCAATTGGAGATAGAGAAAGAATGTTTGTTGCATTCATTACCACCGCTGATCTAAATATCTCATAACTCGTATTTCTTAGAGAATCTAATAAAATATAATCATTAGTTTGGATGTTTCTCCATGTAATAATGGTTAATTCATCACTACTAAAGGTGGCTTGGATATCTCTTGCCTCAAGTGAATTATCGGTACTTTCATCGGCCCTTACTATACCGGCAAAGAGACTCGAAAAAAGCAGCAACAATGAGAGGGAAATACAACGAAGTCCATTGTCCATGTACTGCGAGGCGGGGGGTAGGCCATAATCAGTTTGCATAGTACGGGAAAGGTTCAATTCTATTATCGGTAATGCCATCATATGTTGCATGACATACTTCACCACCTCAGTCCGGCCCAGCGATGGAGCCACGCCAAGTTATTAGCTCACCTTGCTGCAGTTGATGGCAAGGTTGGTAGAGATGAACTTGCATTTTTTGAACAGCGTTTAGGTGCTAGTTTGCTATCTCCAGAGCGAAAGGTACAGTTAAGAGAATCACTAATTGAAACTCCAGAGTTAGAAGAGTGTATGGAAGGAATGGATGGAAGAGCAGTGAAGTTGGCATTAAGAGATGCTTGTTTGATGGCTTTGGCAGACCGGGATATAAGCGACATTGAAAAATTAAAACTGATTGGAATTGCAGACCGCGTTGGAATGTCTGAAAAACAAGTTGACGATTTAATTGACTGGGTAGTCAAGGGCTATCATTGGATGCAAGAAGGCTATGACTTACTAGCAATAGATGTGTGAAATAACTATTCTTCGCTGTCGAACATGGAAAGTGCGTTTCGGAGACTTGGTAGTTCAACTTCCATATTGTCGGTTGGTCCACGGGGCTCTTCAATTATTGTATGAGCCGGCGCTTCACCTCCTTCAAGGTGAGCCTTCCAAGCAGTTACTGAATCTGGTCGGCGTAATTCCAGAACATTCCATAAACGTGTCAGGGATTCTTCAGATGTATTTTTTAATTTGTGAAGCAAGGAAGAAAAAGAAGTGGGGTCTACTTCTTCGAGACGCATGAGTAACTCCCTCAATCTTGTACCGATTACTTCGTCTCCATCAACCCACAATCTTGTCAGTATCCCTCTTTCATCTTCTGGATACATCCGGATATACTCTCTAAGGTGGGGAACTAAGTTTCTCCTAACAACTGATGAACTATGGTGAGTTAATTCTTGGATGGTGTCGCCAAATTTTTCTTCATCGAGGAACCTTAGGTCTCCAACAGTCGAAGATGCGGCGGCAAGGACACTTTCATCGTCACTTTGCAACATATCCTCAAGGTATGACACAGCATCCCAACCAATTCGGCGGAACATTCTCGTTAATACATCGGCTAGTGCCCTTCGGACTTCAATATCTTCCCTTTGATGTAAACGCTTCAAAGCCTTCTTTCCTAATTCTAAATCGGCTTCAAGAAGGCGTGCCAAACATCCCACTATGGAAGCGGCCACTGCAGGAGAGGGGTCTGATGCTCGTCTAAGAATAATTTCTGCAACCCCTAAAGGCACAATCAGTTCCTTTCTTTCAAGTAATAATTTCAACCATTCAACCAAGAGAAGGCGGCGTTCTTCACCACTTTCCTCTAATCGGCGAAGCAATTCAATTCCGGAAACACAACCGTCGTCATGAGCGATTACTTCAGTTCTAGGTAAAGTTGAATTTGGATTCCAACCAATTAGATGAGGCCCCGAATCAGGTTGAGAATGCCAACTACCTGGGCGTTGTGCCAGTGCAATTGATTCCAAAAGATGGTATCCTTGGTGAATTGATTGGCCATGGCTATTAATGCATAAACCATCTATTAATGTAAACGATAACCACCATCTCAAAGCGTCAGGGGCTTGTTCATCGAGCGCTTGGGCTAACCACCCAGTTGCAGTCGAGAAAAGAATCCGCTCTGCAACAAGGTCTAGGCGCCGTAGCAACCATTTCTCATGTTGCTCAAATGGCTCTTCGGTCAAACTCATTCGATGTGGTACAACTAATTCTACAGTTTCAAGAAGATGTCTTTCGAATCCGCCCCTATCAGCAAGAAAAAATCCGTGGGCTTGTTCAATTAATTGTTGGGCATCTGAAGGATGCGATGGGGGGAACTCGATATCCATCATTGGAGGTGAAGGTAATGGCCATGACTGGACCCCTCTCTCCATCGCCCCAACGAGTCTAGTAAGACAACGCTCTTTTACAGCATCAACAACTCTCTGTTTGGCCTTCATGATTTCACCTCAAATACTATGCTTTGCTTTTTGTGCAAAACTCCTGCTAATGGTTGAGCCGCTTTTTCAGCGGGCATTTGAACAACCTCAGATGTCAAGTTCAATATTCAGGTTCTGGATGAGTTCCTTGTACCTGTTTCGGATGGTTACCTCTGTGACTCCTGCCACTTCAGCGACCTCCCTCTGAGTTCTACGCTTGCCGCATAGAACACTTGCGATGTAAATGATTGATGCTGCTATTCCGGTTGGCCCTCGACCGCTGGTCAACTCCTTTTCTTGGGCAGCCTTGATCAATTCGTGGGCTTTTGCTTCAACTTCTGCGTCAAGGCCCAGTCCAGAACAGAATCTCGAGATGTAATCTTCAGGCCCTGTAGGCATGATTTTCATCTTTAATTCACGAACCATGAATCGGTATGTGCGGCCGATTTCCTTTCTGC
Source organism: Candidatus Poseidoniales archaeon (assembly GCA_012959275.1). Lineage (GTDB taxonomy): Archaea > Thermoplasmatota > Poseidoniia > Poseidoniales > Poseidoniaceae > UBA226. Next base: position 25,541 of record DUDM01000059.1, read on the forward strand.
CGGTACGGCTTGCTTGACCAATCTCATCTAGAGTACGGGGTACTCCACATTGACGGCAAGCTGCGTAAAGACTGGCTGCAGCAACCCCTTCAATAGAGCGTCCGCGGATAAGTCTCTTCTCAACGGCTTTCTTGTAGTTGACAGCGGCTGCTTCTCTAACGGATTTTGGTAGGTCTAAGCGACTTGCCATTCTATCTAATTCTGCTAATGCCATAGCAAGGTTACGCTCTGTGGCGTTGGATACTCTACTCCTCTTCTGCCATTTTCTCATTCGGTAGAATTGGGAGCGATATCGGCTATTGATAGTCTTACCAGAATAGTCCTTATTTTGCCAGTCGATATCAGTTGACAATCCCTTGTCGTGTAGCATGACTGTCATTGGGGCTCCGGTTCGGGCTCTTTGGTCTCCCTGCTCTGGACTGAAAACACGCCATTCTGCACCTTGATCAATAACATTGTCTTCGATAACAAGTCCGCAGTCATCACATAGGACTTCTCCGCGGGTTTCGTCTCTAGTTATCGCTCTACTTGCACAATCAGGACATTTGACAATGTCCTCTACCTGTTGTTCATCCATTTAAAAGACCTCCATAAGTGAGGCTTAAACCCCACCCCATTAGTTATAATCCATTAGTAGGGGTCTTTTAACTGTTATGGTATGTATTTTCATATTATTAATCCGTTTATATTTGAAAGTTATCACATTTTCTCTATGGCAATATTAATGTAGATAACACCTTGAGTATAATGGTTTGTAAATGGAATCGGTCATATATGTCCGGCCCATGGCTCGGCTAGGGGGGGGGAGAAAATGGAGTGGCCGCCGAATCAAATTAGTCTCAAGGCTGATTCCAAAATCCTCTTCCTAACTAAAAACCTTGATTTGATTAAACAGCAATTATATGATGGCCTAGAACTCCAGATGAAAAGCTTGGAAGTCGAAGATTTGCTCGATGATATCAATACCGATATGATGACTCCTGCTTGGGTTTGTTTCGATCATAAACCTGAGGAGATTGCGAAAAATGCATATGCCGGTTTGATGCACAACGGTTTACGAGTATTCAATGAAAACGCCCTCAAAGAGGGTGATTTCGATATAATAGTTTCAGGTTTTAGAAAGGGGACTGGTTCAAGTCGAGAAACTGCTGCTCAGTGTGAAAGGTGGAGTGGAATTAGAGTTGTAATCGCAGCCTCATTTGCTCCAATACATGAACGAAATAATATCAACCTTGGACAAATAATGGGTGACCATTCTATGCTGGAAAGGCTGCAGGATGGAGAATCCATTCCACTTCAGGAATTCACATCAAAATATGATGAAACAACTAGAAAAATTGTGGAATGCGGGGGGTTATTTGCTTTCTCAAATCAGGTTGCCATGGGAGATGTTAAATTACCAAAGTTGGAGAATAGTCAAAAGCCAATGACTATGACTGAAAAAATAATTTCACGCAACCTTGTTGGTCTTCCAAGTGGTACAGTTGTTTCGCCCGGAGATGCGGTTCTAGCAGAAGTACAAGGAGGGTATTCACATGAATTTACCACCGCACAAGTGCATTGTTTTCTAGCCGAGGAATATGGGCCAAACTATTCTCTCCCTAACCCAAATAAGTTTGCAGTATTTGAGGACCACCTTCTCTATGCAGACCACAATCCAAAATTCAAACCCCATATGGATAAAGTTCAACGCCTTAGGGACTTACAAGTAGAATTCCAAATACATACGGGAGTTCGAGATTATTCGGCAAAAGATGGTGTTTCTCCAGGGATTTGCCATCAAGTAGCGAGGGAAGAATTCATCGACATTGGGGATTTCATTCAGGCAACTGATAGCCACACCTGCATGGGGGGTGGTTCTAATGCCCTAACTTGGGGAGTTGGCTCAACAGAGTATTCCAATTTGATTTACAGCGGTTTTACCTTTGTCCAAGTGCCTGAAAGTATCCGTTTCGAATTGGTTGGAAAACTCGATGAAGGATGTACTGCTAAAGATGTCATCCTTTACATTCTTGCTAACCATGCACGCAAAGAATTGACTTTAGATAGAGCCATGGAATTCGGGGGTGTTGGCCTTCAAGGCCTATCGATGGATGAAAGGGCAACTTTGTGTAATATGGCTGCAGAATGTAGTGCAAAAACAGGAATTTGTGAAGCAGATCAAAGCACTGTTGATTGGATACTCAGCAGGCGGACTCATCTGAATGAAGAAGATGTTGTTTCGGCTTCAGTAAAACCCGATGAAGGATGTGAATATGGCGGGGGAATTCATGTCATCGATTTGTCAATAATCCGTCCAATGGTAGCAGACCCTGGAGACCCTGACCAAGGAATCCCTGCTGACCCAACAAATGGGGCCCTAGTTAGTGAAATTGGTGATGTGAAAATCAACATCGCATATGGTGGCTCATGTACAGCGGGAAAGGTCGATGATATCGCTTATTATGCATTAGTTTGCCAAGCTGCGCAAAATGCTGGATTGAAGGTTGCTGAAGGTGTTAATTTCTATATTCAATACGGAAGTGGGCGCGTCAAAACACACGCTGTTGAGCAGGGGTGGCATAATCTATTCTTAGAGGTTGGAGTTGAAGTTATCAATCCTGGCTGTGGAGCGTGCATCGGGGCTGGCCCTGGTGTATCCACTAGTCCTGAACAAGTTACTGTCTCGGCCATTAATAGGAATTTTCAAGGGCGCTCTGGGCCAGGTAGTTTGTATCTTGCAAGCCCATTAACCGTTGCAGCGTCAGCCTTCACTGGTTTTATTTCAGCCTTCAACAATAACCTATTCACAAATGTGTGATCAGTAATGAAAGAAAGTAAAGCCCTCTTCATTTCAGCCTGCATGGTTGGTTTTGGAATCATGGGTGTTGCTTGGTTGGCATCTCAATCATGGATTCAAGAGGCTGCTGCGGAACTGGATTTGGTGGGTGGTGGAGGTTTTGTTTCGGCTTTGCTTTTTGCGATGGCCTTTGCACTGCTTGCAACATTTATGGTTCCCTCTTCTATGATGAAGTTACTAATAGGCGCCGTACTAGGTTTTGGCTGGGGTACAATAGCAGCATGGATTGGTTCTATGTTAGGTGCAATTCCAGGATTTATTATCGGCCGTCATATCATGGCAGAAAAATGGCAAAACTATAGTGAAGATAAAGCCCTGTTCAAAGCTGTTGAAAATTCAATCGTTGAAAATGGAATTAAAACAATAATAATTGTTAGATTGTCTCTTATTTTACCATACAATATTCTCAATTACGTTTTAGGTGCAACCGAACTAAAGCAGCGAGATTACATTATTGGAAATATTGCAACAATCGGTCCATCATTGATCTATGCGTGGTGGGGTTCTCAAATGAGTAATGTTGCAGAAGTTGCAACTGGTGTCGAAAAGGATTTACTTTGGTGGGGGGTAATGCTAGGAAGTATCATCCTAACTGTTGTTTTCATTATTCATACTCGTAAATTAACAATGCAACACCTTGAGCAATGGCCCGATGAACAAGAACAAGAAAACACCATTTCAAACTGAATTTACCCGTCATACCTTTAGTATAGTCGTCAAGCCGAGTGTTATCGTCTGCTGGCCCGAAGTCATTAGGACTGAGGAGGACCAAAGGCGGGGGTGGTTAAATGAGCATTGCACAAAAAATGGCGGACGAACATAAACAAATTGCGATTTCTGAATTTTTTGAGAAAAATAAGCATTTCCTCGGTTTTGATACTCTCCCTCGCTCAATTATTACAGCAGTCAAAGAAGGAGTTGATAACTCTCTCGATGCGGCGGAAGAGGCCCGTATTCTTCCTGAAATAGTGGTTCGAATCTCCAAAGTAAAAGGGGAAAAAGATGTATTGGAATTAATGATTGAGGACAATGGACCTGGAGTGCCTCGGGCTTCACTGGAGAAAGCCTTTGGAAGATTATTATTCGGTAGCCGCTTCCACGTAATTAGGCAAACTAGAGGCCAGCAAGGAATTGGTATTACTGGTGTTGTATTATATGGCCAATTAACGGTCGGAAAACCAACAACAATTGTTTCAAAAATAAAAGTTGAAGCAACTGCAGCAACCATTTGTATAGGTATTGATACGCGCCGTAATAGGGCTTCGAAGACCAATGAAGATAGAATAGAATCGCTTTGGGAAGATGGCCGTGAAAAAGAACATGGCCTACGTGTTTTAACTCAGATGAAGGCCAAATATCAACGTGGGAAACAATCGGTGCATCAATACTTGAGGATGACTTCAATCGTTAATCCACATGCTAAAATTACTCTTATTGACCCTGATGATGAAGTTTTTGATTTCCCGAGGGTAACTGAAAAATTACCTCAAGAAGTCGATGCAATCAAGCCCCACCCTCAAGGAATACAATTGGGCCAATTACAGCGAATGTTAAAAGAAACAAAGGAGACAAGCCTTGGTAATTTCTTACTGAATCAATTCAGTGGAGTTAGTAAAACTGGCTCTATTCCCGAAATATGTGAATTAGCAGGTTTAGAAAAAAAACGCAAGCCAAGTGGCATCAAGCCTGACGATGTGAAGGCACTAATTGAAGCATTCAATGGTGAAAGGGGCTATCTCCGACGTTATATGGAAGTAGATGGTAAACACAGATATTTGGAGAAGACTGGCAAGCCTATGAAAAAAGCAAGCGAGCCAATTTCAAAAGAATTAGAAAGAGACCTAATCAAAGCGCTTGAGGGAAAAATGTTAGCAGATGCCCCCAAAATTGTCAAAGGCTTAACCGAATGGTATTGTGATGAAAGTATGGAGGATTTATTGGCTTGGATGAAAGGAAAAATTGGGGTCGGGCCTTATGATGATGGGCAAGCAAAAACTTGGGCTAGATACATCCGCCATGAATGGGATCCACGTGTAAGTTTACATTCCGCCAGATTATATCCTCCGCCTGTTAATTGCTTATCTCCAATCGAAGAATTACTGATTAAAAAGGGGCTCTCAAAAACAATCGATTCAAAATTCGTTACTACAATTACCCGTATTCCTCAAGTCAGCCAAGGAAATCCCTTCCAAATTGAGGCGGGTTTGATTTTTGGAGGTGGGATGCAAACTGAAGGGCCGGTTGAAATCCTTCGTTTCGCCAACCGCGTTCCACTAATGTATCAACAAGGAGGGTGCTTACTAACCAAAGCAATCGAAGCGGTAGATTGGAGACAATATGGACTGGAACAAACCGGAGGGCGAGGAGTCCCCCGTGGACCGGCAGCAATTCTCATCCATCTTGCAAGTACCAATGTTCAATTCACAAGTGAAGCAAAAGAAGCGCTTTCAGAAAATGAAGAGGTTTTCACTGAGATTAGAAAAGCCGGCCTCGACATGGGCCGGGGTTTGAGAAGACATCTAGAAAAGAAGAAAAAGATGGCAAAGGTGAGGGAAAAGTTCGAATTAGTGAACGATATTTTACCAGCAATCGCGGAGAAATCAGCAAGTATTCTGAATAAGCCCCATCCAGATTTGGCTCGTTCTATTACTAAAATTATGAATGCTGTCATAATGGATGAAAATACCTCATGGAATAAAGAAAGAAAAATTACGCAGATTAATTTGAAATTGCAAAATTTCACTTCAAGAGCCCGTTCTTATACAATACTCGCTCAATGGCCAGAAGGCTTTGCAGAAATGATCGACAACGAAAGGGGTGGGAGAAAAGAAGCGCGAGGTCTTTGGGCTTGGAAAATGGAAACATTAGAACCTGGAGAATCCGCAACGGTTGAGTTTGGCCTAGCAGGATTGGAAAAAGGAGATTGGAAGGATACTGAAGTCTTCTATCGAGGAGCAGGTGATATCATCGGCGCAAACCGTCTTGATGAGAAAATCCTTGAAGAAATAAGGCGCCAAGAAGATGATGATGTGGAAATGGCAGCCCCTCCTGAAATAGAAGAAATTGAGGAAGAGGTAGAATCAACGAGTAATGAGGAACAATGGGCTAGTGATGGCCTAGGTCAACAAACTCTGGGGGTCTGAAGTATGGCAAGAAAACATGACCCAAAAGCAACAAAGAAGGCGATGTATAGAGTCGTAGAAGAAATGTACGACAAGATGGTGGCTGGTGACTCCCCTACTATGACCTTGCCAGTTAGAACAAAGAAAAACATCCAATTTGATGAAAAATTGGGAGTTTACAAATATGGAAAAAAGTCATCGATTAGAAATGCTACGGACCTTGGCAGTGCTAAGCAATTATTGCGTGCTCTGCATATCATTGAATTTATTGAAGAAATGATAGATACAGAAAAGTCGAGTACACTCAGAGAGATGTACTACATCTCTGAGGGTTGGGGACATGGTAAATTCAATACTCAAAATGAAAGCAACAACCTCGCTGAAGATTTAGAAATAGTAACTAAGTGTTTGCGCGAGGATTTCAAACTCCGCCCTGAAGAGGATGGTGCTCGTATGATTGGAAACCTAACCTTGAGGGAGAAAAACCGCAAAGGAAATTGGATGACAATTAACGCTCGAGATGATGTTGGAGATTCTGGATATGGGGTTCCTTATAATGTTGAAATAGAAAAATTAGAATTGATAGAACACGATATCGATTTTATTATGGCCATAGAAACTGGTGGAATGTTCGACAGGTTGGTTGAGAATGGATTTGATGAAGACCACCGTTGTGGTTTGATTCACCTAAAAGGACAACCAGCAAGGTCTACTCGCCGAATGATAAAACGCATGAATGAAGAATGGGATCTTCCTGTGATGGTCTTCCTCGATGGAGACCCTTGGTCATATCGAATCTATGCATCTATTGCTTATGGTGCTATCAAAACTGCTCATATTTCTGAATATCTTGCAACACCAACGGCAACCTATCTTGGGATAACTGCTGATGACATCCTAGCATATGACTTGCCGGCTGATGATCTTTCGAGCAAAGATGTAGAGGCGTTGAAAGCAGAACTTTCAGACCCAAGGTTTGCAGACCATTGGTGGCAAGAACAAATCAATATGATGCTTGATATAGGTAAGAAGGCTGAACAGCAATCACTTGCAAAATATGGTCTAGACTTCGTGACAGATACTTATCTCCCAGAAAAATTGGCTGAAATGGGATTATAATTTCTCAACAGTTTATTTGAAGAGATGTGACAGGGTGAGGAGAGCATGCAATCTTTGAACCCCCCTTCTACTGGTGAATCTCCAGCCTGGGGGAAGCGGATTCTGATTATTGGTGGAGTTCTATTTTTGGTGTGTATTATTGGTTTTTTTAGCCAAATGAGTGCCCTTACCAAGCATTTCGACCCTCGTCTTTCTGGTGCAATAGAAATTTCGGTCGATGATGCTCAAATAATAGAATTGGAAGGCGGCTGCTACAAAGTTTGGGCCCTAGATGAAATGGGAGATGTTAATCTTGAAATTAGAAATTCAAATTCTACCGTTATGGAGGATGGGGGGTGTGGCCCTTCTGCTGATGGTGGTTGGGAGCCGATAGGTGAAAACCAAGAACAGTTCGTTTTTGTTGGTGAATGGGTAGTCAAGAGCGGAAATTACAGTTTATCTGCAACATGTATTGAAGGTGATGTTGATTGCCAAATAGATGGGGATGTTTGGATGGTAAAAGAAGGGAAAATACTTGAAGATTTGATGGAGGAAACTCTTCTTTGGGCCTTTTTCTGTGGTTGCATGGCCTCACTTTGCCTAATTCCAATCGGCCTTACAATTAATGTGATTAATTCAAATAAAGGCGGTTCTTCTAAAGTGATGATAATTCAAGGTCAATCGGGAGAACTGTTGACTGCTGGTGAACAAATTCAATCTGATGAAAATGATTCGTTAGAGCAGGCTCTAGGTGGTAATATGATGCTAAGCACAGACCAAATTTACAAATTGGTGAATTCTAATTCATCAGAAAGGGAAAAATTGGTTGAAGGTTTCAAATTGGAGGAGGCAAAAAAGTCTGTCCCAGATCCTTTCAAAGGCTCAGCTTCTTCTCCAAAATTAGAGCCTGATATTATTCCAATAAAACCAGTCGTGTTGGAAAATGAAACAGAAAGCGATGGAGTTGAAGAAGAAAACTTAGAAGATTCAAAACCTAAGCAGGGTGCTTGGCAAAATTGGGACGAAGGATGAATTGTCCTTTTTCGTTGGGTTTTGACCATTAATTGCAAACTGATATTATATCGTGGGGTTCATGTACCTCCTGCCACTCAACAACCATGAGTTGGCTAGTGATGAGCGCTTTGGATGATGCCTTGACACTATTGCAGAACAAGGTAAGAAGAGAAATTCTTGAGCGCCTTGTTCGGGAACCGCACTACCCTCTACAACTAGCAAAGATGATCGGTGTTAGCCAACAAGCCATTATGAAACACCTTGGATTACTAGAAAAAGGTAATTTTGTAGTTAGTGAAATGACTCCGAGTGAAAAAGGAGGCCCCCCAAAGAGAGTTTATGCAGTTAGAGAGTCATTCAGTATGCGAATTGATATGGGTCCTGATTTATTCAGAGTTGAACAACGTAAATTACCCAAAGGTAGTCCAATGAGAATATCTACTAAACTACCGAGTGAAATGTCTTTGCTTGCCGAATCTGTTTCCGGAAGAAGAAGGATACCTCTTGATGAAGCAATGCATCACCTCTCTACTCTTTCAAGTGAATTAGATAAACTCGATCAACAAAGAGATGCAATTATCGCCCTGCACCAACATATTAGGAATAGAGTGTCACATACGGTTGATGATGAATTTGAAGATTACGAACATCGAAGAGTCATGCATGACCTTCTTGATGAGCCAAGAAGACGTTTTGATGTGGCTAGATTGAGGGAAGAACTTCACTTAGGCGCCTCACAAATGGAAAATATCCTCGATGAAGTGCGCAATAGACTACTCCGACAAATCGGTGAAAAGCAAGCGGGTCAAATTATTGCTGCGCCTAAAGATGCAAACCTACCGTGGTGGGTTATCCTAAACAAAGCCTCAAAAAATAATCCTTGAAACTACTTTGATTTGATTCTAATTATTTATTATTAGAATTCATCATCGCCGCCAAGCACAGACATCAAACTGCTTTGCTCTGCTTGCCTTGATTTTGCTTCTAGTGTACGTCCACGGCCTACCATGAATACAACTCCACCCAAAGAGAGAGTTAGTAGTAGAATTCCAACAGGTAGAGAGTAAGTAGCAATTGCAGCAGAAGTCACGTCCCAAAGTGGGCTACTTGACTCCAAGTCGTTTGGAACAGCCTTAATATTATCATTTTCATTTGATTCAACAATTTCATTATCAGGGTCCATGACGACTGAAACTGAGTGGCTTCCAGCATCTACTGGCCATAGTAAGTATATCTCGATTGGTTCAGCTTCGCCTGTGCCATCAGGTGGCATTAATGCCCCAATTACCTGCTTGAATACAATATTATCTTCATCACAGCCATTCTTTCGAATATCAGTTGTATCTTGACCTTGACATAGAACAATGACTACATCGGTAGCGTGAACATTGCCGCTGTTCTGGATGAGTACTCTAACTGGGACGAATTCTCCAACGTCTGCACTAGTTTGCTTTTCTCCAACTTCAACTTCAACAATTTCAAGATTTGGTGCACGGAGCCTTATGGTGACTACTTGTTCATTAGTATCGTCCATATCTCCTTGCCAACTTGGACTATCATCATGATCTCCGTTAACCTCGAACATATCACCATTCATCGAAGTAACCTTCAATCCAATGGGTCTTGTATCAAGTTTTGCGCTTGGTGAAACCTGTATCAATGCCCTCATAGTAATCGTCTCATATGGGTCCATTGTCGGCATTTGGAATTCATCGATATCTTCGAAATAAATACACTTATCTGGGTTTTCTGCGACTATATTGCTATCAAGAATCGTTAGTGTTAGGCAATCAACTTCAACCTCTGGTTGGGAGTTATCAGCATTCAAAACAATCTTCCAAACTACATTCCATTCATCAAGAGAGCCCATTCCTGGCGCCTCCTCGAACACCCATTCACCATCGGTGCGGCTTGCGGTATGGTTGAACAGAGATGGCGTATCTGCTACGTTTCCTGCATTTGTTATGTTGACTGTGAAGCGTACCAATTGCCCTGGGGCTGCCGTCTTAATTTCTGTGTCAGTGGTTGGGTCAATACTAATTTGCATATCGTGGAATTCAAGCACATTGACAGTAATAACAAGGGTATCTCTAAGTTTAGTAGAAGATGGTCCTGATTGTGGATATGCTTCTTCACTGAATATTTCAATGACTACTGCATACTCTCCCTTTTCTACCCTCTCTGGAACATGGATACCGATATCTAGTTCCTGAAATGTTCCTCTCTCTAACTCGGCCAATAATGAACGTGGTACTTCGATATTCCATAGTACATCGGTGCCTTCAGCATTGGTAACTCTTGCCAATCTCATATCATATCTATCTGCACCATTGCCCTCATTTGTGGTTCTGACTGTGATTATCCTATCATCACCTGGGTTGACATCTATGCGTGGATCTGAAATATCGCTAATCTCTTCATCCATAGTTATAATGTCTAAATCATAAACATGAACGACATTAGTTGAAAGAATAACTGAATCGGATACTCTTGCATGTCCATCTAAATGTGCTTTGATAGTCACGGCTGGTCCAAGACCTGCGCTAGCATTGGTTGGAGCACAAACTTCGACCTTTACCTTGTAAATGGTGTCCATTGTAAAGCGCCTCTTACCATCTCCATCAGGATCTGCTGGTGCTTCGGAAAAGTCTAGGTTGACGGTCCAATGATCCCTCTTCCAAACCAATAAGTCAGTTCCCTCTGGCATTTCTTCAGGTGCCCCGGGGGTAGTGAAAACTAGCCATCCATCAGAGAAATGCTTAGTTACTGATATTGGATAAACTGCACACGCACCAGGGAGAATATATTCAGTTGTGTCAAATATTTCAAAGACAATGTTACCCGTTGATCTTATACTAACATTTATCCATAATTCAAGAACATCGTATGTTCCTTGAGCAATACTCTTGATAGGTTCACCAACTGACCAGCCCTTAACATAGAGAACAAAGGTTCCTGGCTCTTGGGTTGTTGGGATTTCTACTTTCAAGTTCTTGGTAGTAGATTGCCCTGGGTCTAATTCAACCTCGATTGGGAAGTCTACAGACCAACCGAATGGAAGGAGCCATTCTTGTTGTCCTTCAAGGGTTGTAGGGTCATAGAATGCAAAGGAGTCGTGTACATTCCCCGTATTGGTAATAGTGATTGAGAAAATTGCCGTTTGCCCTTGTTCTACATCTGCCATTCTATGACTAGTATCAAGATTTATTCCATGCACAACGTCCATTAAAGTTAGAGTTAACCTTTCCGAGCGGATTGCTGGGTCCTTATGGCTAGTAGCAATGACTGAGATTTCAGCTAATTCGTCTCCATTCGCTTGATAGATAGATGGCGCCCTAACTCTAAGGTAGAATCTTGCATCTTCTCCTCCAGATAGGAAGATTGGTGTTTCGGGAAAAATTGCCGTGTGGTTATTGGAGAAGTATAAGGTTGCAGTCCAATTGGCTGGTACCTCTGATAGATTTAGTGAGTAGGTGTCTGCAACAAGGTCAACTGGCCCAGGTGTTGAATTGTTAATCGTCATGTTGTAGGTAGTTTGCTCGCCCGGTTCAATTACGTGATAGTAAGTCTCACCCTCTCCAAACTCAACATCAACCTGTCCCGTGAGAATATGTGTATAACAAAGGGTGAACATGTTGTTGTTGCCTTCTTCACCACATTTATTGGTATCAGTCCACGCTATATGCGCTCCACTTCCAAGGTCATTTGCAAATGCGGGTGGTTGCCCTAGCCCTGGCCATTTAGGAGAACTTGGACCTGCCTTATTTGATTGCCAATGAGTTACAACAACCGGCTCCCAAGCATCCAATGCCGTTTCTCCAGGGCCAGTTAAATCCGTTGCATTAAGGCGCACATATTGAATCTCTTCAGCAGCACTCACATTCCAGAAATCAAGCCAAGCGATATGCACTTGGTTCTGGTCGTCAGTCAATAATTCGGGGTACATACTGTTAGCAGCATACTTGTTATTTTGCGGTAATGCTGCCTTTCCTTCGACATTGGAAATGGGGGTATCCTCTATCTTCTTGATTGCATAGGTGGACAAACCTCCAGGCACTCCGTCCCAATCGCCAGCCCCACGTAGGCGTAGTTTTGTGTAGTAGACTTCGTAAGATACATCCTTTTCAAAACCATAATCACGACCATCCATCCATGCGATGTGAGTATTCCCTTCCAAATCTACTCCGATTGAAGGGTGGAATGAATATGCATCGTCAATTGTTATTCTTGTATCGTTAACGGCCACAAGGCCGCCGATATCTTCGTAATAATTTCCGTTGCTGACGGTTGTTCCACTGAAACCATATTGGAAGGAACCAGAGTCAATTTGACTATATGGATCCAATACAGACATGTAAATCTCACGCGAATTATTTGTTGAAATATAGACCATTGCTTCTGCTAAGAGGGCCATTTGTGCTGTACCACTTCCTGAAGATGGGAATTCGTAAACTTGCCCACCGGCGTCACTATTGGATAATGTAGTCCCTGGACAACTCCTTGTGTGGGTTCCTTGAACTCCGTCAGAACATTGTGCTAGGTCTCTGAAATGTGATTGAACGGCTGAAGCCCCTCCCCATGATTGCCCATATAGGCCAACTGGAACTACCCCTGCTGTGATGCAATTATCATGTGCCTCGACAATAGAAGCGTGGTCATCAGATTGACCGGCTGGGTCACCATCTTTTGGTCCCTCATCCGAAATTGGGATTACAATCTTAGTAGCATTTGGATTCCATCGGTGATCTGCAGAGGTTGGTGGGTTTGCAGCGTATCCAACGTTTCCATTTGCATCTGTCCAAGAAAGGCAAGCCCAATTTGAACCGGGGCCCCAATCTTCTCCTGAATATCCTGAATATGCTGCACCATTGTAAATTGTTCCTGGAAGTTTTCGGATTCCTCCGCTGTCATCTCCACTGCTAAGGTGTGAGTTTCTTGGTCCAGCATTCTGGTTGTGGTTAGCACAATTTCCTGAACTTGCAGCACTAGGTAAGTAGCCTCCCAATCCATATAGTGTTTCGAAAACAGTCATGTTGGCTTGTTCAAGCATTGGTTTCAAGCCCTGGAAGTTTCCACCACCAGAACTGAATGAACCCCCATAAATCACGGTGCATACATCTGCCCATTCAGAATACATTGAACCTGAAGTATCGATTACGAAAACCAACTCTACTTTACCACCACGGGTATCATCCCAGGCGATTTGAACAAAGTCATCGGCGTCAACGACGATGTCTGGATGACCCTTATGGCCAATAACTGGAGTCAATAGGGTATCATCGAAAACGGTTATTGCAGCACTCTGTCCATAATCTGGTTCCAACATTGCATAGTAAATCTGCGGTTGTTGATAAAACCGGTCCAATTGGTCGTAGGAATCCTCCCACGAAATATGTACATTGTCCTTACTGTCTATTGCAAGGGTTGGCCAATCTCTGTTGTGAGCTCTTTGAGCAACTAATGTATCTTCTATAACGGTGATTGTTCCATCACTGCTGGCGCTACCATCTCTATCATCAAGCCATGGATTGAGTACTGTGTAAACAATAGAATGTTGTCCACCTTTGTCTGCCCAAACAATGTGGACTCTATCCATACTATCTACTGCAACATCTGGGTGCCACGCTTTGGAGCCTCCGTTGTTGGAAATTTGTGTTGGAGCAATTAGAGTTTCACTGCGTGGGTCGAGCATTGTGTAGTACAGTTGGCGAGTGTTTTGTGAATATACTACGTGAATATTGCCTTCAGAGTCCGCAACTAATGCTATCATTCGGTTATTAGCGCCATCATCAACCAGTTGAACTGGATCGGTTATGACAACCAAACTTGCTTCTGCTTCGGGAATTGGTATCATCGTAGCAAAAACTGATGCCATCATCAGTATAATCATCAGGTAGGATTGGTTCTTCTTGTTTAACATGGTCAACACTCCATTCACAGTGTTTCAATGCCTCTGTTCTTCTTACTTAACCGCGCCCCTTAGATGTCATTAGAGGGTGCTGGGTATCAGCCTTGACCGGTGGGGATTACAGTCAAAAGGGTGGACGCTTTTCAAGCCCATTCTGAAGGGTCAAATTCTGCCCCAAAACTGCCTGATTCATCGAACTCCACCTGTTCTTTCGGTGTATTTCCTGTTGACACGGATTTCCTCTTTTTCTCAAGGTCATCCACTGGGCCTGGCTTACCTACTCCCGGACCATAGTTATGCTTGATTTCGTGAATAAGTGCTAATTTTGCTAACCATAGTCTCCTCATACTTTGCATTAATTCATTCTTGTTCAATCCATCGAGCCAAATTGGTAGACTAACATTGAATGCTTGTAATGGGGCTGGTTCCTTTGAGCCTTTTTCACCTCCAACGTGGATTGCCCAATCTACCATTGCACCGGTTAAAGTCAAACGAATGTCATGGATCCATTCTAACCACATTTCAGGATCTTGACTCAGGTGTTTGGTCATCTCCTGTTGTTGTCCAATATCAACTCTGGTAAAACTAGAGACTGCAACAAGGTCACGACCTTTTGGTTTGATGACGGCAAACATGTGACCATGAGGTCCAGGTGGATACCGTAGAAGCCAATGCCCTTCGGCTCTCTTATCATCTTGTTTCTTTGGCTTCAAACCTTCTTCAATCAACCATTTCTCGAGATTGTTGACTAAGTCATCGCTTGACATGGTTATCGGGAGGTGGGGCTTCTACATGAAACCGACCAATTCATCTCAAGACATTAAGACTTGATTTCTTGAAGAATTGAAGTGGTTAACGAGACCAATTTCTCGCCTTGTGAATCTCTACTTAATCGCCTTCTCCTTATTGCTTTCAATGAATCTTGTAAATAATCCCACATTAGTATATTCACCCATGCAACCACCCAAAAAATTACAATTATTATTGCTGTTCCAAATAAGATTGTTAACCCCCAACCGATATATCCATTATATGCGAATGAAGGGAGGTAGGAGATTATTTCTGGTGAAATAATAGGGATTGAAAATATAATGCCTAAGGTGATGAAAGGCCAAAGAAGTAATGAAACAAACATTGCAACCATAAATTGGAAAGTTGTCCTTGCATCTAAACCTTCATCAGTCTTATTTCCTAATTTATATCCAAGAATAGATTGAGCACCACAACTTATAATGAAAATTGGTAGGGTTAGTAAAGAAAGAAGCAAAATTGGGATTCTTGCTATCCCAACAAGTGGGTTTGCTTTGCGCAATTCTCCGGAGATTGTCAAATCCCTGCCATCTAGGCTCTTTTGGTATAAAATATCGGCAGCAGAATTTGCTTTTTTCATTAATAGGTCATCCCCTTCAATAGGCAATTTGTCTCTTTCTTTTCTAGCGTCTAGTACTTCTTCCCTCCAATCATTTGGGGTCTTTCCAATGGCTCTATTGCGCAAATGTCCAAGTAAGTGCCAGGCTCTATTTGTTGACCAATTTGGTGCGTTTGGGGTTAGGGGTGCTAATTTTTCCTCTAAGTTATCTCTCAAAGCACAGACTGATTCAAAGTCGGGCTCTTTCCAACCACCACTTTCCAATCCCTCCTTCAATTCTTTAGATACTGCTTTTTCTGGAATGGTGATTGAATCACCATATTCTACCCAGCAATCAGTCCTCCAATGATGCCTGACTCGAAAGTGAAGGCCGACTGGCTGCAAAACGGGGCGTGGTCTTGACTTAATATCACTCAAAGCGGCGGCGGTGATGATTGTCCTCATCGGCCCAGTTCGTATTCTAAGCAAATGTGCTTCATTATGGGATGTTCCTTCTGGGAAAAGGGCACTGGCATAGCCTGTAGAAATTCCATCCGCTAATGCGCGAAGGCTCCTACCATTGAGGAATGTTGCTGCTTCCTCAGAACACCCACCTCTGACCAATTCGGCTTTTCTGATTACTGGTTGAACGGCAAATTTTCTGGCCCACCAACCAAGAACAGGGCGAAGAACGAGGTCGTGTCTTGCACCAACAATGGCCTTTTTGGGATGTGTAAGTATCACAAGAAGTGGGTCCATCACTCCATTTGTGTGCCACGCCGTACACAATGTCCCTCCTTTAGAAGGGATTTTTTCCTTTCCTGAAACTATCAGGTTTCGAAATTGTACTTCTTTCGTTCTATTCAAACAAAAGTACCCGAAGCTCATAAAAAGGGAAGAGCCTGGATATTTTCCTTTGAATTTAGGGGCTGGTAGATTCAGTAATTTTTCATACTTTAAATCAGCAGACCTTTTCGATAAAGTTGGTAAGGCTTCGCCATGGTGATCTAAAGCACCATCTTTACCTACTTTCATCTGTGAAGAATTCGACATAAGGTTCACTCATAATTTGTTTATTTTTTCTGATAATGTTGCAAGGGCGGAAAAATCCGGTTCAACAGACCCAACGGGGGGTGCGTCGGGCCACATCGAAAGTAAACTCCCGCCTCCATCTCCTTTTTGTCTAGGAATAATATGAACATGAAGATGGGATATTTCTTGACCTGCAAGAGGGCCATCGTGGATAACAATAGAAAAATCGGCCGTATTAAAAAAAATACCTAATTTTCTTTGAACTTCTACAATTCCGGTCAGAAGTGATAGCATTTGTTTTTGTTGAATATCTGAAATTCTCTGTGCCTGTTGATGGGGGACTACGAGTGTATGTCCTGCTCTTCTAGGGTTAATATCTAAAAACGCTGACCAATCTTCTCCTTTTGCAATAAATGAGGCTGGAATCTCCCCATTGATGATTTTTGTGAAGAGACTTTTCCCTCCGCTCATAGAGTGGGCTAGGGTTGGGGGTTGAAGTGGTTTCTTCGCGGTTTTTTCATAAAGGGTTGTGGAAATTATGCTTCTGGTGCTAAAATCCATACCCCACCAACACTCATTCTGATAGGTAAATTTGATACATCTCCTTCCATTGAAACCAGACTATGCTTCAAACAATTATCATCATCCCGCTGTTCATTATCGCTTCGTAGGTGTGAGCCGCGACTTTCACATCTGAATAGAGCGGCAGATGTTGCCATGTGAGCAAGAAGACACGCATTCTCTAGCCTTAATGCTTCTAACAAATTAGTATTCATCAATAAACTACTATCCTCAACATTTACAGTTGTAGAAATTTCCTTGAGTTGAGCAAGCCCTGCTAAACACTTTTCCATTGACTCACCGTCTCTTTGTAGGGACATTCCCGCATTCAATTCACTCCTTAAACTTGAACGTACGGCACCAATCTTAGAAGAATCTGAATCATTTAGTAAGCGATCATTGATGTTCGCTTCGACTTCCTGCCTTGATTCCTCAAGCAATGAAGAAGGAGCGGCTTTGTTAGCAGCCGCCCATTTTCCAGCATGGTTTCCAGCATCACGGCCACTGAGCAAATCATCAAGCAGCCTATTTCCCCAAGCCATTGAAGCACCGTGGAAACCACTACTTGCTGCATCTCCAACGGCATAAAGCCCAGACATCCAATTTCCCCATTCCCCATTCACGGCTCTTCCATGTTCATCGACAGGTATTCCACCAATCGTTGCTGAAACTGCTGGTTGTATCGGAATTACATCGCTTCCAAGTTCTAGTCCTGTGCGTTGATTCAATAATGAAATTGTGTGTGCATACCACGTACTTCCATCCCCTGAAATGTGCCTTGAATCCAACACGCAGCCTGTTCCTTCTGCTGTCATGGCTACGGCAATTTGGGTTGGGGAGAGGCTTCCCTCCACTCCTATTGCTTCTCCTGTAGGAGAAATGACACTTCCTCCGTTTGCTAAAAGGCCGTTTGGTAAGTTTAAATTTGTACCAGCAACATTGAGGGGGGACCAAGATTGGAATTCCAAGTTCCTCAAAGCAACACCGGCTCTTGCAGCAATCGCCATACCGGTTCCACCATTACTTACGCCATTCCATGCCCCTTCAAATCCGGCATCTGCTAAGATGATGGCTTTGGCTTGAATTACATCAATTCGACCTCGGGATAAGTCATAGTAAACTAGCCCTCTAATGTGTGATGCTTCAACAATCAACTTGAGTGGAAAGCATTCTCCTCTACGGTGAATATTATCTCTAATACATCTTTCTTCTAAGACCTGTTGAACGCCGCGTGTAGTTCCATCTCCACAACCTGAAACTCTTGGTGTTGTATGGCCTAATCCTGCGAAAGAGTGTGGTAATCCAGCGGAATCTCGACGGAAAACCAACCCCCATCGTTCAAGTTCAGCGATAATTGAGGCTGCTGAAGAGGCTCTCGAAGAAACAATATCTTGATCACATAACCAACCCCCTGTGCGAATTGTATCGTCTCGGTGTCCTTTAGTTGTGGACTCTTGAAGTGAAGCGGCAATTGCGTTCTCTGCTAAGCCGATACCTGAATGGCCAAGGCCTCCTTCACTCAACAACATTGTCCGGGCGCCTCCACTTGTCGAGGCTAAAGCCGCCCTAAGTGCCGCTGGACCATCTCCAACAACCAATACATCCCAATATTCCAATCAAGACCCTCCTATGAAATCGCGGATGAGTGGGGCGGTTATGAACGGCGCGCCTAAGGAGGTTGAAGTTAGAACAGAATTACATTACATAGTTCTAACCAGTTGCCGCGCTCTACGTAAGCGGGAACGTCTATTTTTATCTCCAGCACCAATTCTTTTCTGGACCTTTGTATGAATGACCATCGACTGCAATACTTGGCTATTTTCATCCTTCAACGAAACTGATAACTGACGTAAACCACTCACTCCAGAAGACCAAGTAATTTTCAACCACAATACTACTGTTCTATCAAGATAGTGTGCCATCCATTGAATTGTGTCTTCCTCTCCAGAAGTGTTACTCAATGGAAGTGAGGTTTTTGGTGATGAACAGGCCGGCACCTCAACTGAAAAAAGATATGCATCAGGCATTCCCCCTGGGAGGATTACATCAACCCTGACCTTCTTCGATTCAGCAGTTTGGTTGTGCAAGAAAATGAATAATCCACCTTGACCGTCGGTACTGATATGATCGCATTCAGCATCCATTCTCCAACCTTTATTTACAATCGAAGCACTATGATCGAGTAAGTCCATTTGTAGTCGGTCAATTAAATTAAAGAAAATTGGTTGCCAAGCTTTAGCGTGAGCAACTAAACGGTGAAGTAAGTTCAAGGATATTTCTGCTTCTTTATCAAACAATAATTCCTCGCACCCGCCTTTATATAAATCCGATAACTCAGCGTCAAGCCCTTCTCCATCAATTAATCCCTGTTGTGATAGGTGAACAATGTAGAGAACTCGTTCTAAGGCTTCGCCTTCCTCTACACCCTCTTTTAAAAATCCAGAAAGGCGACGGCGCCAGGCCTCCCATCTCATTCTTAATGCTGGGTCTAAATGGTTAACAACAACTTCACTCAAAGTTCGGTGGATTTGAGTGGGGTGATGAGTGGGTGCATGTAGTGATAAGAAAGGTTCTTCATCCTCAAGGTGATCAAAAGATCCCGCGGTAAATTGGATGTGGAATGACATGGCCAAACCAGCAGTAATGGTTAGCATTAAGGTCATGTTCCAAGCAATTTCAGAAACAGGTGTGAGGGTAGTAAATGTCATAAAAAGCACTGCTAACATTCCTAAAATAAAGTGGAGAAAATTATTTCGTCTAACATCTATTAATGAATCAATTATCCTATCACTACCAGGCTGTGCTTTCAAATTCTGACCTCTTCTCTTAGCATGTTGATTATGTAATGAGGCGCCTCTTAATGCCCATTCCGCTGCTGCAGTAGATGGCCCAATTGCAACGAGGAATAATGTCAACCACACAAAAAGAACAAAAAATGTTGAACGTGGTGCGTATTGGGGTAAGATGAATCCGGCTATTGCAGCTAGAGTAATCAGAATGCCAAAGCCATTTCTCCACATACGCATCGGCCACCACATCAATAGTTGACCCCAACTTAGGCGTTGAGAATTTGCAGTGTCTAACATTTCCTTTACCTTACTTACACTTGTATTACCGGGTAATGATTCGTTTGAATAGGGGGTTGGGAGAGGCGGGGGTGAAAGTCCTTTTCCGATACCCATGTTTTTGTGGGAAAGGGTTCCTATTGATGGTGGCACCGGTTAATTCGGAATCAGGGCAAGCATCATGATGGGGTGTCAATTCGGCGAGTCGGGCGTGTAGCATAGACTGGATAATGCACTGGCCTCCTAAGCCAGGGATCGCGGGTTCAAATCCTGCCACGCCCGTATATGTTGGTTAATATTCCTCATCGAGGCGGGGGCCTTGCTGCCATCAAATGGGAGATGAAATTAAACTGTAAGAGCCCATTTCTTGCCGATTTCAGAAATCTCGTGAAGTAGTTTTTCGATTTGAATACGGTGGTGCATGCTTCTTGGAACCGAAGCATCACAACGGGCTAAGACATCCAATAACTCTGCTAACGCACCTTCTGGAAGTAGCAATCTTCCTCTAATTAGCAATTGATGAATCTGGTCAATAACGTCTTCAGCAGCCAAGGCGTGTTTCATCATTAATTCGTCTACTCTTCCCATTGCCCCTTTCAAAGAGCGGACATTCTTGCCCGTGCTCGATTTTTCCCAATGCCATTCATGGATTCTACCCCTTAAAGACAATTCAAGAAGTTGTTGCACGGGGGTTAAGGTTGTTGAAGCAACTAAATTGTGCAAAGAACTTCTATCTGTTGTCCTTTCTGCCCTGATTAGTAATTCTGATAGGAAAATTCCTTTTCTTAAATTACCTGAAGATACATGGATTATATCTCCAAGTAAACCCTCAGTGAGTGTATGTTTTTCTGATTCTAAAATAAGTGAAATACATCTCTCCATTTGTTCATTAGATGTGCTTGGAATGCGAATAGATTGGCATCTTGAGCGTAAGGCATCAAGAATTCTGCTTGGGGCTCTAGCAGTGAAGATAAATCGTGAGGTGTGCGCTTCTGATTCCATCATTCTACGGAGATATGATTGGCGAAGTGCTCCAAGTTTATCGGCATCTTCTATTACAATTAATCGTGCCACTGGTGCGCGGGTTCGTCCTGCAAGTAAGATGTCGTTTTCTGAGCCTGCGGGTGCGATGTCTCCAGATTCAGTTTTTACTATACCTCTATCAAATGCATCTAAACTCGAAGTTCCAGCAAGAGAGCCTGCTTTTCCTGATCCACCCGGCCGAAGGAAGTCTTCGAATTTTTTCATTGCTCCTGCAGTCCTCGAGAGGTCTCGGGCTTGTAAAATATGGGTGGTGTTTTTCCATCCTGGACCTAGAACCTGCCTTGCCACTAGCCTCCAAGCCGCGGTTTTTCCAACTCCAGATGGGCCTGCAATCAATATGTGGGGGGGGCTTGACGATACGGCAGCGGAACCTAGAATTCGGCAAATATCAAGGGGTATAGCAAGGTCTTCAAAGCTCTTTGGAGCATGGGTTTCAAGCCAACTCGCCATATTCTCAAACTGCTTGGATGGCAGCGGTACATGAATGATTGTGATTGGGGTGTTGTTTTGTTTAAATAAAAGGGTTCAAGGTTCATCGGTTGGTGGAAAGATCGATGAAAATACAAGCCGTCTTGATTTTATTGATGATAAATCTCTCGGGTTGTTTACACTCTGCTGAAGATTCTGATGCTTGGATTCGGGTTGATGCTAAAACTTTTCATGCAAATGTAGAAGAAATGGGTGATGCTTTTATTTTGGATGTTAGAACTTCTGAAGAATGGGAAGATGATGGGCACCTTGAGGGGGCTTTTCTGGTCCAACATGATGAAATTGAATTGGAATTAGATAACCTTCCTACTGATAAAGATACAACTATTCTACTTTATTGTAGGAGTGGGAATCGTAGCCAAGTTGCTGCAAAGGCATTGGTAACTCTTGGTTTCACAGATATTATCGAATTAGAAAGTGGGATTAATGGTTGGAAGGATGCCGGTTACCCTGTTAATTATGGGGCTTGATTCAGTTTCTTGAGATAACCGCCATTGCTTCTACTTCGATAAGCATTTCAGGGTCAACCAAGCCCTTGACAACAACCAACGTTGTAGCGGGAAGTATCTCTTTGAAAAAATCACCATGGGCCCTCATTATTCGATAGCAGTCGTTTTCATTTACAGCGTACATTCTAGTCCTAACAACATCCTTCATTGATGCCCCCACTTCTACCAAAGCCCTCTGAATGCGTTGTAGTGCGATTCGAGTTTGTTCGGTAGCATCTCCTTTAGCCAAGACCCTTCCTTCTTGATCTGTTGCAGTAGTTCCGGAAACATGAACAGTCTGCCCAACTCTAATTGCGCGAGAAAAACCTGCTACTTGCTCAAATGGGGTGCCGGTGTTGACTCGCTCCCTAGACATGTCTGCTCCAATTATCGGAACGGGGTGGTAGGTCAAGACCTGTTCGGTAGGTAAAAAAACACAAAAAATGTTTTTGAGAAGGGATTGAAGGCTCAAATAGCGTCAAGAGTTTTGTGCCCAGAGCGGCGAGGTTTCATGAAAATGCGGCTGCCGCAGCCCTTACAACTTATCCCGTTTTCATCTGGGGTGAATGATTCCATGTTTCCACAGAAAGTGCACTTATATTCTACTTCGCCACTAGCCATACTGGTTCCCTCGATGAACGCCGACCTGACTATCTGTTTTGAACCTGTCCTATTGAGAATTAATGCTTTATTGGTGAAAACTACATCTAAATTGCGGCATGTTCAAGGGGCGCTTGCAATGGCACAATCGCCATCATGGATGAAAATGGGCGCCTAATTATTGACGTTGTTGACAACGGGGGGCAGTGGACTCACCGTGAATGGCGGGTTTTAAGGCACCTTGGGGTCAATACTCAAATTATCGATAACACAACTCCTGTTGAAAATTTGAGGGATTTAGACGGGTTGCTCCTTTCAGGGGGGGCTGCCCGAGTGGGGTTGAGTGGAGAGCTCGGTAATTGTGCTGCCTATCTTGAACTTGAGGTTCCAATTCTTGGAATATGTGCAGGCCACCAATTCATGGCTAGATATTATGGTGGGGATGCAAGAGAAGCACCTGAACCTGAATTTGGAGCAATGAAAATAAATTTGAATGGTGACGGTGGTATCCTCTACCGAGGAACGCCTGAATCTCAAGTTGTATGGGAATCACATAATGATGAAGTTCATATTATGCCCGATGATTTTTTCATCACAGCAAGTAGTAGTTCTTGTGAAGTCCAATCAATGGAAAACAACGATGCTACACGTTTCGGATTACAGTTTCATCCCGAAGTAAATGATTCAGAGTATGGTGCCGAAATGATGGGTAATTTTGTCGAGCATTGCCGCTTCAAACTTGAAGGTTAGCTTGACGTGCATGCATTAGAACTCGCATACTGTGCTCAATCACTGAAGCCCATCTCCATGCTTCATCGAAATCAACACCTGTTGAGAAAACACCATGACCACGTACTACGACTGCTTTCATATTCCCTTGTTTCAATGCCTCTGCAAGATGTCTCAAATACTCATCTGGATTATCTGCATCAGGCTCCACAATTACAATATTCCCAAGATGGTTGATTCCTTCCTTATCGATTGGTTTCAGAACTATCAAATCTTTTTCACAAGAAATTGCGGTGGCAAAGGGGGGGTGGGTATGAATGCAAGCGGCCGGGCCTTTTGTTTGAAGGGATTTTGAAGCGATAAGAACTTCTAACATTCGCCATTGTTCTGGCGCGTTGTCTGGTGCGATTTGGCCCAATCTGCCGCTAGCGATATGTCGCTCTGTCATTTGTCCTAAGATTGCTCCTTTTGTTGATGTGTGCATCAATCCTGCTTCATCAGGATTTAGAATTGCTACTGCACCGACATCTGCATGAACTAGTCCTTCTTTGTGCAGTTGGCGGCCGATTCTAACAAAGTCAGCAACCATGTGAGATGGGACAACGTAATCTGGGCCAACTACTGGAGGCATTGGTTGTTCTTCTATTTCTGAAATTACTTCAGCACTACCACTTAATGCAGCACGTAAGCGGTTGATTTCATGTTCTAAATTTTGTATCTTATTAGATGAACTAGAAATAAGATCTAATGCTTCTGAGACAATGTCATTTGTTTCTTGAGGTGGCTCGGGTGCTGGTAATTGCTGCTCAATAATTACTTCAGTTGGTGGAGGTGATGGTGGACCGCCGGGAGGGCCTTGTTGAGGTGGGCCGCTAGGAGGGTTTTGTTGAGGTGGGCCACCGGGTGGACCTGATGGTTCTGAAGGGGTTTCAGTTGGTGGAGGTGATGGTGGACCGCCAGGAGGGCTTTGTTGGGGTGGACCGCTGGGAGGGTTTTGTTGAGGTGGGCCACCGGGTGGACCTGATGGCTCCGAGGGAGTTTCAGTTGGTGGAGGTGAAGGTGGACCGCCGGGAGGGTTTTGTTGAGGTGGGCCACCGGGTAGACCTGATGGCTCTGAGGGAGTTTCAGTTGGTGGAGGTGAAGGTGGACCGCTAGGGGGGTTTTGTTGAGGTGGGCCACCGGGTGGGCCTGATGGCTCTAGAGGGGTTTGATTACCATATGGGCTATCAGCAAGTGGGGGTTCTGGGGCTTCCTCGGGTTCCGCCATAGTGGTGCCGACAACGCTCGCAGCATTCAACATGGCTGCCATCGCATTGTCATCCGGCTCTGATTCATCCACTATTTCTTCAACCGCCTCAATTTGCGGGGGTTCGGGTTCTTCTTCGACTGCAACAACATTACCTGCATCTCCAAATCCAACCGCAAACAGGTCATTTGCAGCAAGTTGTTGCTCTTGTTCTCGAGCCTGTTGAGAGGGTGTTCTTCCAGTCATGCGCCTCGCCTTGAAGCGGGCCACGACACGCGCCTTAAATACACGTTTCCTGTCGCCGGATTCCCCACTGCCGTTGTAGTGTAGGGGTTAACATGGGAGGTTGTCGATCTCCCGCCCCGGGTTCAAATCCCGGCAACGGCGCCATTATTATTGTGTAATAGTGTAGTATAAGCGCCAAATTATGATTTTAATTTGTAGAATGGTTAGTCACTGTACCGCAAACAACACAATAAACATCTATTCCCCCAATTCGGGGCTCAATACCAGCGATTTCTATTTTATTTCCGCAATTACAGAGGACATTTGTGCTCGCCATGAAATTGCCGGAGGGCTTTGACGTTTTCAGGATGACGGGGGTTTTATTCACCAGTCTCCCAATCGGCATTCGAATCTAGTAAGCACTTTGGTGGTATTGAATTGCCTGCGTATTTCTAATTTGAAATTACCATTGAATGTTTGTGTTTGATGAATAATCTTGGTGAACTCCTCTTCTGCTGAAGGTATTTCTTCTTCCTCGACTACAAACCAGCCTCTCAATAAAGTCGGCGCGTTTGTTTTCAACAGGGGTAATAGATGAGGTAGGTGTTGAAGTGTTGAATGTGGTAAATTCATCAATAATAAATCGAAACGGCCGAGTAAGTTTAGGTTTTGATTCAATTTTAATGCATCCGCTATTTTGCAATACCATGATTCCTTAATTTCTCCTAAATTTCTTTTTAGCATCCTAATCGCTTCAGGGTTTATATCGGTTGCAAGTAGGTCTCCAACTAACTCTTGTTGGGCCAATAACTGCACAACTGCTGGGCCTACTCCACA
This sequence comes from Candidatus Poseidoniales archaeon, assembly GCA_012959275.1. Classification (GTDB taxonomy): domain Archaea; phylum Thermoplasmatota; class Poseidoniia; order Poseidoniales; family Poseidoniaceae; genus UBA226. The sequence goes on from DUDM01000059.1 coordinate 51,186, forward strand.
ATAAGGGTCGGCGACAGAAATCGGCCGTCCAAGTTTTTCCTTTAATTGAATTGCACTTTCAACGGTTTTTTCTCTTTCACCAGCCAATCTAGATGAATAGTAAGCAATGGCTGGATTCAACAATAATGAAATCCCATTTTCTCTTATTTTGACATTGCTAGAAATTAGAGTTTTTCTTGTTTCCTCAGGCAAATTTGAAATTTCTTTTGCGTCTATAATTTGCTCTCCAAACCTTGCTGCTAATGGTTTCAAATCCCTTACTCGGTATTCTCCAATGACACCTTCGTCTAACATGACAACTCTAATTTTATTGGAGTGGTGGATTTTAGCAAGGGCGACTTGTTGTGCATATTGCTCAATGTGTCGTTCTATTTTGAAAATTAGTAAATCTGAATATAATTCATGTGAATTGGGCCAAGTGCCGAGGTGCTCTTCAATTATTTCTTCACTTAGGAATTTTGGCAATAATGAAAACCAACTTTTTGCAGTGGGGGGGTCCTGGTCTCTATCGACAATAATGTAAGAAATTGGTAAATCTGTAGGTGCAGAATCTGAAATTGGAATTAATGAATTTTCTCCATCTCTAAGAACTCGGTATCCTTCTGGATACCAATTCAAACTCCTTAGTTCTTCAACAAAGGTTTGGGTATCGCGCTTCGGCACGCTCAAATGACGCATTACTTTCGAGAGGTCTAATGGCGGGGGTGTTTTGAGTTTGGTGGAGAATATGGCTGCAACAGGTCTTCACCTCGTTGGCACTGGGGCTGGCTCTCCTCTCAATATGACTGTTGGGGGAAAAGAAATCGCTTCATCGTGTGATTATAGATTTCTTGAAGGATATACTTCTCTACTTGGTGAAAATGGAGAAAATAGGTTAGAAAAATTAGTTGGCGCATACGAAATAATTAGAAGGCCGGAAGTTGAAAACCCAGAACGGATTCTTGAACTTGCTAAATCTAATTCTGTTGCTTTGTTGGTAGTTGGGGATCCGATGCAAGCCACAACCCATGTGGATTTACTACTACGTTGTAAGGACGAGGGAATTCATACATCTGTTCATCACGCGGTTTCTGCTGTTGATTTGGTTTGCGCAGGCTTGGGTTTGCAATCATACCGTTTTGGCAGGCAGGTTAGTTTGACTTTTCCTCATGGTAATCATCTACCAACCTCGCCATTGGAGTTTATTGCAGAAAACAGATTTCTTGGGCTGCACACTTTGGTCTTACTCGACCTCGACCCAACGGGAATGGGAATAGAACAACCACAACCGATGACCCCTCCACAAGCATTTGAGGTGATGTGTAGAATGGTTGAGAGGTTGAAGGATGACCCCCCGCCTCACCTTGAATTGGAAAATGTTTCATCTGCCCGTGATTTATCAAGATTGAAGGCTGTTAAATGGCTGTTAAATGAAAAAATAGGTGATGTGCACGCTGTTATTTGTTCTAATTTGGGCTCTTCTAATGCTCAAATTAAAAGTGGTTTATTAAGTAAAATAACGGAAAATTGCGTTTCTGGAATCCATTCTATTGTTATCACCGGAGAATTAATTGGAATGGAAAAAGATGCATTGGAAAAATTGCATTAACTGCAGTTCGTGGCACCGTAGCCATCAAGGGAGAGAGGCATCTCCGAGGTCTGTCGATTCTTATGGCTGGTCCCGCAGGTGTTGAATTTCCAGGCCAAAAAAAAGGCCAAAGAATGCGGATGCGTGGAACTAAGCAAGCATCTGCTGACGCCCAAAAAAGAATGCGAAAACAACTTCAGCGATTATTGGATGAACCAGAAAAGGTAATGCCAGACATGGTATGGACTGGAAAGTTACCTTGGGGAAGGATAGACCCAGTCACCAAGTCATTGAAGGAGTTACGAAAAGTCATCGACCACCGAACTAATAGAAATTGGTTGCGAAAGCGGATGATGTCGAAAAAGGGAGGGGGGGTTGCAAAAGCCCTAGCTGGCTCTTTGGTTGCGGCATTAGATGATGAAATTGGAATGGTTGCAACCTTTAAACATCCAATTTATGGAAATGGGGCATTTGTTCGAAAGGGTGATGCAAAACCGGCCTCAATGGTTGGAATGCAACACGTTCACCATCCACGCCTGCGGCTACTGCCATGGGAAGAGCATGCGAAGAAGGGGTGGTGGTTATTTTCTTGGAGGGGGGGCTTTGTTTGTACAGGAAATAAACCAGAGGTTCCAACTGGTTGGGTCTTGGACCAATTATCTAGAAATGAATTTTCAAGTAAAGAAAGTAATGAAGTTCAATTAATTGGCGACCTAAATCCTGAAGATGTAGCAAATTCAACAATTGGTGAAATTGGATATATCAGAATGAATTTTCACGATGGAACGGTTGTTGGGTTAAGGGGTGATGTTTTTGAAGACCGTGGGGTGAAGGATGGCTTTATCCAACCTCTTGCTCTGGGAATGATGCCTCCAAAAATTAGTGAAATTGTTGATGCTGAATTGATGTGGAGGCCAGAGGGATGGCCCGAAAATGAAGCGCTTCCTGAAGCTGCTACCGAGAGAGTGAAGGAAGTATTGGATGGATGGTTAGGCTTGAGTGTTTCAGAAAAATTCCTTTGGAATATGTTGAAGCAAGCAGTATTAGCAAATCTGGAGTCGGGGTTTGTAGTCGGAGACGCCTGGGTTCATGAAAGTGATGTGGATGCATGTATTGCATTATTTAGTGGTGGTAAAGAAGAACAAGATGCCGCCAGATGGATTATTGCAAAGTTACACGAAGAGTGGCGCGGAGTTACTATTGACGGTGAAGGTGAGGCTGAATGGTTAGAAAAAGAAACAGTAATCCGCAGTCGCTCTACAACCCTACACAATTTCCTTAAGGCTTGTTGGGCAGAATTTGGCTATTCCTTGTTGATAGATATGGGTTTGAATGATGATGATGCTTCTTCTACTTGGCAGAAACAATTAGACAAGCCTGCACCATTCAATAATTTTCTGAAAAAGGTTATTTCTGCGAAGCAAGAATCTGATAGAATTTCTAGAATCCCATGGTTTGATACTAATATTGAGGGATTATGTGGTGAAGTTCAGAGTTTAGTACTCAATGCAGCACGGAATGGTTTGGGTAAAGCTAACAGTGCAGCAAAAAAATTACGTAAATCAATTGAAATTGCCGCTGTTGGTTGGGCTTGGCTTTCTACTCATGGAAAAGAGAGTGGAAATGAATGGCATTTCGAACAGGCAGCAAGAGACAAAGGGGGGGAATGGGTGCCTTCTTTGAAAGGACTGTGGGGTGCCGCTGAAAAATTGCTTTCAGATGACTTTGATGAAGGTGAAAAGTCTGCTGAATTATATGTTAAAGCGATGGAAAAATTTAGAAAATCTTGCGGTGAACAAACTAAATTGCCTTCATTGTGATGATCTCTGCAATGCTTGAACTATATCGGCCCATAAATCTTCAATATCCTCAATTCCTACAGATAAACGAACGAGCCCAGGTGTCATTCCAGCATCTCTTCGCTGTTGTTCGGGAATTGCAGCGTGTGTCATGGTCCATGGGTGGTTGATTAGGCTCTCCACCCCACCGAGGCTTTCAGCGGTTGAAAATAACTTCAAGGCGGCTGCAAATTTTCTCGCTGCTGTTTCCCCGCCTTCTATTTCAATAGAAATCATTCCTCCAAAACGCCTCATCTGAGTGGCTGCAACATGGTGGTTGGGGTGTGACCTTAATCCAGGGTATAGGATTCTAGTTACTTCTGCTCTTTTCGTTAAACGCTCAGTAATTTCTTCTGCATTATCACAGTGTCTCTCCATTCTCAATGCAAGAGTTCTGATGCCTCGAAGTGTCAAGAAACAATCAAATGGCCCAGGAACTGCACCTGCTGCGTTTTGGAGAAATTTCAAACGCTCGATCAACTCTTTATCGCGCATTATAACACAACCACCAACAACATCAGAATGACCGCCGATGTATTTTGTTGTTGAATGCAAAACAATATCTGCGCCTAAATCTAATGGCCTTTGTAAAACAGGACTTGCAAAGGTGTTGTCAACCACTACCATCCAACCGCGATCTTTTGCTTGACTGGCTAACTGTTTGATATCATGAATGCTAAGTAGGGGATTTGTTGGACTTTCCAGCCACAACACTTTGGTGTTTTCTTGGGCTATTTTTTCAAGGTCACCTTCTGAAAGTTTAGAGTAGGTTGTTTCAATTCCATATCTGGATAGTACTTGGTCAAAAAGGCGTACTGTTCCACCATATAGGTCATCGCAAGCGATGATGTGGTCGCCGCTAGACAATAATTGTGAGACTGCGGTTATCGCTGCCATTCCACTACCAAAGCAAATCCCTGTTGCTGGAGTATTTGGAGACTCTAATTCAGCCATCGCCTTCTCCAATGCCTCCCTAGTTGGATTGTGAGTTCTTGCATATTCGTAGCCTTTGTGAACTGAAAAATCTTCTTGAACATAAGTTGAAGTTTGGAAAATAGGGGGTTGAACAGAACCTGTCACTTCTTCAGGATTCATGGCTGCATGGACGCTGCGGGTTGATTCTCCTTTATCCATGATTAACACTCCCACGAATCTACATCAAAGCCATTTTCGCGCAGCCAATCGTTGTTGTACACCTTCGATAAGTATGGATTTCCCGCGTCGGGAAGGATGACTACAATCATTGCATTTTCTTCTCGTTGGTCACATTCTTCTGCTACTTCCAAAGCGATATGGATTGCTGCGCCTGCTGATCCTCCGCTGAATAGTCCTTCTTTTCTGGCTAATTTTCTAGCCATTATGAAACATTGTTCGTCGTTAACTTGGCGGATTTCATCAATATGGGTGAAATCCGTTGCAGGGGGAATGAAATCTTCGCCAAATCCCTCAACTTTGTAGGTATGAGGGGTGCCCATGTTACCAGTTTCGAAATATTCTTTGAGGATTGAACCGACTGGGTCAACACCGATTATCTGAGGTGGTTTTTTGCCTTCTTCTTTTGAAAGAGTATTCAATGATTGGGCGCAACCCGTAATGGTTCCTCCTGTACCCATTGTTGAGATGAAGTGGGTGATTTTGCCTTCTGTTTGAGTCCAAATCTCCGGACCGGTTGACATGATGTGGGCCAAGGGATTTGCTGCATGTGAATACTGGTCTGGATACCAAGCATTCTCGACTTCCCTGCTAAGCCGTGCTGCTACTTCATAGTAAGAACGGGGGTCTTCTTTGTCAACCGCTGTTGGGCAAATATGGACTTCAGCACCTAATGCTCGTAGTAAGTCTACTTTTTCTTGGGACATCTTGTCAGGCATTGTAAAAATACACTTGTAGCCGCGCTGTGCTGCAACCATAGCGAGCCCGATTCCAGTGTTTCCACTAGTGGCTTCGATAATGGTGCCACCTGCTTTTAGTAATCCTTTTTTTTCTGCATCCAAAACCATATACAATCCAATTCTATCCTTGATTGAACCACCAGGGTTGCATCGTTCTAACTTCACCCATATTTCGCTGTGTTTGAGTTGAGAAGTAATTTGATTTAATTTGATTAATGGGGTGTCTCCAATTGCAGAAACAACGTCCTCATAGGTTCTCGCAGGTAGCACCATGGGTGGGGCTGATGAGAGGTCGGTTTCATTCTTGTCCTATTCCTCACTAGCATCTGTAATCTGGTTTGGTCTAGATTCAACAATGAGATTCCCGAGTAACAAAAGCCCGCCGCCAACAAATAGCCAGAATGTGAATTCATTCAACCCAACGAATAATGCATATGTACGGGATGAAGAAAGCGTTGATAGATATTGAGGAGTAAGATTGCGATGAATGAGCCAAGAAAACCCAGGAGGAATAACCACAAAACAATATCCCAGTGAAATAATAAAGAAAATAAATCACCGATTGAAGGAGAACCCGCTGGGGATAAAAGCAAGGAAATTAAGAGTGTAAATACAGATGCAGAAATGACTACGATGAAAGAAGTCATGGTCAGCCTTACAGGGTCAACACGTTTTGTGATTACATCTGTTGCGACGATATGAACTGCAAAAATAAAGGCGCTAAATACGGTGATTAATTCTGCCCAGCCCCATGAAATTTGAGGGGGGCCGTCAATAAAGCCGGCCCCTAATGTTGCAAGTAAAATTCCCACTACCAAAGTTCCACTCAAAGGGTGCTTGCGTAAAACAAGACCAATTAAAGCGGTAAATACAACATAGAGGCTGGTCAAAAAGGCTGATACTGCTGGCGTAATCTCATCAATTGCTAACATTTGAGTTAGGAACCCAGCCCACAATAAGAGGCCCAAAACTAACCCTCCATTCCAAGCATCAATATCTTTCAATCCGCTTCTAGCATTTTTATTGAATATTGATAATGAAATAGCACCAATTGTGAACCTTATGACAATCATAAATGCAACGACTGAAGCAAGGTGCCAAGTCGTCAAGTAACTATCTGCAGCATTGAGGGCTTCTTTCATCCAAACGAATGTACCGCCCCAAACAAGAGTGACCAAAAAAAGCCACCCTATGGCTTGGCGTCGTTGC
>DUDM01000060.1 GCA_012959275.1 Candidatus Poseidoniales archaeon
TATTACATGGGCATTTTAGTCGGCGATACAATCTACTTCTCTGCGGATGATGGAAGCAGCGGCAAAGAACTGTGGGCTGTTGGTGTTGGCTCAGGCTCAGGCGGCGGCATCATGACAGGTGTTACCGGGGCAACCTGTAGCGTTACACCAGCACTTCCTGCCGGAGTCTCAATGGCTCAAGGCACGTGTACGATTAGCGGTACTCCGAATTCTATTACCAGCAACACAACCTATACAATTACGGCCAATATCAGTAATACGAACTATTCAACCACCATATGGATCTCAACATCATCTTCATCCTTCGGCATAATCACTAGCAGTGTCGAAGGTGCAGACTTGACTCTTGGAGAAGCGATGGGCCCGATCACCCTCAACTACACTTCTCAAGCGCCGCCATCATCGGTTTCTTCAGGCAACAACACCACATGGGGGGGAACATGCCTTTCGTCCACTTGTGCCATGGAGGTGAACGGTGTCTTTCGAGAGGCTGGAAACTATCTCATTTATGCTGATGCCCAAAACATTTGGGCTACTAATACCTCAGGGCAATATTGGCTATTGAAAAGTGGAGGCACTTACTACCACACTTCCATGAACAACATGGTCTATTTTGAAAGTAACAATGAACTTTGGAAAACAGATGGAACCATCAGCGGAACAGTCAAAGTTTCAAGCATAAATCCGTTTAAGCCAACGGAATACTACATCATAAAAGAACAAGAAATGACTGTTCTTAACAATGAAATATTTTTCCCAGTTATTAATGCAACAAATGGTGCTGAATTATGGAAATCAGATGGAACGAATTCAGGTACAGTCAAAGTTATGAACTTGACCAATTATTCGTCAAGTGCTATTAATAACCAGATTGGATACTTCCAAACGACTGTATTTAACAACACCCTTGTGTTCATGAATCATAACCATACCACCGCGAATGGGCATAAATGGCAACTCGTTTCAACTGATGGAACTGCAAGTGGCAAAACGGTTCTTTACAATGGTTCAATATCTCTAGATAAAAACATGATTGAATTCCAGAATGAATTATATTTCCAAGAAGACAACAAATCACTCATGAAGACTGATGGAACTGCAGGTGGAACGACTTGGGTATTCGACCAATACAACCATAATTCTGCTGAAAATAGTTTCTTTGTTTGGGAAAACTATCTTTACTTCAATGGATGGGATGTAACCAATTATACTCAAGGTAAAGAATTATGGAAGACAGATGGAACGACAAGCGGTACCGTTCAAGTTGCTAATTTCGTTTCGGATGCGCCGGGTCAATGGACTCATCAATTCAACGGAATTGGAATACCTGACTTCTATGCTTGGAATGAAACCCATTTTGCTTTCAACGCACGAACTAGTCAAGGCCAAAATAGTGCTGAACATTTGTACATCACTGATGGAACAGAGAACAATACGTCTATTCTCCTCAATGGCCGTTTTTGGACCTCACGAGATAGCGGGGATGTCGTTACTTGGGGGCATGCAATTTGGATTGGAGATATCGCCTATTATGGGGTAGGGGGTGGCCATGGTGTAGCGTTCTGCTACACTGATTTCAGTGGAGCCCATCTTAACTTAACAAGTTCAGTCTCTGAGACTTGCTTCCCAGATTACAACAGCGGTCAATATACATTTGACCACGGATATGGTGCAGCCCATTCATGGAATGATGAGTTGTATATTGTAGCCTATCGGCCGGATGTGATTGGGAACAGCGGTGATTTCGCTTTCTGGTCGTATGCACCCGGTAACGTGACACTCAGTACACCACCACCTGTTTCATGGGAAACCGACCCTGCATTACCTGCAGGAATGAGTATCTCGAACGGCATTATCAGTGGAACTCCATCTGTTTATGCAAACAATCAGACCTACACAGTTTATGCTAACCAAAGCGGAAACAACACGACCATCGAAATGTGGTTCAGTGTAGACAGTGAGAATCCTCATACTGTGGTCGAGAATCAGACCATTGATGCAATCGGCTTCCATCCACCGTTCAACAACGGTACAACCTCTTGGGGTATTGCTCCAACTCTACCGGCAAACCTGTCTATGAACACCTTGACTGGAGAAATTACAGGAATAATGAATCAGACTCTTACCAACACAACCTTCGCAGTCACCGCTACGCATAGCGGCGGTGCTACACAGGCTTTCTCGTTCAATCTTGAGAGCCTTGCTGACTTTGATGGTGATGGATTGCCAAACCAACTTCCTAGCGATTACAATACTGCAGAACCACCAACACCTGGTCTCATTGAAGACTTGGACGATGATGCAGATGGTCTTCCTGATTTGAACGAAACAGATACGGGAACTTACGTGGACGAGTCTGATACTGGAACTGACCCACTTGACCCTGATAGTGACGATGACGGAATCTGTGACGGTCCAAACGCTGTAATTCCAATCTGTATTGCAGGTCCAGACCCTGACCCGAACGGTGTGCTTCCTCCACCGACCTTGGTTGGTATCAACAATACAGCCATCAACGACCTCACACCTTACATGAGCATCAGTGGTGGAACTTACGAGATTTCACCTAATCTCCCTGCCGCTCTATCTCTAGATGTCAACAATGGAGAAATCACAGGAACACCAACACAGACGCTGTCTAACACCACCTTCACAGTGTGGGTCAATCACACCGATGGCTCCTCACAAACATGGGATTTCACTGTTGAAATCCTTGAGGATACCGATGGCGACGGCTTGCCAAACGAATTACCTGGTGATTACAACTCATCAAATCCAGATTCACCCGGCTTGAGCGAAGATATGGACGATGATGCTGATGGTATTTCCGATATAGATGAAGAAAACGATGGTACTGATTCACTGAACCCTGATACAGATGGCGATGGAATGTGTGATGGAGAAATCCCTTCCACCTACTTTGACCCGAACTGTGTTGCAGGCCCTGACGCTTTCCCAACCGACCCATCTGGTGATACAGATACCGACGGTGATGGAAAACCAGACACTCTCAATCCACCTTCTAACAGCGACCCTGCTTTGGTCGAGGATTTTGATGATGACGGTGATGGCATAGAAGATGTTAACGAAACTAACTCTGGCATCAATAATGGCCCGAACGATCCTGGAACTGACCCTCTTGACCCAGATACCGACGATGATGGAATCTGTGATGGTCCAAATGATGTCTATGACAAACAAGGTAACCTAATCTGTATTGGCGGACCTGACCCGACGCCGCTTGGCGAGGCTGCTTCAGGCGTAATCTATGGACTGAATAACTCACAACTTTCCAGTCTTGTGCCACCTTACCAGTTGCCTGATGCAGCATGGGAAATTTCCCCATCTCTTCCGCAAGGACTTTCGATTGACCCAGTCAATGGAATTATTGGCGGTATTCCAACTGAAATCACTGGAAATATTTCTTACACAATATATGGTAATTCATCAACATCAACAATCACCTTCGATTTCAACTTGCAAATTCTTGAAGACACCGACCGCGATGGAGAACCAAACGAATTACCGATTGACTATCCAGTTGACGGTTCTTTGATTGAAGACCTTGACGATGATGGTGACGGTGCTTCAGATTTGAATGAAACCGGAACAGGAATCTACAACGGAACTGGTGATATGGGTACAGACCCACTTGACCCTGATACCGATGATGATGGAATATGTGATGGTCCGAACGATGTCTTACCACAATGTATTGGTGGACCTGATTCAAACCCATTCGGAACCGGTCCTCTTGGACCAACTGTACTGGTTAACAATACGATGACCGCTCCACTCCTTCCTGCTAACGCAGTGCCTGGAGCAACATGGGAACTCTCACCACAGTTGCCTGCCGGCCTCACATTTGATTCAACCACTGGTATAATCACTGGAACACCGACGCAAACAATGGACAATACAACTTTCACAATGTGGGCAAATACTACTGTTCCAAGCATGTCAATCTTCTCAACCTTCTGGCTTGAAGTGCTCGAAGATACTGATGGAGATGGTATGCCTGACACACTTCCAGAAGATTATCCAGACACTAACCCACCTTACGACCTCATCGAAGATTTGGATGATGATAACGATGGTATGTCTGACGAAGATGAGGCTTTGATTGATACAGACCCAACCAACCCTGACACCGATGGTGATGGTTTCTGTGATGGAAATGGAACCGGTGACGGTAATTGCTATGCAGGACCGGATTCACACCCTCTTGACCCACTTCTGCCAGTCAATACTGATGGCGATGGATTCCCTGATGACGACCCAGATGGTGAAGGCGGATTGATTGCTGACGATGATGACGACAATGATGGATTCCTTGACACCCGTGAAATGGAATGTGAAAGCGATCCTCTCAATGCAACCGACATACCTCAAGACTTGGATGGTGATGGAATCTGTGATGCAATGGATGATGATATTGATGGTGACGGTTTGTTTAACCTCATCGAAAATGATTCTGGTATTTACAATTCATCAATTGATACTGGTACTGACCCACGTAATGCGGATACAGACGGCGATGGTGTTTGTGATGGTCCTGCATCCCCAGTGACAAGCAATTGTACCGTAGGTCCGGATGCATTCCCACTTGACCCAGCGGCTCACACCGATACAGACGGTGACGGATTCCCGGACGAATTATTTGGAAACTCAACCAGCACTCCGCCGCTTGAACTTGATTTGGATGACGATAACGATGCTTGGAGTGACTTGGATGAAGCAGCATGTGGAACAGATAGCCTTGATGATACCAGCATACCTGCTGATACTGACGCAGATGGCGTTTGTGATGCACTGGACGACATTCTTGACCTACCGTTTAACTTGACCTATCCGCTCCAAAATCTACAACTTACAGCCAACCAAGAGATGAGTCCCTTCCTTCCAAATATTACTGGAGCAGGAGATGTTGCTACTTGGGAAATCAGTGGAGAATTACCTGAAGGTCTTACCTTTGGCTGGAGCCCAGCACGTGATGCTGCGCTTGACGGAAGTATCCGAGGAACGCCTACTGAAGTAATGGAAATGACCAATTTCACGATTTGGGCGAATAATTCAGCCCACAGCCAATCATATGAAATTTCATTGACTATTGTTGGCCAAGATGAGGTTAGTGATGATGGATTCAATTGGATGTGGTGTTTCCCGATGCTTCTATTATTGCTCATGTTGTTACTTATTCCGCTGATACTAAATCGCGATAGAATCCTCTTACTATTGGCAGATGGTCCAGAACCGGAGAATACTACTGCGACCCCTGAATTCCTATCCGGAGCAGGAACTCAAGAAGACCCATTCATCTTAGAACCAGTCGAAGGAATCAAACCAGGAACTTCTGCAAGCAGTATTGAAGTTATCACAATCAGTAAGATGTCTCCAATCAGTGTTGAAATGATTGACATTAATCAGGGGGAGAACGGTAATAAATTCTGTATGTATGAAACAAGCTTTGACGAGATTGGTACACGACTTGTAGGGGTAGGGGAAGATGGAGATATCAGCATTCACATGATGTTTGATGATGATAACGACGACCCAACTTACCAAGGTGGTGAATTCACTGGCCTATTGAAACTTGGAAGTGCAAGCGTCTACTTTTCATGGACTGTCAAGGTTGACCAAGACAAGGCCAAGGTGAAGGAGATACAAGCAGAAGCAAAGGCCGCTAAGAAGGCTGAAGAAGCAGAAGCAAAGGCCGCTAAGAAGGCTGAAGAAGCAGAAGCAAATGATGCTATGGCTGAAGAAGAAGCAGAGGCCGCTTTGGATGATGAAGAAGCAGAGGCCGCTAAGAAGGCTGAAGAAGCAGAAGCAAAGGCTGCTTTGGCTGAGATAAAGAAGGCTGAAGTATCAATGACTAAGGAAGAAAAGAAGGCTGCGGGCATAGAACGTGTGAAGGCAATGGCTACTGAGATTGATTTTGAAACCCTCGGTGTTGCATCCGCTTCTGAAAAAGATGACCTACAAACCCTCAAGGGCATCGGTCCTTACATTGAAGAGAAGTTGAACGCACTCGGTATCTACACCTTTAAGCAGATTTCCAACATGAAAGGGGATCTCGAAGATCAAGTCAACATTGCAATCGAATTCTTCCCTGGACGTGTAAAGCGCGACCAATGGGTAATGCAGGCTAAAGAACTTCTAAAGAAGTGAAATTAGACAGACAACTGCGGAGGGCCGTTTCGGCATCCGTAATTTAGCCCCTGCTACGTGATAATCGAAGTACTCTATTTTCTCCGAATAGGAAAAAATAAATTACTACCAATCTATACCACGGTCATGGCTGAACTATGGGTGGTTGATTCCAATTGCTTTATTCACATCGGTTCAATGGCCCCAGATACGTTTGTTAGATGCATCTCAAATACATTGAATAATCTTCAAACAAAGCTTCATGTCACTCCAGGAGTGCACGATGAGGTGAGGACAGTCAGGTTTCAAAGATGGACGGGGCAGCCTAATCTATTAGAGGAAATGCAAAGCCTACTCGTCACAATTGCGATAGATAATTCTCAAATCAGTAGCCTAGCAAATCTGATTGGAGAAAAAGCCGCACCACAAGATGTAGACCTTTCATTGATGGTCTTGGCTTCGCAATTGGTGCGTGAAGGAAATAAAGTAACACTAGTCACCGACGATTTCAAAATGACAACCACTGGGCGCAAAGCAAATCTTGGATTTGAGACCTGTCCGCCATCAACTTTCTTACAAAGGATGGCAGATTATGCTTCGCAGTCGAACAAAAAGAGTTTGCTTAGCCTGTCAAGACGCGTTAGAGCGGCAGAAATGCGTTATGCCATTAGTAGGGCTGGACAATATGATATCCAAGAGAAACTTGTCTGGATGATAGACTCTCTACTAAAAACGCGTGTTACATCTGGGCCGATTGCGGAATCAACCATAGACGATGAAAGTAAATTGATATCCGCTCTTCAAAGAGCGATACGCGGTGAAACTGTCAAAAAATCCCATCTAACCAAATTGGCTACACTGCCCGAAGTATGCAATCCAATTTCAAAAATTGATGATTATCTCTTAAATATTTCATCAAGTCAAGATTCAGACAACATTGCAGGTGAATATGACAAAGCAACTCACTTACTCAGCGAAGTGATGGAATCTATCGGACTGGGGCTCAGCCCTCTAAACGAAGAGATTGCAGAAATTGCTCATAGAGCTATGGCTGACTACATGTACAGGATGGAATCTGCATTGGGAATGATGGCAAAATTATCTGGTAATTTACCACAAGCAAGGAATCATCTTTCCCGCGCATTATTTTCTGCAACACTGATAGATGATAACAAGGCAGAGATAAGAGCAATGCATCAACTAGGGTTACTAGCATTATCAGCAGCAAGCTGGCCAAGGGCTGCATCACTATTCGAAACTGCTGACAGACAAGCACAAAAAACAGGTGGAAATCGCTTGCCATACATGGTTGCTGCTGCGATTTCAAGACATTTAGAGGGTGAAGAAAACATTGCCCAATCACATATTTCATCGGCGAAATTGATAGTTCAAAATAATAAATCTGAAGCGGTTGATTTACTTTCAGAACTTGGTAATTCCTTGTTGGCAATTGACAGGCCGGGCCTAGCAATAGAGGTATTTGATGAGGCGATGGAATGTGCTATTGAATCTGGCCAAGATGGAAAAATGGATGCTTTGGCAGAGTCATTGGTATTAGCTAATTCAGCAATCAATAATGAGGAACAGGCGCAGTTTGAAGGTTTGCGAGAATTGCTAGATAATTTGAATCAATTACATGTTGATTCAGTAGATGAGTTTGAAACCAAGATTTTAGAAATAGGTGAAAGAAGTGAAAAATTGTCAAAACCCATAGATAAGACATGGGAGGAATGGCAACCATCTAGCAAACTAATTCCTACCAATTCCCAATTAATCGTACTGCGAGTTCACGAAGATGATAATGGCCAAGAATTGATTATCTCTCACCATGCTGAATTCGGCGCAATAGGATTGTGGCTACCCGAAGGTGGGGTTAAGGCGGCGCCGGGTAATTTGATCGATATCAAAGATAGTCGCGTCAAAGTCGCCAAACCCCCTCAAACATTACAAGAACTGCATAATATCAGAAGTTTGGTGGCAGTAGAATCACCAGAAAAAATATCATTTATCGCAAATACTGAAGATTTGCTTTAAGATAGAATGGCGCCGCCTTAATTCCAGACTGAATAGTAATGGGCTCTTTTTGTTTTCGAATAATCAAGCCCAGACGGTAATATATTCGTAAACTAAGTAGATACCGACAATAAATAATACAGCACCACCGACTTTCTTGATCATGCCGGTGGAGGCTCGCATTTTGTTAACTATAGTATCTTGACTTGCCGCAACCAATAGAGTGAATGTAACCATTAGGGCAGCAGTGTGTATTAATATTTTCTTATCTTGGCCTCGTATGAATACAAGAGACTCGTGCGAACAACTTTTTTGAGCGCCTAGTGGATAATCTGATGCACAGTTTGTAAAACATTAAACGAGGGCACTCTAAACAAATGTTATGGAAGAGGGGTCAGTCGGCTTCAAAACTCGATTTTTCTCAATGTTGGTTCGCTTACTCACGCTTTTCATGATTGTTGGTGCGTTGTATATCTCAACAGAGGGGGTTTTCGTAATACTATTGTTATTCATTCTCGTGGCCCCATTTGAAAAAATGTTCCCGCGGCATAAAGGACAGAAGATTCGACGACCTAACCTTGATACCGATGTGGGATATGCTCTCGCATCCCCGTTGCTTGGCATCCTAACCGGTGCAGTAACCATATTCATTGGAGTATTAAGCCTAGCATGGATTCCAGGATTACTCATCAAACCCTATGTGGCAATGATACCGGAACAATACATGCCTGTCATTGGGTTGTTGTTATTTGACTCACTGATATATTGGACACATCGTTTCTATCATGAAATTCCCATATTGTGGAAATTTCACGCCATTCACCATTCAACCGAACACCTCGATTGGGCAAGTGGTTTTCGAACCCACCCCCTAGATGGAACAATTCTTGCCCCTGCATTTTTCTTTCTAATTGCTGCCGGTTTTAGTCTTGAAATCACGGGAGCGTTGGCTGCGGCTCAGATTATCCTTGGGTTGTTTCTTCATGCCAATGTGAACTGGAAATTACGATGGCTGCATCGCATCATTATCACGCCAGAATTTCATCACTGGCACCATACCAACGAACGCGATGCAATATGGGCGAATTATTCCACATTTCTTCCAATATGGGACCAATTGTTTGGAACTTATTTCATGCCAAAAAATCGGAGGCCGATGAAGTACGGAGTGGATGAAGAAATCCCCAAAGGTATACTTCGTCAATTGTGTTATCCATTCCAAGGTTGGAAAAATCCAGCGTGGTACCTGTTTCATCCGTTCAAGAGTTTGAAATTATTTTTTATCTTCTATTGGGTTACACTCAAGTCAATAATGAAATCGATGTTTCGTAAGCGTGGATCAAAACCGTGGGATTTGTTTCCTAATGAAGGTTGATGTGGATAATTGCAACTGGCTTGGAATTGAGGTTCACTCACGGCGGGTCGCAATAAGAGCGGCCCCCAGTGCTGCGGTAATGCTGAGGAGGAGCCCGAAGCCCGGGATACTTGTTGCTTCACCATCATCTTCGCCTGTTCCAGATGTACTTGCATAATCTGATTCAGAGCAACCATTCTCATCAACCGTCTCGCCTTGTGGTGTATCTGGGCAGTACAAGTCTTGCTTGCCAACCAATCCATCTCCATCACTATCGAATATAGAGTAGAATACACCATCCTCACAGATACCTCCCACACCAAAATCAAAGGTCGCGGTGGATCCAATTGGCTCACTATTTTCTATGTCACCTGCCCTATCATACAGATTGGCATACATGCGATAGCATCCACTCTGTAGCGAAAATGTGAAATTGAATTGATTATGGTATCCATCGTTGTCTTCATCGTAGCCACCATCCCAATCTATGTCCCACCACCAATCTAGGCCTCCCCACGTAGTATCCTCAACAAGAACGATGTCGATCACTGCAGTATAATTCATATCCATCTGAAGGTCACTGACCTCAACCTGGTAACTGTAATTCCATTCCCACTCTGGGTGTGGAGGTGTGTCAACCAGAACCACATGGTTCACCGTGATGGTTTCATTACCAACGCCCTCTTCTCCGTCGCCGATTTCAGGCTCGATGTTCTGCCCCCAAAGCCATACCATGTTGCTCTCATGCTTACCCGTGTCTTCGCCGATTAGAAC
>DUDM01000061.1 GCA_012959275.1 Candidatus Poseidoniales archaeon
GTTCCCTAAGGAATTAGTAATGCTCTCTGAATATTTATCAAATTCTGAACAGTCTATTTACCAATTTTTCAAGTCCATTGATTTGGATGATTCTGGTAAGATAGATGCATACGAATTCCAAATGGCATTGAAAGAAACAGGGATTGCCGACCTTCCTCCATGGGAAACGAGTTCACTCGTTGCTGTCATTGATGCCGATAACGACGGACAAATCAATTTACCAGAACTTGATATTGCAATTGCAAAGATTCGCAACGCAACTTCTCCAAAAGAGTCAGACTCAGAGCCAGAACCTGAAGTCATCGAACAAGAATCTGAACCTGAAGTGGAACCCGAGCCGGAGCCCGAAGCAGAGCCGGAGCCCGAAGTAATTCAAGAGGAAGTTCGAGTTATTGAGGAAGCAAGTATCAACCTACATGATTTGGTGCACCAACTTGGAGAAGCAAGGTTTGCCAGCGAGAGGTCAGCAATTATGGATTCAATAGACGGTGGAGCATATAATTTCTCGATTGAAGTATCTGGTGTAGAGAGAACGCTGGGAATTGGTTTGGATGAATATCTACGCGGTGGGCGTTCATTAGCCGGAAATGTAGTCGGCGACGATATTGAGGTACTGATCAGAATGCCTTCTTCAAGGAATGAGGAAATGGAGAACATCAAAGGAAGTGTAATCGAATTAACTGCTACTGCAAGCGATTGGAACAATCTCCGAAAGCGTTTGGATATGAATCATATCGAGTGATTGACATCATTGTGATTTCACAAATGGCGGGCTATGACTAGCCGCTGGACTTCTTGGGTGCCTTCGTAGATTTGAGTTATCTTGGCATCGCGGAAGAAGCGCTCTACTGGGAATTCTTTGACATATCCATAGCCACCAAGGATTTGAACTGCTTTGTCAGCAACCCACATCGCAGTATCGCCTGCGAATAATTTAGCCATACTCGCTTCCTTGGAATGCCTTGGTCCACCTTCTTCGTAGTGCTTTTGTTTGGCAACTGCTGCCCGATAAACCAATAATCTTGCAGCATCGATTTGAGTAGCCATATCCGAGAGATAGGCTGTAATCATCTGATGGTGGGCGATTGGTTTGCCAAAAGTTTCTCTTTCTTTGGAATATTTATTGGCGGCTTCAAAGGCGCCTTGAGCAATCCCTAATGCTTGAGCAGCAATCCCAATTCGGCTGTTATCCAAGGCGTTCATGGCGATTGTAAAACCCTTACCAACATCCCCCAACACATTCTCAACTGGAACTATACAGTTGTCTAGTTCTAAGGAACAAGTATCAGATGAACGGATTCCGAGTTTATCCTCCTTCTTTCCAACACTAAACCCAGCAAATTCTTTTTCGATGATGAAGGCAGTTACCCCGCCGTGTTTCTTGACTCCGTAATCTGGGTGGTCTACTACCTTGGCGAAGAGCACGTAAATATCAGCACTCGCACCATTGGTTACCCACATTTTCAAACCATTGAGGATGTAGTGCTTTCCATCATCTGAAAGTTTGGCTTTACATGACAAGGCAGCAGCATCAGTACCTGCACCTGCTTCAGAAAGCGAGTAAGCGCCAACATCAGTGCCTGTAAGTCTACGGGCATATTTTTCTTTTTGTTCATGAGTGCCGTGCAAGGTGATTGTTTTGCAGCATAACCCGACGTGTACCGCATAGAAAACTGCAAAGGAAGGGTCGACTCTTGCTAATTCTTCAACGATGATGGCTTCAACTACATCATCGATTGGCACACCACCATATTGCTCTTCTACTGTTATGCCATGAAGGCCAAGTTCCACAAACTCCTGCCATTCTGAAGTAGGGGCAATCTGTTCATCATCTCTTTTAGAAATTGTTGCGGCTAAAGTGCTCTCTGCAAAGTCCCTGACGAGTTTCCTAATCATTTGGTATTCCTCGTCCTCATCGAAATTCATTAGGCAGCCCGAAGAGGGAGAGGGGAGGCTTAGTTATGATTGCATCTAGATGAAGATACAAGTATGCAGACAACCGCCTCAATAGTTGGATTAAAATAATGGGCTTCAGTCGGCGGCTCAAGGTGAGTTCATGACAGAGGATGAATATCTCGAGTTTAGTATAGCCCACAAGCGCAAATATTCGATAAAACATTTGTGGTATCAAGAGAAAGATGACAAGATAACAATTGGCCTTTCTGACTTCCTAGCCAAGGAAATTGGCGAAATATTGAGAGTCATTCTACCCCATGCAGATGATGAATTGGATGTCGATGATGAGATGTTGAGCATCTGGACAGCAGAACAAAAGATTTCCTTTAGGATACCATTCAGCGGTTTAGTGACCGAAGTTAATGGTGAAGTAGAAATCACCCCTGATTTAATCAATGATAGCGCTTACGACGATGGCTGGTTGATTATCATTGATCCTCATGAATTGGACATGGAGATGTTCCTTGAGCCTGAAGAGTATGTCCAAGCACTTGCAGAGATTTGAATACTAATTGTATTCTTTATGCAGTTAAGGCAGTGACTGCCTCTAATTTTTCAGGATGGGCCTCAAAGTGGGCCGCCAAATCTGCTAATCCTGCTGATAAGGCATCGGCTACTGCAAACTTAACATCCAGTGGATGCAAAGTTCCATCCATCACTGCTACACGAATTGAAGCGAGGTTGGACCAAGTGCTCGGTTCACCAAATTCTGGTTTTGGAGTGACTACCAATTCACCAAATTCAGGTAAGATGATATTTTCAATCAATTCGTATACTGGTGAATCTTCTTGTTCTGGGTCAAGGAATGCTTTTCTTAATTTCTTACGCATCTTCTTTGCTTCATCATGAAGAAGGATTGCAGAACTAGGTTGGGATTTTGACATTTTATGGTCGAAACTTTCCATTCTTCCTCCACTTGCTTTCAAGCCAGAGATAATTGGAGTGTGGAAGCAAGTGGCCTTTGTCCACTTCCATTTGTCTGCAGTTTCTCGCATATACATGTGAGCCTTGCGTTGGTCCATCCCTCCAAGAGCAATGTCAATCTTCATTTCAAAAATATCGGCTGCCTGCATTGCAGGATAGTAGAATCTTGCGAGGTCTCCATCAGATGAATCCTCATCTCTTCCCATGATAGTAAAGGTACGGCGAACTCTCGCAAGGCTCATATTCTTGGAACAACGAAGTACTCTTGCCCAATAATCCCCTGAATCCATAATGGTACTAGCATACTGGAATTGTAATTGCCCTGCTCCATCTCCTTCGGGTGGATTATTGAGTAATACTCTGAATGTATCTTCCATGTAGGATGCGGTGGTCTGTATTTTTTCCATGTCACCGCCAAACTTGTCATTCACCCAAGCATGCCAATCTGCCATAAAAACCAGTACATTTGCTCCTGCTTCAAGTAACCTGTTGAGTGTTAATGAAATCACTTTCCAGCCAATATGGGCTTTTCCACTTGGCTCAAAACCAACATAGCAGCGAATAACATCATCTCCTCCAGCGCTTTTTCCATCTAACATTATACCGACGAGGTGATCTATTCCCACTACTTCCTGTAGTGCTCCAACCATCCATGCCAAGCGCCTTCTTTGCTCGTTGTTGAGTTCTGAAAAGCGAGGGTGTTTCTCTGTATATGGTGTGAGGATGGCATCGATGGTACTTTCATTCATCTCCGCCATCGTGGACATCTTCATCCCTCAACGAGTTTGCTCAGTTTTTCAGATAATGACATTGCACGGGTGCCGTTGCCTTCTTCCAACTTCTGCTCAACTTCAGAAATTAACACAAGAGCTTGTTCTTTCACATCATCTGTCATGGTCTTTGACATTTCCATCATTTTTTTTGCCAATCTGATATTTGAGTTCGCCTTGGAGATTTTCTTACCTGCTTCTTTGGCCTTGTCTCCTCGCTGCTTGGAATTGTAGCCAGTTGCCTCATCGAGGAAACCCGACCAGCGCTTGCGTGCTTGCATCGCTTGTTCGCGTCCACCATCTGCTTGCAAATATTCGGAAAGGTCATTACCCTTCATTTGCTCAACATCTACAACCAATTTCCCATCTTCGGAATATGTGGCTTGAATACGGCACAGAATCGAAAATGATGCGGTAAAGCCCCCATCAACCCCACTCTTTACTTCATCAAAATACTGGCCGCCTAATTTGGCTAAACCAGCATTTCCACCCATCGTTTTTACTAGCCCGCGCTTGACTTCGAATTGTTCCATCAAGCCCCTCCAACAGACTACATGAAATGACCTTTACGTTGGGAATGGCTGAAATGGAGTATCACCTGCGAGTCTTCATGGCCAGCCTGAGAGCACCTATTGTTGCGTTATTTCTGGCCCTCTTATTGATTCCTTTCCACGCTTTAGCCCAAGAGGATGAAGAAGAAATGTACTCAATTGCTAAAGCCACTCAAATTGGCGCAATTTCAGATTCAGATCTAGGATTGAATGCGGCCCAGTTGCGCCCTCAAGGAGACCTAATTCTAATTGTTGGCGCAGAAGGATATGCTCGTCTAATCGATTCAGAAGAGCCGGAGTCAAGGGGCAAAGATATCTCATTGACTTCAGGTAAGTCAGAAGATTTCACCGCCTTAGGCTGGCATCCACAGGGCCAATCAGCACTTTTGGTTGGAGAAAACGGTCAAATGATGCGGCTCAGCCTTGAGAATTACGCTTTAGAAACCGTCGAAGGAAAGGGCGTCTTGGAAGGCGAGAAACAAACTGCAATCACCTGGAACCGAAATGGAGACGTCGCATATCTTGGCGGGGGAAATGGCAGTATTTTCAGATATTCTTCAGCCGATGGGTTTACATTTCTTGATAAGTCCTCAAGTCCAGTCACGGCAATCGATTGCCATCCAAGTCCAAGCACACGCCTATGCGTGATAACAACTGCAGGTGATGGGGCGGCTGTAATAGATACTGACCATCAAATATCTTGGATTTCAAATACCGCAGGAGATACTTGGGTAGACGTGGTTTGTCCTACTGTTTCGAGGGATGTTTGCATCTTGATTGGCAGTGGTAAGAGAATTGCAGTTCTACATTTGGATGTTGAAAAACCGTCTGCAAGTGCCACTGATACCCCAGAAGTTCTATCATCATTACAGGGTGAATTAACCGGTGGTTCATTGATGGGAGATGGTAGCATCAGTTTGCACATCGCCCCATATTCAGTAGCAAGTTATGGCCTCGAGGAAGAAATGGCTTGGGCTGTTGTCATGAAGAGTGATGTTAGTGGCGAAGGTAGCCTAGCAGGCTCGACCATGGTTTTCACTTGGGGTAGTGAAGATACCGATGGTTTTGTTCTTTCTTCCAATGGTTTAATCGCCTCTATTTCTCCGCTTAAAGAGGTAGAAGAGAAAGATTTGCTTGGCATGGTTGTCATAGGGATGGTTGCAATCAGCGTCCCTGGGGTGCTATTTGGAATGATTTTCATGAATTCTAAAACTTTACAGCGCTGGTGGATGGATATGTCAAGAAAGCGTAGGCAGAAGAAGTTTGACCGTATTCAAGCCAAGCAAGATGCCAACAAATCAGGGGATTAGGATTCTCCTTTTGCTGCGAAAGTTCATGAACGCAGCGTCCAGCCCTTGGGCTAGGAATGGTAGATATGGTATACGAGGCCTTGGATTTCTACGATATTGAATCGGAATGTACAGAAGAAGAAATTATGGTTCGAGACATGGTTCGTGATTGGGTTGATGAAGAAGTCATTCCAAACATCGAGGCAGCCTGTCGCGAAGGTCGGTTCCCAGAAGAATGGGGTAAAGCACTTGGTGAAATGGGAGTCTTGGGAATGACCATTGATGAGAAGTATGGTTGTGCTGGAATGTCCTATGTGGCATATGGACTTGTTTGTCAAGAATTAGAACGAGGAGATAGTGGACTTCGTTCATTCGCCAGCGTTCAAGGTTCCTTGGCAATGTTCCCAATTTCAGCCTTCGGCTCCGAAGAACAAAAGATGCACTACCTACCAAAGATGGCCAGTGGAGAATGGATTGGCTGTTTTGGTTTAACCGAACCGGATTATGGCTCTAACCCAGGTGATATGATTACCAAAGCGAGTGATCAAGGAGACCATTACTTATTGAACGGGGCAAAAATGTGGATTACCAATGGAACTGTTGCGGATGTAGCAGTAGTTTGGGCTAAGTTAGATGGCGTAATTCGTGGCTTCATCGTAGAGAAAAATGACCCTGGGTTTAGTGCTCCTGAGATGACTGGAAAGCATTCATTGAAGGCAAGTGTTACCAGTGAGTTGGTATTTCAAGACTGCAAAATTCCAAAAGATAGAATGCTTCCAAGTGTGAAAGGATTGAAAGGTCCATTCTCATGCTTGAATAATGCCCGCTTCGGTATTTCGTGGGGCGCCATCGGTTCAGCCCAAGCATGTTTTCATTCAGCCAAGGAATATGCACTTTCACGGATTCAATTTGACCATCCTATCGCTTCCTATCAATTGGTCCAAAATAAATTATCTTGGATGCTTAGGGAGATAACAAAGGGGCAGTTATTGGCTCTAAACCTCGGCAGGAAAAAAGATGCTGGCACTTGGATTCCTGAACAAATTAGCCTTGCAAAAATGAATAACGTCGATATGGCATTGGAAATTGCTAGAATGGCCCGAGATATACATGGAGCAAATGGTATTCTTGATGAGTACCCAATAATGAGGCACATGGCCAACCTTGAGTCTGTTAAGACCTATGAAGGAACACACGACATCCATAATCTCATCATTGGTCGTTGGATTACAGGCATTCAATCCTTTACTCGTACTCTTTGAATGATAGAGTAATCACACCTATCGCGTGAACGGTTGTGATGATTTTTGTCGTTCAGTTCACGCTGACCATTCGCATTGCTGCGCAATGCTCAGGGAATGTTCATCAATGGACTGCTGGTCGGCGACTCGTCCACTCTATGGAGTGGAGGTGATATGATGCCTGAAATCGCAGTTCTCGTTAAGCGTGTACCAGATACCAATGCAAAAATTGCAATTTCAGGGGATAGAGTTGACCTCTCATCAGTCAAGTGGGTAATGAGCCCATACGATGAATTTGCCTTGGAAGCAGCAATGATGCACAAAGAATCCAATGGCGGTACAGTTACTGCAATCACTCTTGGTACACCGGATTGCGACAAGGTCCTAAAAGATGCAAAGGCAATCGGAGTTGACCGAATTGTCCGAGTTTGGGATGACTCATGGAGTGACTTGGACTCAAATCAAGTTCAATCAGCTTTGGTCAGTGCCTTGAAGGAACTTTCAACCGAGGTTGTCTACTGTGGAAAATCTGCTGCGGATACCGGTGCATCATCCACTGGGCCCGGCGTAGCAGAGCGAATGGGTTGGGCCAGTGTGAGCAATATTATTGGCATCGAATTCGAAGATGCCGGAGTAGAAGTTCTAATTCCACGAAATATTGGTAATGCGCGAACAGGAGTTTCACTCCCCGCCGTTATTTCCTGTGACAAAGGATTCTGCAAACCCCGCAAACCCAATGTGAAGGGCATCATGATGGCCAAGCGAGCCCAAGTTGAAGTATTGGGTGCAGATATTCCAACCTCATCAATCAATATTGTATCACATACTCCTCCTCCTCAAAAAGCATCTGGACAAAAGTTCGAAGGTGCTGGAAATGTCCCTACCGTCGTGGCAGCCTTGAGAAACGACGCCAATGTAATTTGAGGTGGATTAAATGACAGAAATAATTGTTATAGCAGAGACAAAAGATGGCATCATCAGTCCAGTCACCTCTGAATTAGTTAGTGCAGCAATAGTATTGGGTGGAAACCCAACTGTTATTGTTCCTGGAGTTAATGATACAGCAGCCACTTCTGGGGCTGCGATTTCAGGTGTTAGCAAGGTCATCGCTTGTGTTGGTGAACAATTTTCAAATTACGATGCAGCCGCATGGGCAAGCGCAATAGATGCTTGCGCTCCTGCAGGAGTAATAATTTGTGCAGCCACTCAAAATGGCAAGGATTTGGGCAGTCGTTTGGCTGCACGTAGAGCCGTTTCAGTTGTGCAGGACGTAGTGGCCATCGATGGAGGAGTCCTGACTTCACCAATTTACTCTGGCAAGGCAATGCAAAATGTTTCACTGCAGGGAGATGCGGTTGTCAGTATCAGAGCAAATACATTCTCCCCATCTTCAGATGGCGGAAATGCTGAAATCTCTGTGATGAATCAATCTGCTGACCTCAAAACAGCAGTTAGAGAAATGATCGCCAAAGCAAGTGAACGCTTAGACGTGGCTGAAGCCGATATCATCATCTCAGGCGGTCGCGGAATGCAAGACCCCGCAAACTTTGCGCACTTGGAAAGAGTTGCAGATACCTTAGGGGCTGCAGTTGGAGCAAGCCGTGCTGCAGTTGACGCTTGGGAGGACATTTCTCACGGCATGCAAGTAGGACAGACTGGTAAAACCGTTAATCCAAGTCTCTACATCGCAGTAGGAATTAGTGGTGCAATTCAGCACTTAGCCGGAATGAGGACCTCCAAGTATATCGTGGCAATCAACAAGGATGCAGAGGCTCCAATCTTTCAACATGCAGATTATGGAATCGTTGCAACTTGGCAAGATGCTCTGCCAATTCTTGAATCTGAATTAAAGGCATTACTCGGATGATTAATCAAATAATTAATATTGAATTATTCATCTAATTCTAAGGCATCTCTCGCCGCTTCGGCTTCGTCTTCAAAGCCTGTGGATTCACCCTTTCCAAATTTCTCCATCAAGGCACCTCGCAGGTCAAGGTCAGGTAAATGGAATTCTGGCATCAGATGCCAAGGTGTTAATTTAGAAAGTGTTCCAAGCAATAACCAACTTCCTGGAAGCATGAACACTCTTAGTGGTGGAATCACAAGCCCCAATTCACCGAGTTGTTCGGCCGTTTCTTTCAAGTCCTTTGTTGGAACTTCTTTGGCAAGAGCGATTTTTGCTAAAACAATGATTGCATCCTTTGTTTCGCCCGCCTCTAGAACTGTCCAATCCCAAGCATCCGTGAGTTTTTCCCCCCATGCTTTCGGGTCCTTTGCAACACCGAGAATTTCTTTTCGATGATCTGGATTAATCATTTTAGCACCTTTCCAAGCCAAGCCTGCAGCACCAATCGCTATTGCGATGGCGCCTTTTTTTTCTTTTTTACTTGACATTCAACTCACCATTTCATCATCTGCTGCAAATACTATTGTCAGCATTGCATTCCAATCATTATCATCGCTGTCACTCATTCCATTCAATAATACAACCGTTCCTTGATGTAACATCCAAGCGTCCATGCTACTATTGTAGCCGGCAGTATCACTACTGTTCCCTGGAAACAAATCCCAATAGTGAGTGAATGTTCCATCAAATTCAGTTTCTTCAGTATGGCTCATTGAATAACCAAAGCCGACTGCAAGCATACTCCAATCGCTGGTATCGAAAGTGCATCCAATTGCCGGAGAAGTTCCGGTGGTATTTGCAATAATTGTGAAATTGAGGCTACAAGTCTGAGCATCATGATTGCCAGAAGGGTCGCCATTTCCATCGAAGGTAATGTTCAGTGTAATATTTGCATCCTCGGCTAATTTTTCGTGCATCAATGAAGTTGCAGTGATTCGCATGCGAGCATTTCCATCAACAAGAAGGTCATGAGAATCCGGTACACCATCTAAGTCGGAATCATCTAATCCAGTAGCGGTATTAGGCATTAAGGAAATAATGAGGCCAAATAATGCTGCCCCAAGAAATACTCCGAAGACTAAGGCAGAAGTTACTGCGATGCGCACATCGGCTTGTTGTTGGGACTCCGGCATGAAGGCAAGTCGGGGTTGATTTGCTTTGATGCTTGTGCTGAACTGATTTGGTGATTATTCAGGTTCTTCTGGACACATTGGATAACTTCCCGTCATCATCGGAGGCATGAACAAATCATCACAACTCCGCATTGAACTAGACAAAGAGAAAATACTCGATTCATCCAATGAAATTGTAACTGATTGCAGACTGACTGCACTTGGTACGTAATCTTCGCCAGTTTGAGTTATTACCAACTTCACTCCATCACCGGACTCGATAAAAGCATCCATAGCAAAGAATTGCATTTTGGCAACGACTGTAGAGCCTGGAGTCAAGGACTGACCTTGCTTACCTCCAGCATGGAATCTCAAATCCATAACAGCATGTCCAAGGTGCATATCGTCACTTGCTCGAAGCATTTCAACGAATAGATGGCCTGAAGTTGCGGTAAATCCAATTCTTGACTCGATATGAATCGTTGGCATTCCTGTTATCCTTGTATCGTTTTCAAAGCTTGGACATTGAAGAATCGTAGTACTAAAAGTACCGATATTAGCGCCACCAGATTGCAACTCACAACCCCCCTCGCCAAGTGAGAATTCAGTCCATTGTGTGTCGATGGGTGGGTATTGCCCCTCTACTCTCCATCCGCCCATATTGTCTTGAATTTCAGCGATTAACCTTGGCTGAAGGCCTTCATCATAGAGATAATAGTTGAACCATTCTAGCAAATCATCAGCCCAATCCCAGCGCAGAGTGAATGGATAGGCTTCTCCCCCTCTGCCCGAACTAAGTCCGGAGTGCCCTGATTCACGGTCTGGATAATCATGGCCCCATTGTCCATAAAGTCCTTTGACATCGAATCCAGCATCAAGCATAATATTGTGAGTAGGGAATGCCATATGAGGGTCAACATTCCAATCTTGCATTCCATGAATTATGTAGATTGAACCATTGTATTCTTCGATAACTCTGTCGAGGAAAAAGCGCTCTTGCCAGTAATCAGAACCCATCCAACTCAAATCATCGCCAGTTAGGTAGGCGCCGATTCCAGCGTACATTCCTTCTGCATAGCCTTCACAAGCATTTTGTAAGTCTTCTGAATCACCATCTAGGCCGAAAGTTCCGTAGACTCCGTTGTGCATTATTGCGCCTCGGGCTTCCATGCTACCGTTTCGCCACATTAACTCTTGAACTCCAATCAATCCTGACATTGGTACAATTGTCTTCAGGTATTCCGAGCCTGCTGCTGCGGCATTCCAAGGGGTTGAGCCATCGTATGATTTGCCAATAACTCCCACTGCACCATTTGACCAGCCTTGGCTTCCTAACCATTCTACTGCGGCATTGATTCCATATTGTTCATCATGACCCATCAAGTCCATACAATGGTTGGATTCGCCTGTTCCAAAGACCGAAACTTGGGCAACACCGAAGCCATGGGGGACGTAATTTTCAATTAGGAAGGCTCCAAGTCTTCCTGCTGGAGTTAGGGCATCTGAATCTCCATCATCATAATATGGACCAATTTCTGCTATTATTGGCACTTGACATTCCTCGGGAATCGTTTCAAGATTGAAATCACAGCCTTCCATTTCAGGAAGCCATAGTCCTAGGTGGACTTCCGCAACTCCTGCCACCCCAGCACCTCCATCACTGAGGGTAATCTCTGGGACATCTATGAAGACGGATTGTACTGCTGAAATATTATGGCTTCCATTAATCGATACATGTGAATAAACATCATCATTTCGATAAAATAATTCTGAGCGAACTTCAACTTCTGGAAGCCAATGGGCTTGCATTTCTTCTTCGATAAAAGTTTCTGGATTTGAGAAACAACCAGCCAGTGGCAATGCAAGCATCAGCGCCGCGAATAGCAGTGCAGTTGGGCCACGCATACCTTGTCGCCACTTGCTGGCCCACATCAATGTTCGTTTGATGTGATAAGTTCAGTGCCTTCAGAGAAACATTCCTCTGTGGTCATTTAGAAAGGGGTTGTTTCGCTTTTCTTCACCGATTGTTGTTAGTGGGCCATGGCCAGGATAAACTATAGTTTCCTCATCTAATGTGAATAATTGTTCTTCGATGCTTTGTTTGAGTAAAGGCCAATTTCCTCCTGAATTTGGAATATCCGTTCTGCCTACTCCTCCAGCAAAAAGAACATCTCCAACGAAGGCATGGTTAATGTCGCAATTATCGAGAATTAAACAAACGCTACCGAGTGAATGACCAGGTGAATGCCTTATCTCGAAACTTAAGTCACCACATTCTAACCTATTGCCATGCTCCATTATTTTCGTTGCAACTGCAGGTTCAGGGACATGCAAGTTCCAACGATTCGCAGACAATTTTGCAGTTGATTGAAGATTATTATCATCAGGATGCAAATACCAATCCACTTGGTATTCTTCTAGTAGGGGGGGGATGGCTCCTGAATGGTCAAAATGGGCGTGAGTATTCCAAAGTGCGATGACTTTTCTTTGCTGTTCGCAATGATGATTATTACTTTCATCTGGACCATCTCCAGATTCTCGGTTAATCCAATCGATTAGTCGCTGTGCTTCATCACCTCCATCAATGATGACAGTATCTCCAGACGATAGACATGTGACCACGCTACAGCGCATTTGCAATGGGCCGACAAAGAATCCTTCGATTAGCGCCTTGGCTGACATAGGCTTAGCCAAGTGGTATCTTCATTCAACGATAACGGTAGTAGTGTCAGTTGTCGTTGCACCATCATTATCTTTAACAGTCAATTCAAAATGGTGGGTTCCAACATTCAATTTAACCTTGATTTTGTCAGTTTCACCAATTGTTTTGCCGCTTCTATCCTTCCATGTCCAGCCTACAACCATGCCATCTGGATCAAAGGATTTACTTCCGTCAAGCAGTGCGGTTGCCGTACCATCTTTGCCCAATTCAATTATCTGGTCGAAGCCAGCATCTGAAACGGGAGGGATATTGGTGATTTTACTTTCTTCTTCTAAGCCACTTAATAATAAATCTGTATCAATTTGGCTACCAGCCATTTCTTCTATATCCAAATCTCCACTCAACATGGCTAGTAAGTTACTTTGGCTTTGCTCACTTCCTCCAGATTCTATTTGGCCTCTCTCCTCCTCGGTTAGGAGTCCTGAGATTGCAGTTTGGTCATCAGCATAAATATCGATTTCTTCCACTTCTGACCCATCATCCATTTGCAAGTCTGCAGTCCATGGGTCATCTTGGTGGACAACTTCCATTTCTCGCGGGGTTGCATTTGCATCAAGAATAAGGATAGGTTCTGAATCTGTGTAATCGTTTTGGTCTTCTCCACCAATGGCGATTCTATCACCTGCTTCATTTATTGCAAGGTGTTCGACGATTCCAGCATGTTCAACCTGCCATGCTGGCTCATCTTCCATTCCTTTGTCTGGAATTCGGAATAGATTGAACCAACTAGCAACTAATAAGTCATCATTGATTGTTGCCAAGCATTGGACTGAGTAGGTTGATTTCCAGATTTGTTCGGGTTCCTTATCGATTGAGGCCTTGAGTATTCTACCATCATATTGAGCCAACCAACAGCCTCGAGAATGGGAGGTGATTGCATCACATCTTGCCGATAATTCAGCCGTCCAAATTTTATTTCCAAGAGGGGTCCACCATTCAGCCTCAAGTTCATTTTCATCGTTTGCAGCAAGACCAAGAGTTTCCTTAGCAATCACCAAATTACCATCTGCTTGATAGGCTATTGCAGTAATCCTCTCGGCAACTGAACCACTTGGTTGACGGGTGAATCGAGTTTCTCCAGTTCTGTCGTAGACCGTAACATTGCCATGGTCATCAGCAACTGCTACACAACGACCAGTGCGGTCGACTACAACAAAATTCAACTCGCTGTCTTTAGAAGTAAACAAGATTCTCCCATGGCTATCTAACAAATGCAGACGTCGACCGCCATCTATCAAGGCAATTAGCCCTCCACTTTTTGAAACTTCGAGAAGGTCGCATCCCGAAGCAACTTCATGAGACCAAATTATTTCACCATCAGTAGAGATCATATGCAAATCGCCATCGCTCATCCCAATGATGAAACGGTCCTTTGAAAGCGCAGCAATGGGGCCAGGGGCGCCATCTGTTTCAATGGTTATTTTATTGCTACCATCTACATTTGCTAGGTGGAATGATTCTTCCACTTCACCCCAAGCAATATACTCTCCATCACCCGAAAAAGCGATGCCACTTAGTAAGGCTGAAGTCGCAATTGTGGCAACGGGGTCGATGACGGAAGGCATGATGAGCAACCCCTACGAGGTGTTAGCCCTCTTCATTCTATCCACGATAACAATGTGGAGTTTCCTGCATGACCCCACTCATTTGAAATTGGATCTTTAATGTGAGCCAATAATGCCGATTTTTCAGATTCCGACCAGCCTTGAGTAGCATCTAGTTCAACTGGGGGAGTAATTCTATCGCGGTCTTTACGAATCCTTTTTTCCGCCTCCATTCTCGGCATTCCAATGAATCCCCAAGGAGTTCTCTTACCCCATTTCTTCTTTCTTGAAGATGAAATATTTCCCTTTGCTGCCTCGCCAAGTCCTGCATCCCAATCGTCAAGAATTGCCATTAGGTCATTATTGCTACCTTTGATTGGCACTATCCCTGCCCCTCTCCTCATCACTTGCCAAGCACTTAGCAAGTCGGACTCACTCTGAATATTTGCGATGACGTTTCCTTGAACGCCACATGGCAGACCTCCCGGTCCAGGAATTCTCTTCTCCATTAACCAAGCATCCTTTGGAGTAATATGAACTCGAACAGTAATCTCTGGATTACTCAAGTTTACCTTCAATGAAGGATCTAATTCTAGCATGTGATGACCTACAGTTCCCGCGAATGTTTGACTATTCCATTCGGTTTTTGAGCCACTGCGTCTACAACGAACCGCGAAAGTCCTTGCTTCACCTCTTCTCTCATCTCTCTTCAAGGCTGCTGCTGCAACAACTTCAGGATTCAAATCCATCTGGGTTACTGGGTCGCAACCGACCATGCCAAAGCATCTTCTAAGAATCCCTTCGACTACATCTCTTGGCCCAGAAGTTGTTGCTAACACTAACGTATCTACGCGGTCATGATAGAGATCGATATTATTGAGAATAGCTGCTCTGTCAAGAGAGGCAATCAATACTCTCTGAAAATTTCTGCGAACTGGAGCAGACTTCAAACCAAGTTCTCCGAATCTTAGAGCATATGTGTGATGTGCATCCGCCATGGCGCCACCTCCTAATTCAATCCTCATTATGGATTTCAATAACATCGTCTATATTTTCACGATTGGCTTTTGCGCTATCATTACGATTCTTTTCCAAGGCAGTAAGATATGCATCGTCGATATCTCCAGTGATATATTCACCATCAAAACAAGATGAATCAAAAGTAGACAAGCCTAATTTTCCCTGACTACAAGAATCTACAAGGTCTGGTAAAGTCTGATAAATTAGCCAATCAGCACCAATCGCTTCGCATATTTCTTCTGTTGAGCGGTCATGAGCGATGTATTCTGCCTTTGCTGGCATGTCAATTCCGTACACATTGGGATAGATGACCGGTGGGGCAGCACTTGCAAAGAACACTCGGGCAGCCCCTACTTCTCTCGCCATTTCAACAATTTTCCTACTGGTATTGCCCCTAACGATTGAATCATCGACAAGAAGAACAGTTTTACCTGCGAATTCACTTGGAATAGGATTCAGTTTTTTGCGCACCGACTCTTGACGAATCATTTGACCAGGCATGATAAAAGTCCTCCCTACATATCGATTCTTAACAAATCCTTCACGGAATGGGAGTTTCAATTCATTGGCTAATTCCATGGCCGCAATCCGACCACTATCGGGTACTGGAATCACAACATCGATATCCATATCCGGTGCTTCATGAGGGATTCTCATCGCTAGTTTCCTACCCATTTCAAGGCGGGCAGCATGGACACTGATTCCATCTATTTCGGAATCCGGCCTTGCAAAGTATACATGTTCGAAGATACAGGGATTCCAAGTAGGATCTTTAGCGCATTGTTGAGAAAACATCTGTCCATTATGAGCGATAAAGACCGCTTCACCAGGAGCAATATCCTTGACGTGTTCAAATCCGAGGGTAATCAATGCAACCGATTCGCTGGCCATCAACCATTCTTCGCGTCCATCCTCTTCTACTCTTCTTCCTAGGCATAGTGGCCTAATTCCGAAAGGGTCGCGGAAGCCAAGTAGCCCATAACCGGTTATTAGAGAGACAACTGCATATCCACCAAGACAATGAGAGTGTAATTGCGCCACCGCCTTAAAAATTGCTTTTGTATCCAAGTAAGGATCTCCGCCAATATTCAATTTATGTTGTTTGTGAATTTCATTTGCCAACATATTGAGTAGCACTTCTGAATCAGATGAGGTATTGAGGTGTCGGAGGTCATCGAGTAAGTGTTTGCGAAGTTCTTCAGCATTTGTAAGATTGCCATTGTGAGCCAAAGCGATTCCATACGGGGAATTAGTGTAGAATGGTTGTGCCTCTGCTCCTGATGAAGAACCTGCTGTGGGGTAGCGGACATGACCGATACCAATGTGTCCAGATAATCTGTCCATGTGGCGTTGGCGAAAAACATCGTTAACCAAGCCGTTGGCTTTTCTTTGGTACAATTTCTTGCCATCGCAAGTAACGATTCCAGCCGCATCTTGGCCACGATGTTGGAGAACAGTCAAGCCATCATAGAGCAATTGTCCAACCTTGGACTTCTCTGTTGCAACGATGCCGATGATGCCACACATCGTAGTTCCCGATGCGTCCTGTCAACCGCCCTCTTTAGTCATTCACCCCAATGGAGGCAAAGTCGATGGCCGGCGGATTGATGTTTAAGCAGCATTCCAATGCCCTTCATGCCAGTCGGAATGCCCCCACTCGGCGGCCCAGTCGGGCGCAGTAGAATGCGTCTTTCAGCCAGTGGATTGGTATCTTGGGAAAGGTGCTCAAGACAGTGGTTCCACCGCACTAAACAGGGTTTATCTGGCCCTATTAATCCCGAAATGATTCTAGGAATTATCGTCGAGGATGCTCTTGTTTCCTTGCTAATGGAGGACCCTGGGGATCGTGCCCTAGATGCAAAACCATGTTGGATTGAATGGCAAGATGATTATTCAAAGCCAAATGATGGAGGTGGTGAGGAACCAGAATCATTGCAAGATATTGAGCAATACCTACTGGCAAGGATTCCAGCCTGTGCTGCAAAAGTCATCGAATTAGGGGCCAAGAAATGGAAGGAAGCACCTTTCAGAAGTCCTGAAAGGGATTGGTCCGAGAAATCACAGGACTATGTTGAAGCATTATTACTAGCAGGAATAGAATTACAATTGGAAGAGGTAGAAAAATGCCATGCGGCAGGCGGAGGTCCACATTTATCTAAATGGCGAGAAAATGGAGACCCTCATTTTGTTAGGGCCCCAAGATGGTGTGAAGAGCCACGTTTCCCAATTCCAGAAAAAGTTCCAGGGAATTCTCTCAAATTAGCAGCGATAAAAATCTCTGAAGAAACTCAATCAAAAGATGAGAGTGAAATCACTTGGTTCGAAGCCTGGAAAATCGCTAGACCATGGGTCAAAGACCCAAGAGTTTGGCAACCACAGCGTCTCTATCACCCTGATGGCTGGGCAGCGGGGGAACTCGACATGTTATTGAGATGGCAAGGCAAAGCAACTGTAGTTGACATAAAATCAGGAGATGGGAGTAGCGGTTGGTCTACAGGATTGGCCAGCCAGTTACAATTCTATCAATGGCTATACCTTCGAACAAGGACAGAGGAATCCCTAATTAGCGAAGTAGAGGGGATAGAAGGTTGGTATCTGGGTTCAAAAGACCGCCACGAAATCGATATATGGAGCGCGGAAGAATTAATTCAAAAAGATGAGGAACTACATTCTATTTGGCAAGCAATGACCAATGCTGATGGCGACAAAGAGACTTGGCCAGAAGCAAATCCATCTGCATGGAAGGGCGAATCTGTTGAGGAAACTTGCAAGCGCTGCCATGCCCGTTTCATTTGTGACTTCGTCAGTGAAGAATTGAGCCAAGAGGGATTAATTGCGATTTTACCGCCTAGGATGAAAGAATTATCAAGGCAACAAGTGCAAGAAAAATTGCAGGCGCGCGAACCCGCAAGCCCAATTTCTGTAATTCCTAATCGAGTAAATGTTGAAGGAAGAATTTCAGGAAAGTGGGGCCCAATGTCAAATCATTTTGGTGAACCAGTGCATGGGGCCGTACTTTCAACTGGTGCAAAATCCAGTGTCGTAGTAGAGGAAATGGCCCCAGGTACCTTCCTTGAATTGAAAGACCTTGCTGATGGGAACTGGCTGATAAAAAATGCAGCACCAGGAGTTTGGCGTAATTCATCTCGGATTTATCTCGATTCACGCTCAAGCCTAGTTAAATCCGGAGAAGAAGATGTTGAAGTCACCAGAATAGGCCTTCTCCCAACTCGTGCCAATGTCGATGGCTTGGTGGTAAGTAGGAGAACTGCAAAAGGGATTCGTATTGACGGTAAGCCGTGGACTATGATGACATGTCATCTTTGGGATGGAAATCACACCATAGAAGTGGTAGTATTTGGCTGGGGAGTTACAGAAACTTTTGCTGACATTACGGTCGGAGATAGAGTCTTGTTAACTGGAGCGGAATTAGGTTGGAGAGCAGGATTGCCACAATTAAGAATATCTCCCCGAAACTCTCGAATCGAAGTCAGGTCTAGAGATTGGCAACCAATGGATGAATTGCCAGATTCAATTCAATGAAGCATCATGCTTGAAAACCCTTGACGGTAGCAAGCGGTTGTATGCCAGTCAATCATCCGCCAGCAGACGACCCAATTGGCCCCTACAAGAGGCTCTCTCATACTCAATCTGCAATGCTCTCAAACTGCCCTCGTCAATGGTATCACCGCTATAAACAAGGATTGCGCGGTGAATCTCCCCCAATCCTAGCAATGGGGCGAGCAGTCGAAGAAGCAATTTGTAGAACTTTGAGAGAATCTCCCGTTCTTGTGCCCATCGATGCTCAATCAGAATGGCTTGATAGTCCACTCGAAGAAACAATTCCTCAATGGGCCGGTGGTGCTTTACAGGCAGTCAATAGACCAAGCCGTTCACAAGAAGGTTGGCCTTCTCCAAAAACAACAACTTCTCCCAAATCAACTTGGCCAATGTCAAGAAATGAAATGAAAAGATGGGCATCTTACCGCCTTGATATTCATTTTGCTCGTTGTTGGGAGGCAGCAGGAAAAGAATGGAATGAAGACCCAAACAAAGTTGGAGACTGGGATGAATTTACTGCAAAAGATGGACCAAGGGCCCAACAGATGGCATTAGATGGAATTGAATTACACTTGGATGAAGTTCAACAATGTATTGTGGATTTAAATCCAGAAACATTAGCAAATTGGAGATGCGGTCAATCAAGGCCTCAATGGCCTGCCCCTGATGGGTTTCCATACCAATGGAGCACCCCTCACCCTTGTGCTAAAGAAGGCGGAACTATCTCGTGGGTAGAAGCCTGGGAAATAGCTAGACCTTGGTTTGTCGACCCAGATGCAGACAGTTTTTCCCTCACCTGTATTCACAAGGATTTCTGGTTCCAAGGAGAATATGACCTCGTTTATCGTTGGACAGGTGAGACCAACATAGTCGATATCAAAGCAAGTATTGGAGCAACTGATCGTTCTGGTGATTATATCAAGCAAATGCGCACTTATGCTTGGCTCTGGTGGGATATGCACGATGGTCAGTTACCAGCAAGACTAGAGATTTGGTACCTTGGAGCGGCATCAAAAAAGTATGTTCCAGTGCCAGATCAAAAGCAGATGAAAATAATAGGTGAGGAATTACACACTTGCTGGATTGAAGCCCAAGAAGATGATGCAATAAAGGAAGATTTTCCAATGAATCCTGCGCCTTATCGACAATTTGCAGCGGGTGGAGTCTCTGATGGAGAAGACCTTTCGGGACTAACCCGTTGTACTCATTGTGACTTCGTTAACATTTGTCCAAACTCAGGCCCAATTAACCTACCCGCATTCGAAAAAGGATTTGTATCCATCGGGGATATTGACCCATACTTGACGGCATGGGGTCGAGTATACAGGTTAGGCGTGGAATTACAATTCCCTTTCACTGCGGATATCAGAAAGCGAGAATTCACCTTGCACATGGAAGATGGGCAGGTCAATTGTGTTCTTGATGATGATATTGAATTGCCAGAATGGGAGGAAGGCATGGCCATTCGCATCTTTGGAGCAACACCGGCTATCGTCAAGAAGGGTACACAATGGTGGAAGCGCTTGAAAATTGGTCGAGGTGCGAGCATAGTTCTTGCTGAAGAACGCAGAGATGGCGATTGCCTAACGGCGCAAGTTGAAGCGATGGAAGTTTCAGTCAAAGCCTTGGCCTTTTCCTTTGATCATCGTAACACCACTCGAAGTGACGGTAGTAAATCCAAAAAGTGGAGTGCTCGTTTGGTAGATGATTCGGGAGTTATTCCGATTGAGGCTTGGGATGAAAAGATACTCTCGATGCTTTTGGATGGTGAACCAGTGCGTGGTAATGTAGTCAAAGCAGTTTCTTTCAGCGTGGTTGGAAATGCGGCTGGTAAGCCGGTGTTGAGAGCTAAGCAAAACCGTTCTGGGTCTTCGCGCTTGAAAATAGTTTGATTTTTGAGACTTATAGGCGCCGGTTTCGAACAAGCGCTATGTATCGATTGTGTTCGAAACCTAGCCAACGAACGAAGTTCGTTTGGCGCCGAGAGAGAGATTTGAATCCGACATGCTTCACAATCAGCATTATTCAGCGAAGTATTAGGAGAAAAGCTCTCCTTTCGGCGCCACTGAATATAGTTATCACTTATTGAAAGTGGCGCCGAGAGAGAGATTTGAACTCTCGCGTCCAAGGGACAGTGGATTTCGAATCCACCGCGATACCAGGCTATGCGATCTCGGCTGTTGATGGCGTGCTGATGCGCGTTGGTCATAAGCGTGATGCCACGGCATCGATACATGCTGATTAGAATCCTCAACAATGGCGTGAGGACAGAATTAGAATTCGACGGTCCTTGTTCGATTGAATCAATAATTCAGAAAATGGGTATTCTTCCCTCAACCGTTTTAGCCATTCATAATGATTCAGTAGTTCCATATAATGCAATTGTAAATGAAGACATTGAATTGGAATTGATTATCGTTTCTTCTGGCGGTTAATTTGCCCTGCGCTTGAATAACCGTATTATCAACGAAGTCAGTATTTCATCGCCCCTGTAGAACTCCTAAACGCTCTGAGACAACCATGTTTTCTTTTGGAGTTCCCATAAAAATGATGATTTCACCGGCACCCAGTTTCTTTTTAGTTGAAGGATTACCCTTTACTTCCCATCCTTCTCCCTCTATTTTTTCGGGATTCTTTTCTGCGGTTGCAATGAGAAGGGCACCATCGTTTTCAATCATTTCTTTGCGGATTTCTGAAACGGTCATGCCTTCTGCCGATGAGCCTTCGGTGACAGTAAATTGTTGGATATCGCAATCAGATAATCCCGAGGTCATCGTATCTACAAGGTGGGCGACTTCAGGTTCAAAAGCGGCTGATGCAACAAGCCGTCCGCCGATTTCAAATGGTGATGCAACATATGTTACTCCTGATGCTGAGAATGTAGTACGGAGTTCTGGTCTCTGTACGTAAACGATTATTCTCAAATCTGGGTTATTTGCCCTGACGTTGAGTGAAGAGATTAGGTTAGTCGTATCTTCAGGGGTTGCAATTATTAGGGTATGTGCATCTAAATGATTGGCTCTCTGAAGGGCAGGGAGCGCCGTTGGGTCTCCTATGGTGATGAATAATTGGCTATCATCATCGCACAATTCCTTGATCAGAGATATGTCATTTTGATCTTCACATATCACTGCTACTTGTCTTCCAGCAGCAAGTAGTTCGGGTATTGCTACCTTAGAAATACTGCTCCATCCGCATACTATTACATGGTTTTTCATATTTGTTCCTGTCATTCCCAGCCACCTCAATCTATTGTAGTCCATAACTGCTGATTGTATTCCCGAGAGGACGATGGCGATGAATACCATTGTCGTCATAATGAAGGCTCCAGCAGTCAATCTGCCTCCAAGGGAAACGGGATAGTGGTCACCATATCCTATGGTGCCAAGAGTGACGGTTGACCACCAAAGTGCGTCATCCAGTCTCTGAATATTTGGTTCGCGAGGGCATTCATCACAGCCTTCAATCACATCCCCTACTCGGGTTGCCCCTGAATCTTTGAATTCTTTTTCAAATATCTTAGCCTGTGAGGTTTCAAAACCATATACTGCAAGTGAAGTTGCTAGATAAAGGAAGAAGACGACAATTACAGGTGTAGCGATTTTAAGCAGGACAATTTGCCTGATTCTTGCAGCCTCGCCCTTAGGAAGCCTAGTTCTTGCAGACTCGGCCTTAGGAATCATCATGCCTCACACAAGCATCCCCTACATGTGCTTTGAGCCGGCAAACCTTAGGAATACAACATTGGAGCGTTATCTTCTTCTGCTAATTCGGGTATTTCTCCGGCGACGCCCTTTTCATCAAGCATTGCCATATGAATGCCCATTCTATCCATTGTAGCAAATGGAATCTCCAATTTCAAATCAAACCATGCAACGAGAGAAGCGAGGAGGCGTTGGGCTGCAATCGGATCGGCACTAGAACCGAGAGTTGTTGATATAGCACAGGTTGATGAAATCCCAACGACCGGCCCTAGTGAGGATAATAGTCCGACTAAGCCAATGACTCCCCCATTTGGTTGGTCTCTTCTGACGTCGGCTGAACTTTGTTCCAATTCAAGTCTTGTTTCGATATCAGAGCAGACCAAGAATACATCTTCTTCTCCTACTGCAGCAGCCATTCCCGCTAGAATGATTACATGCTGACAGGAAGATTGTTTTGCAAGTTTCAAGATTTCTAACGCACACTCATGTTGGCCACTAGGGGTGACTGGTTGGCCATCTGCAGTTACTAGAATCAATTCCCCATAATGGTGAAAGGAGATATGTGGGGGAGAAAGTAATCCTTGGCTGTCTAGACTTGCTTGAGGTGGCATATCAGGATGAATGAGGCGAAGCACTTCCTCGGCTTCACATGATTCTGTTAAACTGTCGATTATCAATTTCCCGACATTGCCAACCCCCGGTAATGCTGCCAACATTATTCTATGCTCGGGCAGGCTTTGGTGTCCGCTTAGCCATTGCTGGAGAAGTCCCATATTCTCGATGCTCCGCCTATGGTGGATAATGATTCGCATCAACATCGCCACGCTAAGCATGGATTAGGGGGCTTCATTCTTCTTCCAAAGAAGATTCCTGAATTGGTTTAGGAAGTTTTTTGACCCACTCTTTAGATTCAACAGAATGCCTTTGTCTTCTGCGCGAGGCTTGGTGGTCATCAGGAGACCACTTCAATGGCGCAGCAGCCTGTGCTGGCTGTCCACATTTTATGCAGGTGGTTGACAAACCATGCGCCCCACAAGTTGTGCAGGTCTGAAGTTTTTGACGAACCATTTAATCAGCCCCGTGTTGCACTAGCCACTCCGCCAGATTCTTCAACTATAGTAATTGCATCTTCGCACAGTGATTCCCAAGCGGATTCTCCACTTTTGTAATCTGGGGCTCTTAATTCAATACGATATTGAGGGGCACCATCATAATGGCAAGTGATGGAAATTTCATTCTCTTCATCGCTATAGGACTCGGCCGCCTCTAAGGCTCTGCGAATTACCTCGATACCTTCTGTAGTATGGCATTCCATCAGGAAAGTGCCTTTGATATGGACAAAAGGAGGAATAATATTCTCAATTGCCAATTCGATGAATTGTGCACACCAATCTCCCTCAAATCCAGAAGCAGAGAGGGCCTCATTATTGATTGCACTTTCTTCAAAAGCAGAATAGAGTGTACCGAATTCTTCGATTAGTTCGCCTGCATACTCTTCTGTCTTGTTGTGATCCCATTCTACCTTCTCTGCCAAAACTTTCAGCAATTGGTTAGCCCTTTGTTCATTCTTCCAGGCTTGAATAGTATCTCTCCTTCTTTCATCAGATA
Organism: Candidatus Poseidoniales archaeon; assembly: GCA_012959275.1. GTDB lineage: Archaea > Thermoplasmatota > Poseidoniia > Poseidoniales > Poseidoniaceae > UBA226. Next base: position 23,909 of record DUDM01000061.1, read on the forward strand.
CACTTTTTAGGGATAATTCCACGCTTCGTCCATCTTTTCTGGTGCGCAATACTTTGCAAACTAAGCGCTGACCATCACGTACGAAGCCACGAATATTCTTGACCCAACCACTAGCGATTTCACCGATGAAGATGAAACCCTCGAGGTTATTGTAGGTGTCTAATTTTGTGTAAGCACCATTTTGCTTGACATCTGAAACTGTACAGACAACAAGTTCCCCTTCGCTTGGGAATTCGAGTTCTGCCATTCTGAAGCCTCCGTTCACTGGAGAGCTTCAACAACAGTGCATCCAACCAGGTTTGCATTTCCACCAGCCGGTTGGGCTAGGGTTGCGCCGCATACTCCACAGGAGATGGAAGTTGTGGCACGCTTGAAAATTACAGTTTCGTTTCCGCAATCGCGGCATGATACCTTGATGAATCCACTTGTCATATTATGCACCTCACTTGTCGATGAGTTCGAATTTCTTTGCACGTTGACAAGGAGCGTAATGAGCCTTGCCGGTTTCTGTACAACGGAATAGAATGTTCACTCTCTTGGTTGGCTTTTCACGGCCTTCAGGCTTCGGGCGAGGGAAACCACGGTATCCTGCAGTAACTCTGCGGAATCGGCGTTGACCCCACTTCAATTCACTGGCCCGCCTTTTCTTGACACGCTCCACCGTATGCATGGTATGGCGGCCCGCTGAGGGGCTGTATCGCTTGATCTGTCGGGGCATTTTGACCATTTAGAACACCTTGAGCGAGCGTCCCACAAGGGTTCGGTATATATTGGTGCCGGAAAGAATCCGGCTAACAAATCGTGATACTGCAAGGCAATACATGGACAATACTTATTGATTATCTACATCGGCACAGGCCTTGATGGAAGATTTTCTTCAGGCGGCCTTATTGTTTTGGCTGCCCTTGATTTGTCTTCCATTTGGCACAGTCTTGGCTCTTTCAAGAAAAGAAGGTAGGCGCCCAGTCATCTCTTGGTCAGTAGTTTTCTTGGCTTTCATAATGATTTTATTTTCTTGGGTAACTGTGCCTGCATCGGATTCTTCAGCCGGTGGTCACCTGCTTCTTTCAATCATTGGCCCAACAATTTTGATGGGCTTAGGTTGTTTCATGATTATCTTCACCGGAAAGATTCCCGTACGCCGCCTTCCTGAACCGGCAAGGCCAGTCGGTTTGCTTTCCTTAATTCTTGGAGTTTCTTGGTTAGTGATGATGCACTTCAGCAGTCCACCCATCTGGAGGCATCAAGTAAATCCATATTGGTTAGTTTGGTGGCCAACATTCTTGTTATCTGTTATCCTACTCTCATCCTTTGTCATTGGTGCATTATTGATGGTCGGTGAAAACCGTAGAAAGGAGGCATCATTGATGGTAGTCTTTGGCCTTCTGTTTTTGGGATTATTACTTGCTGTGATAAACATGGATGGCACCTTTACTACGGCAGAGGAGATGAGATCTCATCTCTGGTTGGTATCTGCAGATATTCTTGGTACTGTAATTGGAACTCTCATTGCAGTGGTTATCGTTGCTACCGTTGTAACAAAATATGAGAAGTCCCTTCCAGAACCTAATACTGTTTTGGAATTGACTGCTGAAGAGAAAGAATTGCTTCTGACGCACCTTGGAAATAATTTGGAAGGTGGCAATAAATGACTCCATTAACCTCCAATAGGAGATGGCCATTGCTGGTTTTCCCAATGCTTGGTTGCCTTTTGGTTCTGATGTTGGTACTATTTTTATTCGGACTAGGAGATGTTTCTGAGAGTTTCAAAAGATTCACTAATGCATTATTGACTAGTTTTTCAGTTTCAGCTGCAGTGCTGGCAATTGCCATGTGGTCATATGCTGATTCGAGGGAACGCCCGATGGCCCCAATTTTTGCAATCGGCTTGATGGCTATGATTGGAGGGATTCTTACTTTCACTGGTTTGAGGTTTGCCGGTGATTTGATGCTTGAAGCAAATGGCACGCCGATGGCCCAAATCCTCTACAATATCGTTCAACTGCTGGTAATCATCAGTGCAATTGCTATCGCCGGCGGCTTAGTTCTTGGGACAGCCTTTTCTCTCATCACAGCACGTCAACCTGAGCCTCTGTTTAACGAAGAGGAATGATTCTAAGAGGGATTGATTGAGTGCTTGGTAATAGTTCAATTGATATATGCGAGGTCGGTGGCCGCCTCGTCCACTAGGTGTTCGTCATGAGTAAGGGTACTCCATCCATGGGAAAGCGTCAGAAGACGACTCACATCCGTTGCCGCCGTTGCGGCCGTAATGCTTACCACAAGCAGAAGTCTATTTGTGCCTCTTGCGGCTATGGTGCAACCGCCAAAATACGCAAGTATTCTTGGGCTAAGAAAACTCACAGGCCCAAGGCTTGATTTCAACTTTTTTTCGTTGAATCAGTTCAGGAGTTGTAGGCGTAAAAATCCCCGTTTGACCTTTGTTCGCGGTCTTTTCTTGAATCTACCTTGTTTATTCTTGGGCGTTTTGAATCATGATCACGACGGAATGTCACATTGACTTCTTTCAAAAACCGGTTCATCCCAGCACGCAATTCGAATGGCCCTTCGACATTTCCCCATTTTCCTCCATCTCCCTCAAAGACCAACAATGAGTCACTAACGATATCGATGAAGTAGACATCGTGGTCGATAACAAATGCCGACTTTTCGTTGGCTTCCATGGTTCTGCGAATGGCTTTGGCAGTTTCCATACGGGCATTGGCATCTAAGTGGGCGCTTGGTTCATCAAGCAAATACAGGTCAGCATCTCTGCCCAAACAAATGACAATACTCACAGATTGCAATTCCCCTCCACTCAATTTGTTGGCTCTCTTTTCGAGTAATTGATCAACGCCCAAGGCTCGAACTACGTTGACTCTGAATTCGCCAGAATGCCACCTTGGTCCGAGTTCTGCATCTAGCCATTCCCTGACCTTCAGGTCATGCTCTGCCTTGACATGTTGTGGTTTATAGGAAATTTTCGCCTCAGCGGTCACCCAACCTGCATCATATTCCATTTCCCCTGCAATCAATCTTGCCAACGTTGTTTTTCCGGTACCATTCGCCCCTACTACACCAACAACTTCAGAGCGGTGAATGTTTCCATCTCCGCTGGTTAATTTGAAATCACCTAGGTTCTTTTCCAAACCCCCCCATGAAAGGATGGGCATCCCTCTTTCAGAAGTTCTTTCAACATGAGTTTGGAAAATGATTGGTTTGTCTCTAATGCGGATGTTCTGCTCGGGTAAGAATCCATCGAGATAGACATTTATTGCAGTCCTTGTCGAGCGGGCAGGAGTAAATATTCCATATGCCCCTTTCTCGCCATACACAATGTGAATCAAATCGCATAATACATCGAGAATTGCCAAATCGTGCTCGATTACGATAACTCTTCGAGTTTCTGCTAATTCCTGTATCAGGCCGACAATTCTCATTCTTTCATGAATATCCAAGTAAGATGATGGCTCATCAAAAAAATAGACGTCTGCTTCGCGCAATACTGTTGCGCATATTGCCACCCTTTGCAATTCACCACCAGAAAGTTGAGTTAATTTTCTATTGAGTAAATGGTCAATCCCCAATTTCACCGTCATCTCTTCAAGGATTCCTCTTTCATCCACACCTTTCAGTAGTTCTTCGACTCCCCCTTCTAACATCTTGGGTAATTTATCGACATACTGGGGCTTTACTGCAACTGATACACCTGCTTCTGAAATCATAGTTAGGAAATCGCGCAATTCACCCCTTGGAAGGCTTTCGATGACATCTTCCCAATAACAATCATCTGAATCCCACTCGCCAAGGTTGGGAATAATTTGTCCTGAGAGAATATTTATTGCGGTTGATTTCCCCATTCCATTTGGTCCAAGAATTCCTACAACTTGGTCTTTTGAGGGAGTTGGAAGGCGAAATAACCTAAACCCATTTTGTCCATATCTGTGGATTCTATCTTCTCCCAATTCACTCGGTAATTGTGTAATGATGAGAGCATCGTGAGGGCATTTATTGATACAAATCCCACATCCTATACACAACGACTCCGAAATGTGCGGCTTGCCAGTTTTGTCATCTAAGATGATGCACTCAACACCGTTTCTAACAGGTGGGCAAAATGCATGGCACTCATCCATGCACTTCTTTGGCTGGCAATTATCTTCTTTCAGAACTGCAACGCGCATGCTCAACACCTCTGCTCAGACATTCACTCGCAAGCATTCCCATTCATCAATCCGCCGCCTGAGGGGGTTTCTCAATAACCGCTTGACCGGCTTTACTATCGAGCAATACTCTTGCTTCTCCGTCTAATGAAATATGCCTTAATGGACCTTCTTCAAAATCAGCATCGTGCGAGTCTAACCACTGCCAATCTACATCCTCATCAACACTTGTGATTGTTAAATATCCTACATTGAAGGAGACGATATTTTGGAAGAAATGTGTGCCTTGACTTGGTTCAACATGAATATCGTCCATCGCCGCCTCAACAATTGCTTTGGCACCACTAATTTGGCCCCATGAAACTGGAATTCCAAGGCTTGGATCAGAAGATCCCCATCTACCTGGGCCGATTAGAATATACGGACGGTTCTGCTGGGATAACTTAGCATTTATTCGTTCTATAGGTTCATTGAGGTCTCGAGTTTTCAATCGATTTAGTCTTTGAGGATGGACGTATACTATGTCTTTGATATTATCAATAACACCGGTTCCAAGCGATAGACTGCTTTGGCAAATCATATTTTCACTCTTTAGGTGCGACATCTCCACTTCATATTGGGCACCAATCGTCAATAAAGGCCGTAATTGCAACATAGCAAAGCAACTCTTGCCTTCACTCTCTTCAATATCAACAGCGAATTCAATTTCAACTGGGCAAGACAAGTGGTTTTCGCAAGTTTTCAGCACGTGCCTCAAGATGTTTGCCAATGGAAAAGAATCTCTCTTTAGTGGGCCGTGGAATGAAAGAATTCTGGCCCCCGGCAGTGCTATACCATCTACAACCCTATCATCAGCAGCAACATATGTCGAAGCGATTTGTGATAACCTTCCATGCTCTTCTGCAATTGCAATATCTGAACTAACCATCAATTCAGTCAACGACTTTGAATCAATGTCCTCTTTAACTCCGGTTCGCAATGCCCAAAACTTGCGTTGGCTCTGCTCTAGCGCGCTGCTTGTAGATGCTAGTTGAAGCAATCTCTTCGGATGAGCAGGTGAAAACCTCAAGCATTTATCACCAGTTGCTACTGTAACTCCTAGGCCGAGTGCAATTGCTGCAACTCCATCCTCTGCTTTCATGGGTGCAACAGGGTAGTGATTTCGACTCCTTGCCACCCCTGAAATTAATGGATAGAATAGACCTTGATGTTGGCTTCCGACCAATTCTTGAATAACCACCGCCATTCTTTCTTCTTCGATAGAATTTGGTGTAGCCGCGACGTAGGCTTTTGCCCTCTTGGAATAAGTGGATGCGAATACAAGCTTCACAGCATCTGCGAGTTGTTTTGTCCTAACTTTGTCATCTGGATGATCATTGGGAAGGAAATGAGTATCATATACTCCAGCAAATGGCTGGTGTAATGAATCTTCGAGAAGGCTGGAAGAACGTACAGCTAAGGGCCAATCAACAATTTCAAGGATTCTACTTAGGACGGCCATATGCTCTTCTTTGAATCGCCCTGCCAAAAAAGCAGACTTAACCTCCTCATCATCATGATCATCTGAAGCGAACTTTCCCAAATCATTTCTTTCAACAAATTCTTCAAATACATCAGTTGCCACAACCATACTTTTAGGCACTACGATATCGATTTCTGGAAAGCGCTCGGCAATCCCGAGATCTGGCATTTTAGAATAGAAGAATGCTAGGCCCCTTCCTTTCCCTCCCAAGGTTCCGCTGCCAAGTTTCTGGAACCCACCAACCTTTTCAAGCCCAGCAGAATAGTCTCTAATTTCCCTTTTTCGATTTGCTGCAAGGAAGTCGTTGATTGAGGACAGCAAGAACTCCCTAACTCCTTCCAATTGTTCGAAATCATCTAATTTTTTGGGCCTTATCGCGGCTGCAAGGCCAAATTCGGTTCTAGTTCTAAGCCAATGCGAGAAGTGATTGCGTGAGGCATGTCTTCCTACGCATTCAATTGGAACCTTTACGAGTTGATCTCTGAGTTGGCGTAGGTCTTCTGCCTTGCATATTTCCTCCCCTGCTTCATCTCTGAAAATAAAATCACCAAAACTCATATGTTGTTTCATGAAATTCTGAATCCTTTTTCTCAATGTGGATGATTCTTTGTGCAAAAAGGTAGTTTTCAAGGCCCTTGCAGGTTCGGCAAGTTCGGGATTTTTACTCTGAAAAAGAATGGGCATATGTGGGTTTCTTGAGCGGATTTCCTTCACAAGATCCAATCCAGCATTTTTTCGATTTCCCGATTTTGTTGGAAATTCTCCATCTGTGAAAACACCGATGATATTTTCACTATAGCGTTCAATATGCAGCATTGCATCTTCGTGATTGGTTGCCAACAATATCTTTGCTCTAGCCCTAAGGCGTAAGTTTTTCTCAAGTAAGTTCGCTCCTTCATACATTAAGCGACTTGTCTGTTTAACAAGCATTCTATAGAGAATTGGCAAGTAAGAAGAGTAGAACCTTCGGCTATCTTCAACCAGTAGAATTACCTGAACATCACCCTTTTCTACATCGTGGTGAACATTTCGCTCATCCTCCATCAATTTGCATATTGCCAATAGAATTCTACTATCTCCATGCCATACGAATGTGTGATCAAGTCCTGCTCCCTCTCTTAATGTTGCCAATTCTCTTGTGTTGTAGGCTAGTAATACTACACGCAGACCAGGCTGGATGCTCTTTACTTGCTGAGCGAATTCATGTACTTTCATCGTGCCAATTCTTAGCATCGTAATGACAAGGTCAATACTGCGCTCTCTCAGCAAGGCAATAGCATCAACAGCATTTGGTGAATGGATGAAGCGCGGAGCCTGAGTTAAATTCAATTCGCTATATTCTTGGGCAATCAGTTCTGAAAGGTGGCCTGATTCCTCCAAAACGTAATGGTCGAATGGTGAAGAGACGATCAAGACCTCTCTAATCTTGAACGGCGTTAGGCGCTCAAAGCGCCGCAAGTCTGAATCACCACTCTCCACGTGTACAACCACTGCCCGTCATTGGCATCAATGTTGCTGAGTAGAGGTTGTCAATTCAGACTCTAGGCAATAAGCCCACTCTTGCCAATCCATCCCAAATCGGAGTTAGGAACCGAGGTAGAATCCGGTGTTTCAAGTAAACGGTTGCAGCGAGAATTAGTTTCTGAGGTTTTGAAAGACCCACTCTTGATGTGAAAACGTCGCCTTGGCGTTTGACGATTCCATTCAGGATTTTCTCGTAGAATGCAATCATCGCAGCGGGAGAGTATCTGGCTCTACGAGGTAGGAGTGGCAACAATTTCCTCGCCTCCTTGAGATAACTTCGAGCACGTTTTGCATATTCTTTGGTATATGGCTCCCATTGGTTATTCAAGAGAACACGACCTTCTGTGAAATGCTCAACATCTATATTGTTTGATTCAAGTTCATCTAGAGGTAGATATACTCTGTTGCGGCCAATATCTTCCCCTACATCTCTGAGAACATTGATTAATTGCATAAAAACACCCCATGACTCAGCATATTTCTTTGCTCTTTCATCTTCGTAGCCATAAATCTCTATACACATTAAACCGACAACACTAGCTACTCTATAGCAATATAAGTACAAGTCATCGAATGTTTTGTAGCGATTGATGAACAAGTCTTCCTCCATTCCCGAAATCAAGTCATCAAAGTGTTCTCTGGAAATCCCATAATTCTTGACAGTGTCCTTCAAGGCAAGAAATACTGGGTCGGTTGAAGATAATTCATTGTAGCATGTGGAGAGTTTTTTGCGGAAGAAAAACAGTTGAGTTAATTTGTTTTTGTATGCATCTTCATTGATTATTGTGCTTCGCCCATAAAGTTCCTCTAGGCGTAATCTGTATTGAGCAGCTTCAGGGTCTTCTTCTCCTTTGCCCCCTGGAAACCTGTCGGACCAATCTCCATCAGCGATATCATCAGCACGCCTACAAAATGCATAAACAGCGCACATTGCTAATCGTTGTTCATCTGGGAGATATTTGAATGAATGGTGAAAATTCCCTGCTTCTCGAATTGTTAACTCCTCACAATAATTGTATGCCAAATGAAGCAATTCAGAAGGTGGAGTCCGTTCCCAAATCGGCGCATTGAGGTTTTCAAATGGATCCACCAATTCATTTTGTGGATTTGTTATTCCAATGAAGGCTGCACCTTCTCGTAAAGCCTCCATTGCTGTGATTGAAACGGCTTTAACCGCATCCTTAGTCAAAACTACTGCTGCTCGAAGTGTCTCAAGTGTGCTATTTTTGGGACGATATGAGTCTTTTCGGTTTGGTGCAGCACCAAGGAGTGGAGTCAGTAATCCCTTCCTATCACCGCGCTCAAGCATGCTAATCGCCTCGTTCGTATCAGCCATCACCTTTCAGGGCATCGGTTAAGTGAGTTTTTGCTGACTTCTCTTATATTTTTTCTCTGCCCTTCGCCATTTTCTCCATGTTGAGAATAACATTTGTAGTTGAGAAAATTTACTGACTCTTGGCCTTTTCTTGAAAGTGTCAAATTTTTGTCGACGTATCGACTTGAGGATTGATTCCCCTCCCTTGGTAAACATCTGCAGATCAACCGCTAAGCGTGGGTCGATTTGCGGCCATAATTTTCGACCTTCATCGAAAAGGGATTGTGCCCTTTCTACCTGAAAAGAAAGTAAGTTCCTCCATTGTTCGTTGACTACTCGCTGTTCATACATCTCAATGGTATAACCGAATTTCTCCATTTCATCTAGGGGAATGTAAATTCGGTCTTGATCTAGGTCTCTGGAGATATCTTGCCAATGATTTGCCAATTGCAATGCAGTACAGGTATTATCTGCAAGCCCCCTCATTTCTTGATTATCATGCCCATATACATAGAGAAACATGTGTCCAACAGGGTCCGCTGAATGTACGCAGTATTGCTTCAACTCAGCCCAATCATTGCATCTATTTGTTGATTGGTCCATTTTGAAAGCCTGAATCAGTTTGATGAAAGGTTCTACTGGAATGTTTTTTTCTTTGGCTGTATGCTGAATTGCAATATGAATAGGATGTTTTGCTGAGCCTGTCCACTCATTTTCCGCAGCCCTTTGTAAATCATCTTGCCATTCTTGCAATAACAGAAGGCGTTGGTCTGGGGGGAATGGGGCATCATCTCCGAGGTCATCACCGTAGCGACAGAAGGCATAGATATTCTCGATATGTTGCTTAATTTCTTTGGGTGTAAACCAATTAGAAATCACGAAGTTTTCGTAATGAGACTTTGCGATTAGAGTACAATATGATTGGGCTTCTACAAGTTCTCTATAGAGATTATAGCCGGCTAATTCAACACTGCCATCAGGTGAAATTTGATGTTCACCCCAGTTGAATTTTTCACCCATCTACCAGGTCCTCCAACTATCGTCTCTCCTTTTAGGAGGGCTTGGCCACCATCGCCATTTTTTCTCTGGATTCCAATTTTCATTCAATAAACTCGATGCTGCCAGCAATCCGCTTCGAACTGCTCCTTCCATCGTTGAGGGCCAGTCGGTATTTGTCCATGCTCCTGCGATGTAGATGCCATCTTTTGCAATCAAATCTTGGCTCAATCGGTATTTTTCACTTCCAGGAAGAGGAGCAAATGTCGCCTTACGGTTGCGGATTACAACAAATGAATCGGGTTCATTCCATAAATGGGGGTAGGTTCCTTTTACAACTCTTCGATATTCCTCAAGGAATTGTTCATCGTCCCAGTCCAGCCATTTATCACCGCAACTAATCGGAACAGAAACCCATTGGCCAATACCTTCAGGCATTTTCTCTTCATCAATTTCAGAATTCTTATTGAACAGCATTTGGATTATCGGTTCATCAACACAAACTGCAAAAGTGAATGATTTGGGTAGAACTTCAGCGGAATGTAATGCATGGATTCCAATCAATGACCGATACTCTAAATGGTCTACTGCTTCAACAATTTCAGAGAACTCTGATAGTAATCTCCCTGTCAAGTGATGTGGTAGTGCTACAACAATCTTTTCACATGAAATGATTTCTTTACTCAAGCATACTTTAAGCCCATTTTCTTTTGAAATTGAATTTACTTTAGTAGACAATTTCACCTCTACTCCCGATTCTTCAAGTGTTCTCAAAAGATGGGGGTGTAATGAATCTGAAAGGTCCGAGGTGAATGCCCCTACATCGAAGGCATGCGCATCACCGAATAATCCGCGCTGGAAAAGGAAAGCAGAGAGGGCTGCACTCGCTTGTGAAACAGGAATATTCAATGCTGCGAGAACAAAGAACCCCCAGAAGCGATCTATGGCTCTTTGACTCTGACCTTTTTCTATTAGCCATTGTTCAAAATTTAAGTCATCAAGGGCTGACATTTGTTCTGGAGTCATTTCTGATAATTCTTTGATGACCTTCCTCATTGCGATTTTATCAGATAAACTAAGAAAAGGGAATTTAATCATTGAACCAGCCATATGGTTAGGAGGTTCTAGACGGCCATCGCTTAGTGAAGCGATTCGCCCCCCACCGACTTGCAAAAATGGCAAATCTGTTTTTGCTTGTAACTTGATGCTATCGCGGGCACCACACCTCGCTAATAATTGTAAAAAACAATCATATACGCGGAAGCAAGCATGCTGGCAATTATCGAGCAGCAAGCCGCTTTTCGGGTCCTTGATACTTGAGACTCTGCCGCCAAGTTGGGCTCTCGATTCAACTAGAATAACTTCGTCTTCAGGGGAGGAATCTGCGATAGCAAGGGCTGAGGCTACTCCAGATAGCCCCCCTCCTACCACAACGATGCGAGCCATATTCCCAAACCGTTCGGAACTGCCAAAGTGAATCAACTCTTGCTTTGTCAACTCCCTTTTCCGCATCTTTTTCAACCCGAGTTAATTGGCTTCAGCAGGCATCTTGCGTAGCAAGCGTTTTACAAGGGCCGGAGACAGCAGGGGTTGGGGATGAGTCATGCAGTGTACTTCCTGTGTTTCAGAGATTCCCGATGACAGTATTTTTTGCACTGAGTGTGGCTCTCGTCAAGATCTCTCAAAAGCTTCACTTCCGGGGCAAGTTGGCCTGGCTGGTGGAGAAGTATCAGGAGGCCGCGGATTTGGTGTTGTCAGTGGTGAAGCAATTCGCCAGGAAAGAGAGCAACAACAAATGCAGCAAGGACAACTACCCAGTGGAATCCTAGACCAAATAAACCAACAAAATGTACCACCTCAACAGTTTCCGCCCGACCATATGTTAGACCAAATGCAGCAAGGACATCAACCAGTAATTCAGGACCCTAATGCCCAACCGATGTCTTCTTTGCTAGACCAAATGGCGACCGGAATTCCTTCATTAGACCAGCCACACCTAGATGCTGCTGCCATCGAAGCGGCTTCATTGCAAGGCATGCCTCAGCCTGATTTAGGTGCATTAATTCAAACTCCACAATCATTGCAGTCTACATACAACCCCTCTGTTAGTCCAACTGATGAGATGGTCAATAGATTGAGTATTGCTGAGAAGGAAATCAAGAATGAGCGTCGAGGTCAATGGCTGCAAATGAATCAAGATAGCGCTTCATCTGTACTTGCTCAAATCAGTGGTGAGTTACCTGCGCATTTACAAGAGGAGGCGAGTAAGGCGGCCGAATTCCTGAAAGAAACTATCGGGGGTGGTGAAAATGAAGCCAGCATCGATAAAAGTTTGTTGCGAAGAATGGCCGAAGTTTCAGTTCGCCGAGTTGCAAGGAAGCGCGGGGTAGCAGTTGAAACTCCACAATCTAAAACGGAGTCTGACTTACTAATTATCAATATCACTTATGTTGATGATGGCAGAGTATTGGATACTCCTGAAGACCTTGCCCGTGCATTTCAACATGCAATTTCAACGGAATTAGCATTGAAAGGAATTGACCTATCTGCAGAAATCAACCTCTTCCGTTCCAAAGATGGTGAAGTTGAATTGGTTCATGGAAAGACTTCAACTCCTGAACCTGAAGACGAAGAGGAAATGTTTGCATGCGAAATGTGCGGAGGATTGGTAGTAGAATCTGATTCGAAGTGCAGTCATTGTGGTGCCGTATTTGAAGATGAAGTAGATGATTCATCCAATGGGCCTCCCGGCCCTGGAAGTAGGGGAAGCGGCCCACCGGGCCCCGGAAGTAGAGGCTCTGGTCCACCTAGCGGAGCCAGAGGTGGCCCATCAGGGCCAGCAAAGGGCGGTCCACCCGGTAGAGGCGGAGGCCCACCCGGTGGTGGTGGCGGCCCTTCAGGTCCTGGAAGAGGAGGTCCCTCACGTTCGGGTCCTCCCGGTGGTGGTGGCGGCCCTCCAGGTGGTCCAAAGCAAGGCGGTCCAGCCGGTAGAGGCGGTGGCCCTCCAGGTGGTCCAAAGCAAGGCGGTCCACCCGGTAGAGGCGGTGGCCCTCCAGGTGGTCCAAAGCAAGGCGGCCCCCCTGGCGGTCCGAAGAAAGGTGGCCCTCCAAGAAAGGGCCCACCGCGATGATTGTTATTCTTCAACTGATTAATCAGCGAAGTCCTGCTTCTTTCAAAGCATTGAGTAAAACTTGTCCGATTTCAGATGGGTCCTTTGCAATATGAATCCCTGCGGCTTCAAAGGCTGCGAATTTATCCGCTGCTGTCCCTTTGCCACCTGAAATAATAGCACCTGCATGACCCATCCTCTTACCAGGAGGGGCTGTTGCACCGGCTACGAAACCGACTATTGGTTTGCTTACATTTTCATCGGCCCACTGAGCTGCGTCTTCTTCTGCAGTTCCACCAATTTCTCCAATCATAACTATGGCTTTGGTTTGAGGGTCGGCTTCGAAGGCCGCTAAACAATCGATGAAACCAGTTCCATTGACTGGGTCTCCGCCAATACCAACACAAGTTGATTGGCCTTCATCGATGCTCATTGTTTGAGCAACTGCCTCATATGTCAATGTTCCAGACTTGGAGACGATACCGATTCTACCCTTAGCGTGGATATGACCCGGCATGATGCCGATCTTCGCACCACCGGTTTCACCTGGGGTGATGATTCCTGGACAATTTGGACCGATGAGGCGAACTCCAACTCGCTCGTTAACATAGGCTACGGCTTTGACCATATCGAGGGTCGGAATCCCTTCTGTAATGCAGATGACCACTCCTTCTCCTTTACTGCGGTCGAATGCATCAGCGGCTTCCATTATCGCTTCAGCAGCAAATGGAGGTGGAACATAGATTACGCTTGCATCAGCATCGGTTGCTTCTACAGCATCCAAAACGCTGTCGAACACTGGGATGTTGTCCAAGACAATTTGGCCACCTTTGCCCGGAGTTACTCCTCCAACTATGTTGGTACCATACTCGATCATCATTTCAGCGTGAAACATTCCTTGCTTACCTGTAATTCCTTGGACCAGTACTTTTGCGTCTTCTTCAATCCAAATTGCCATCACACACCACCTCCGATTAGTTGAACTATTTTTTGAGCACCTTCGGCTAAGGTTTCAACGGAATGGATGTCAAGGCCACTTCCACTCAGAATATTTCGGCCTTCTTGAAAGTTCGTTCCAGATAACCGAACTACCAGTGGAACTTCCAGACTTAATGATTCAGTTGCTGCTATAATTCCGCGTGCGATGATATCACAACGCATTATTCCGCCGAAGATATTGACCATGATGCCTTTCACATTGGGGTCATCAAGAATAATTCCAAAGGCGGTCTTAACCGCCTCTTCATCAGCACCTCCTCCAACATCTAGGAAGTTCGCTGGGTCGCCACCATAGAGTTTGATTACATCCATTGTAGCCATTGCAAGGCCAGCCCCGTTGACTAAGCAACCGATTTCCCCATCTAGTTTGACATATGATAAACCGGCTTGTTCGGCTTTAATTTCGGTTTCTTCCTCTTCAGCAAGGTCGCGCATTTCGTTGAATACATCTGGGTGGCGGAAGAATGCGTTTTCGTCAAAACTGACTTTTGCATCAAGGGCAATGATTTCATCATTTTCGGTTCGTACTAATGGGTTAATTTCAACCATGGCGCAATCTTTTGAGACGAATAATCCATACATCGCACGCAACATCTTTGCGAATGAGCGAGAGGCCATTTTTGAAAGTCCGAGTTTTCTTGCTAAATCTCCAATTTGGAAACCAAGTAGACCAGCATTTGGGTCGACCCATATCTTGTGAAGTAATTCGGGAGTGTTCTCAGCAACCTCTTCTATATCCATTCCACCTTCGGTAGATGCCATTATTAGAACAGATTTTTCTTCTCTGTCTACCAACAGTGCGAGGTAATATTCATGAGCAATTGAGCAACCTGCCTCGATGTATAGGTTTTGAACGAGTTTACCTTCTTCTCCGGTTTGCTTAGTGACTAAGACATTGCCCAGCATATTGCTCGCTTGTGATTCTACATCTTCACGAGAGCGGGCTAAATGAACTCCTCCTTGCATCACCATTTCACGGGATTGAGGGTCGATAAGAGTGCCTTTTCCTCGCCCACCCGCATGGATTTGACATTTTACAGCAACAATGCTTGAGCCAAGTGTATCCCAGCCTGCAAGCGCTTCTTCAACTGAAGTTGCGTGAACGCCCTGTTGCACACTGATTCCATGTTTTGCAAACAATGCCTTTCCTTGGTATTCATGAATATTCATGTCTCTCGCCGAACCTGCGACCGATAGGTCCTCCTTGAACATCGCGCCCATCACACATCAGCGGGTGACAAGTCACTTGAACCACGTCAGACCCCCCACTGACCATGTCAATGCAGGTAGTGGTGCTGGCTGGGGGTATTGGAAGTCGTCTACGACCTTGGACTAACTCCATCCCAAAACCTCTTCTTCCTCTCTTGGATATGACCTTGGTAGAGCAAGTAGTCTCTGGGATTCCTACTGAATTAGTTGACCAGGTAATCATCGCTGCCGGATACAAAGTGTCGCAGATGAGGGAATACTTCTCAAAGGCGGATTTAGATTATGATGTTGTTATCGTACCTGAAGATGTACCATTGGGAACGGGTGGGGCTTTGAGGAATTGTATGGATCATGTCAGTGGAACCTTTGCTTGTTTTAATGGCGACGTAATATCATCGCTCGATGTCGGTGCGATGTTAAATCAACATAAACAAATGAGTGTACAAGGAACACTTGGATTATGGGAGGTTGAGGACCCAACAAGATTTGGAATCGTCGGATTGGATGATAACAAAATGATTACTAGATTCAAGGAAAAACCCAAGCCTGAGGAGGTATTTAGCAATTTAATCAACGCTGGTTCCTATATCCTTGAGGAGGAAGTCTTTGCCATGATGCCTGAAGGTAAATTTAGCATCGAGAGGGAGATTTTCCCAATATTAGCAGAGCAAGGTGAGTTGAGCGGATTTCCATTTGAGGGTTATTTTATCGACGCCGGCACTCCAGATTCATGGCTTGATGCAGTAGAGGTTGCAGTCGCTAATTCACGGCATAATGCAGGTCAAGTGGTAGATGGTTCTTGGTTTGCATCACAACCATCAAAAAATGTCCAAGGTGGAAGTATGATTTCAGATTCTGTCGAAATCCAAGAGAATTGTTCCCTCACTAGAAGTTCAATCCTCAGTGGTGCAACAATTGGCCGCTCCTCGAAAATAGAAAACTGTTTGATTGGCAACAATGCATTCATCGGTGAAGAATGTTCATTGGAGGGAGTTATAGTCGCCCATGATGGAAATGTACCAGCTGGAACAAGTCTGTGTGGAGGAACTTGGCCGCCCTCAGATTGAATAATCGGAACCTCGGCGCAGGTCTATGTCCAAACCGCTGATTGTAGTCAATTTCAAAACTTATGAATCCGCACACGGCCTTGCCGCAGTTGAATTAGCAAGGGCAATGGAAGTCGTCAACACTGAAGTCGAGACTGCAGAACTCGTTGCTGTCGTCAGTGCATTCGATTTAGCATCAGTCATTGCAGCTGCACCTACTCTTGACGTTTGGACCCAACACCTTGACCCAGTTGGATTTGGCTCCAACACCGGCTGGTTACATCCTTCAACTGCAATTCAGCATGGAGCATCTGGAACAATAATCAATCATGCAGAACACAAGGTTTCAATTGAGCACGTAAAGGAATTGATTTCCCAACTCCCTATTGATTTCCCAGTATGCGCTTGTGCTGCCGATTTAGATGAAGCAAAGGCATTAGCAGCACTTTCTCCAACAATGATTGCAGTTGAACCTCCTGAATTAATCGGCGGAGATATCTCGGTAACCAGTGCTGACCCAGCAATTGTATCAGATACAGTTAGTCTAGTAAATTCGGTGAATCCACAAGTTGTAACTCTTTGTGGAGCAGGAGTAAAGAATGGGCAAGATGTTTCAACCGCAATCGAATTGGGGACCTCTGGAGTATTGCTCGCAAGCGGAGTAACTAAGGCTGAAGACCCTTTGTCGGTTCTTCGTGACCTAGTATCAAGCCTTTGAATTAACATATGCCTGCTCAGCTGCGGCTTGCAGTAACTTTGCACTCTCCATATCTTTCCCGCCTGGGCATGTGAATCGAAAGCCACAGTCCTTGCAACGCCATTTTTTTTCAGCAAGAGGAATTCTATCGAGGTTGAGCATAGGCCCAGCACTACGCACTAAAGTCCTAGCAGCCGAAATATCTGAGCGTATCATTTGTCGAAGTATTTCAGTATCGTTCTTTTTCACCTGCCGTCGCCAAGTCCTCCAACCCTTTTTCTTTGAATGTGAAATACGGGCAATTTCGTAGGATTCTTCGCTATCAGGCAAGGTCGGTTCTTCAAGAGCCCATTTGACCATTCCTAGAAGTTCAACTTCTCTCGCTGCATCTGGAAGGTGTTTCCAAGAATCACTCAATAGTCGAATCAATACCCAGCGTTGAGGTCCTTTAATGATTAAATCGGGAGTCAAGTAGGCTAGGCCTTCCTCGGTTCTCGATAATTCGAACGGGTCAAGGGGTTGCCATTCTCCTGAAAATCTACAAGAAAGTAATTCACCAATTAACGGATGATTTAGAGCCCGACGAAGGATCAAATCGCCATCTTCGAGCAATCTTGCAATGGAGTCAGGAGTTGGAGTTCTGTATAGAGCAGTTGGCCTTTGCAGACGACTTTGTAATTTCGCCATCTCATCCTGTTGAGAAGAGATACTACGTTGGAAGCGTCGTTCCATCTCGCAATGTGCTGTATTGATGGACCAGCAAATTCCAGCATGAGCATCGAGCATCCAGGCTCTCAAAGTGTCCTTAACTGCACGTTTCAACAATTCATTTGCCGGAGCCCAGCGGCCTTGTTTCCACAACCAACGGCGTGGTCTATCCAGCACCTGACGGCCACCTCTTCCTGCAACGTATTGTAGTAAATAGCGGCGAGGACAAGATTGAATCCAACGGCTTCTACTTGCACTCCAAACGGGAACCCAATTTCGTGCTTGTTGCTTCACTTCGCTGACCATGAAGAGAAATCAATAACGTCAAGGGTATTGAAGAAGGCGGTCCCTAAAAGAAGCCAATATTTTGAGCATCTAAGAATACAGACATCATCATCCACAAGGACAATGGAATCATGATTACGCCGTATGCCCTGAGTAAATCCGCTCTTCCATATTTTCCCAAGAGTACCGAAATTCTACCTGCCATCGATGAAATCATCCTAGCAACCAATACTACTGTGCCAGAAGTTATTATGCAGCCAATCAGCATAAGTAAGCCCATGCTTATTCCATAACCACTGGTCGTCAATGGGGTAGAAATCATTTGAGGAATTAACATCGGTGATGTCATCCAAGAAATCAATCCAACCCACAAACCTAGTTGGAATTCGAGACGAAATTCTTCTTTAGGTTTCCAAAGGCGGTAGATGCGTGGAGAAAATCCATAGAGTACATTTCCAAGTAACTTGACCTCTAGGGCACAACCCCAAATCATTGTTGCAATCGCTTGGTAAATCAAATAACTAGCGATTCCTAACTGGACAAGATACCAAGCCTCTCCACTTAATCCCGTCATTCCAAGAATTGCTACGGGTAAGGCAAAAACTAGGAAACCAAAACCAGCCGTCAAAACAGTCCCGCCCCAATTTGCACCTGGCGGCAATGGTTCCTCAGGACGCTGCCAATCACTGGTTGGCAAGGAAATCAAAATTAGCGGGAAAAATGCAGTCCAAAGTAGAGCAATTAGCATCATTGGGCCATTACCAGAGCCTTCTGAAATACCATCGAGTGCTACTTCAACATCTTCGAGAGTAGTACTTTCTTCCGTCCACCATGCTACATGACCGGAACCATCGATGAGGATTAAGCCATCAGCCATACCAGTAGGTAGACTGGCTGCGACACCTCCATCGTGTTCATCGAGCATTATCGCCCATTTCCCATCGACCTGTTCATTGAGGGCTTCCAATTCAAAGGGCGCAACTTCTTCTCCGGTTATCAGCATAGCAACACTCATTCGGTCAGATAGTTTGTCCTGAACCATTTCAAGAACTGATTGATGAGAATACACATTTGGAGAACCTACGATACTAACCGCAATCAGAGTTGCTTCCTTATCCTCCAATAGATTATCCAAAGACATCGCACTACTATTGTTACCTGCGGTATTCAGAACAAATTGGGGTGCCGGCCAATCATTGTCAATGCGTTCATCGGACGCTCCCAGATTAGGCATTTGGGAAGTTAGAGGTATCAAAAGGAGGGACATTACCAACATCAACACCATCAAAGGAACTGGAAGAATAATTGATTGCTTTATATTCCAGCCTAACCAAAGTAAAACAGAAAGAAATGCCGTTGGTGCTAACCAATATATCGCATTAAAACCATCTTCTTCGGCCCCTTCATCCACGATATGCAGCCAGCCTTTGAAGTGGCATTCACCAACCATTGTGGTATGGTACCCATCATTTGTCTCCATGCAAAATTGAAGTAAATAATGACCCTTGCCTAATTTAGGAGTCACATATGTATAAGCGGTTCGAGATTCCTCGACGGTTCGGACATCTTGGGGGTCAGTGAATATTTCAAGAATAGATTCTCGGTCCATAGGCCTTCCATCATCGGAATCAAGTGGCCCCCAAACTTCCAACTCGATGCTCCTATATCCTTCCATTCCCCAAGGTCCTAAGGCAATAAAGTCAACATGTGCAAAACCGAGGTCATCGTAAAGTACACGCGCTTCAGGTTTGAGAAGTTCCCCTTCGAGGACAATTCCGCCGTCGTGGACAATTCCGTTCCACCACAAATCGATTGGTGCGGTGCAGTCATGCATAACAGATAATGTGACCTCGATAACATCTCCAACGCTTAGATTAAGATTAATTTGAGTTCGATCAAACGTGAAGTTATGAGCCCTAGTTATCGTTTCTTCTCTAACAATAATCGATTCTGATTCATCAGAATAAACTACTTCTCCACCAGCCTTTACATCCAGAAATATTTGGGTTGGTCTAGTTTGAATAGCACAGGATGCCAATGGGATGAGGTCGGTTGCGGTGACATGAATAAATCCAGAAACATTGATTTCTGCATCAATCGCCTCAACCAATGGGGGAGATTGGATTGAATCGAAAATAGTTCTACGAGTAGCAGAACCTCCAATTCTCATATTACCAGCAGGTTCAGTAGGATAAGGGTTGAGAATAGATAAATGGGTATCTGAAGCATCACTGCCATTGAAAAACAATCTATTTTTTTGTGGAATTAGCCATTCCTCTTCACCATGCAGCCAGTCCTTGCCTGCGGCAGATGCATTAGAAGAAACTACACCAAAAAAGGATGAACCAACAAAGAAACACAGTAACAGGATGCCCAAGGCCTTACCTGTGCTGTGCTTCATATTGACTGCGTGCAAGACTCTATTCAACAACCCTACGCTTCAGTGTCCACCCCAACATTGCGATTCTGACCTGTCAATAATCATCCGAAGCAAGTCGGACTCTCGTGGATTAGTATTCGGTGAAAGAAGCACTTTGTCTATGGTAGGTAGTTAGAGGTAAATGCGCGCTAACCTCCATCTGTACTATTGTTGTTCAAGTCACCAGATGTTGTGTTATTACCGGAATCAGACCCATCACTGTTTGAATCATCCGTACTGGTTTCAGGATTATCGACATAACCATCGCAGTCATCATCTCCAATCTCTGCTTGAGCATCGCAAGTCTCGCTGACTACATCCATGAAGACCACCATGTAGTACCCGAACAGAAGCACGAGAATCGCGATGAAGGACGGAAGCACCCAGTTCCTATCTTCGGGAATGAAGTATGATTTGAGATTAAATGGCTTTAATTCTCCATCACCTTTCTTCGGCTCGACCTTCTTACGTCGCCTCACTGCTCTGTGTTTCTTCTCCGGTTTCGGTTCTTCTTCCGGCAATTCTTCCATCTCTTCCTCCACTGGTTCCGAATCTTCTTCCATCTCTTCCTCCACAGGTTCCGATTCTTCTTCTGGCAATTCTTCCACGTCTTCCTCTTCCTCTACTGTGTCATCTTTGCTCATTCAGGCCACCCCCTTATCGGTGAAAATTACCACTATCAATGTCGCTACTACTAAGAACACGGCAAATCCGATATTCGTCCACCGCTCAAGTTGTTTTGGATCTCCTTCTATTATCCAAGTTGGATTGAAATCATCCTCAGGAGGTTGCATGGCAACTAGAACTCTCTTTTCAATTTCAAATGCTAATACTGCACCAAGGAGGAAGCCTGAGACTAATTGGGAAATTCCCAATATCGGTTGAAGTATTTCTGTGATGGTGGATACCGAGCCAGCCAGCGCCATGATTATCATCGCTCGGCTACCGCGCGGAAGATGGTTTGTTTGAACAAAACCAAATTTCACGCAGAGGAAGAGAATAATCAATGGTCTAGCTAATGATTGCATCACCCCGTGTGTCAACAGCGCAAATGATTCTGAAACCGATGCTTCGTTCAAAATTGAGCCAACCAATTCGTAATCTACCGATTCCGACTGATAGAAGTAGTATCGTATCATTCCTGCGAACAGCACGAAAACAAGGAAGCCACCTAACAATTTTGAGCCTTGTTTGTTCAAGTGCATTAGTGCACCTATGAATAATACGAATAAGGTCAAGCCGACGGTCACCAATTCAAAATTCCATGTAAGTGAAGTGAATAGAGGGAAGGGATGTGCATAGGCTGGCCAATACGAATAGAACATCTCACCTTCAGTGAAAATGCCCATCCAGTCGAACCAGTTCTTGCCAGCCCACAGAGTGACTGCCATGATGGCGAATAGACCAGCCTTATCGGTGGTCTTCTCAAGATTGTCTTCACCGCTGGTTTCAGAAGTCAGGAAATTCCAGCCTATGTAGGTATAGATTATCATCATGATTATCACCGCCGGAGACATAGCGAACCACAGCCCCCATCCGGTCTCAGAATAGGCCGGAGTGCCATGTACAAACCATGCTTCCAGGAGATTTATTATCAGTAGAGCAACGAATATCTTGAGATATGTATCTCCTTTCTTGAACCACGGCATCGGAACGGTGAACATGGCTAGGAAAAAGGCCAGTACTCCAATTCTCCATAAATTCCAAACTAGAACACCCATCAAATCAGTGACGAAGTCACCACCTTCTTGGAAATTATATCCAAAGGCCCCTGAAGCCCATTGATAGCCAAGGTGGCATAGTAGGAACCACAACATGAATGTCGCCCCCATACGCTGAGTCCATGTTCTGTCATCCTTCTTGAGATGAAGAATCAAGATGAATGTCAATAATAGACCATCTAACAAAGCGCCAACAACGGATAATGCCTCAACCATATTCGACACAGGACTATTAAACCTATTAACCTTCTACCGACAATATAATCAAAAATGCATTTATTAAGCCGCCTGATAGATGTGGGTGCTTCTGCATCCAAGCAGAAACCCTCAAATCACCAGAGCAAAAGTTCGCTTCGTGGAAGAGGTACCCAATAGAGAAGCCGGCAGTGGTATCGGTGATAGTTACCTCTACAAGAGTGAAGAAGGAATTTGGAAAGGCAGCAGAAGCCGCGCCCTTATGTCGGTGCTCAGGGGCCTTGGATGGAATCTCGCGGCACCTCTGCACATTGAACCCTGCCAATTTGGGCTCAGCAATCACAATTACAAGATTTTTTGCGGCGACTTTGGTCCACTCCTTCTGAGGATATTCGGGCCGAGCGTCGGAGATACCAACCCAGATGAGAGGCACATTCAGGACTCTGGGTTCGGAGCACATGTAGTGCAGCGTCTTGATTGGGGTAGACTTGAGACGTGGTTGCCAGGACGGACGATGCAGCGCGGAGATTGCGACAACAACCAGATGTTAGCGGCGCTCGCCCATGAATTGCGTCGCCTGCATACGGTGGCTGGCCGGAACCACAACGACCTGAACTTCACCAATGTTCTGGTATGCGACAGTGTAGACTCCCTCGTCATTCACCTTCTCGACTTCGAATATGCTGGTCCACTTGATCCACCCTTCGACGTCGCCAATTTCTTCTGTGAGTGGATGTATGATTACCAATCGCCTCGGTGGTTTGAGCCAGATTCGACGCGCTTCCCGTCTGACGCACAGGCTCGCTCCTTCGTCGCACAATATTTGGAAATCACCGATTGCACCGATGGAGAAGTGTCTGCCTTTCTGAAAGAGGTCCAGACGCGGATTCCGTCCGTACATACATTCTGGATAGATTGGGCCATGAAGAATTTCTCAGATCTAGATGAGTATGTACAATACGCCGAGCAGCGCCAAATCCTTGTGAAATGAGATATTCTTTCTCTAACTCTTGTGCGTCCGTTGGAGTATCCTGAGTGGATGTGGACGCTTGTGCGTCCGGACCAAACTATTCGAATTACTCAATTTTGCCCAGTCTCATTCCACTTATACAGAATCTCCTGAGCCGAGGAATAACCATCGCAAAGGAATTGCACCTTTCCATCGCTTTCCAACACCAGACTTGGAAATGAATAGGCTCCAATTCGCCGCCGAGTGTTGAACCCTGCCTGTAATTTTGTTTCAACCTCTGCTGAGATTATTTCCGCATGGAATTCCCCTTCGTCAAGACCGAGTTCTGTGGCTAGAGAGCAAAGAACTTCTACATCTGAGGGATTTCTTGCTTCTAAGTAGTAGGCTTGTTGAATTCGGTCGAACATCTCTGGGCCCTTGTCTGCTGCCGCTATGACGGCACGACAGGCAGGGTAGGTCGACCTGCGCGGTTGACAGTTCTCCCAGAAGTCCCAGTTGAATTCCGCTCCAGTTCTGTCGTTGACTTGACGCCAAGCCTCTTTGACGTAGGACTTTGTTTCCTCAGGCATAGGCTCATCCGAGTCTCTTGCAAGTCCACCCATCACGAATTCTATTTTCACATCCTCACTAATTGCTTTGAAAACTTCATCTCTTGCTTCTCTGAAACCCCAGCACCACGAGCACATTGGGTCAGCCACATAGTAAAGGACGGATTCATTTGGGATGCGATCACCTTCGACTCTCCTCAACGCATTCGTACTACTTCTGCATCATCGGTTCCTAATGGTGGGTTCTGCCAATCAGCGTCACCTGGTAATATCATTTCATCGCCCAATGAAGTCAATATTCGAGCAATTGCGAGCTGTTCGTTTCGCAGGGTATCCCACTCAATGCTGTCATCCTTCCACCGCTTCCATCGTCTGATGACTCTCCATGAACGGGAAGCATTTGCCTGAAGTACAAGATGCGCTCTCCCTGTCAGTGGCCAGAATAATATCAATATCATCCCTACAACAATTAAAGGAATATCCGTCAGATATACCAGTAACCAATGCGAAGCAAATAATTCTCTAACCGCACTATTTTCTCCAAGTAACATCCAGATCGTTGCTACCGTTATCATCACCCACCAAATTGGGAACAGAAGAATAGAGGAATATACCTTAATCGAACCCAGTGCTGCCTGAGAGGCATTTTTTCGAATAGCGAGGTTGGTCAGAAGTCGATTGGCATAGTATGGAGGCAATGTACCTAGGATAGCACCCCACGTGACTATTCCTAACATCCAACTCACCGACCACAACCATCGAATGTTATTGGCGATATATTTCTTGGCCGTCAACTCCTCAGGTTTGGCATCGATATCCAGTGGATGGAGCCCCAACTGGTCCAGATTCTCAAAGTGTGCAGTCGCCCTTGTTTCAATTTCAGTGGTTCTTTCTGAATCGTGCTTTGCAAGATATTCCCAACCTGCTCTCAGTCGTCTGGCTCCGAGTACAGATTCTGCATATGATGGCTTACTTATTGCATCGACACTAGCCCGAGAACGCTCAGCATGAACAATGCTTCTCGCTCTCCATATCAGGTGCCTGTTTTGCCAAGAAGAGGTTGCATGGCTGGCTCGCTTCAATTCGTTTTCGATATCCGAAGTCACTTCCTTGACCCATGTTCTTCGCTCAGTTTCATCAGCCGCTGCATCACCACTTCGTTCAGGGAGTGGGGGTAGGTCCATCGGCCTCTCAACGATGACTGCAGCCCTTTCTCGGAAAGTATGCGCTTCGGAATAGTGGAGGCCAACTGGAATCAATGACGGGGGTGCTAATCCTTCCTCCTCACTCTGTTCAATCGCCATCTCCATGATTCGAGCAGTGCCAGTTCGGACGCGTTTAACATCAGATTCAGAGTGGGTTGTTCCTTCTGGGAATATTATCAGTTTTCCACCTCTGGCTACCGCTTCGGCGACTAAGGAAAGTTGGTTTTCATTGTGTTTTTTTGAATCAGTCCCATTACTTTTTACATCTGAAGAGCGCATTATCGGCAGAGCACCTGAAGCCCTCATTATAGTGCCTAGAATTGGCACCTTGAACAGTGTATGCTTGGCTATCAATGACATCTTTCCAGGAAGGGTGGCCATCATCAGCATTGGGTCGATTAATCCTGATGGATGCCATGCGATGAATACGGCTCCACCCTCAGAGGGAATGTTCTCATTATCGACCACATCCACTTCCCTGAACCATACTTGGACTATCTCTCTCGCCACTACTCGGATGCTACGATATGTCAAATTAGGCCGTTGCTGATTGGCTGGGTCTTCGGGCCATCGCATCAGGAGGTGTTAGGCTTCTCTCTTTTGAGTACATCACCATACAGCAGGAAAAATATGGCTATTCTGAATCCTGAATCCTTTCTAGATTGGGCGCCAGCGGGAGTGCTACTCTTCAGCGGATAACTGACCGCGAATACGCGCATCTTCCTCTGCAGCCACCCGCATACCTTCCTCAAGGTCGACGCGACTGGTCATATAGGTCCCAATCAAGATGACTATGGTTATCGTCAAGATGGCCACACGGCTGTCGTATTGCGATACTGCCAAGGCATAAAGGAATGGCCCAATCATCGCTGCAGCCTTGCCAATGAAACCAAAGAATCCGAAGAATTCTGTTGTTCGAGTTTCTGGAATCAACTTGGTGAACATCGAACGTGCCTGCGCACCAGCAGCACCCATGGCACAACCAACGAACAGACCGAGGATTATCCATTGAAGGTTAACACTCAAACCGAGAGGTTTCCAGACATTCTCTCGTAACGTGGCTGGCCACCAATCGACGATTCCACCTTGGTCTACCTGAGTGGGATGCTTCTTGCCGATCTCTTCTTGTCCCGTTATGTTTTCATTTCCTCCTACGAAAATGATGGAGAAACGGTGGTCATCTGTTTCAGCAAAGGCTGCAACCATGGCTGTAGCGTTCTCAATGCCGATATGCTTGATTCCGGCCTCTTCCTCTGTAGCAGCCTTATCAGCCATTAATGAGGCAGCGAAGATACCCCCTCCTACTAGGATGAAACAGAGTGCCAGACCCAGCCACCCCATCTCACGGGAGAGGATATACATCATAGTTGCTCCAAGACATCCGGTGACAACGATGATGAAGACACAGACGAGTAAGCCATTACCAAACGAGGATACTGAAGAGGCTTCCTCAGAATAATCAGTTGCAGGGAAGTGGGGTTGGAAATTATCACGGAAAGCCGTATCACCAGCGCCCTCCTCAGAGACCCAGCCCTCATATCCACGGTCATACAATGTGGTCAATTCATACATCTTGCTCTCGTTATTCCAATCAAAAGTGAAGTCATAGCGTTCAGCATCAGTTTCTCCCTCAAGTTCAAGCGGCGCGAAACCAGCAGCAGCGACCGCCACGAAGCAATAGATAAACAGGGCCAGCATCAATGAGAACTTAGTGCCCTTTCGGTCGGCCAACTTTCCAAATAATATCGACATTGGAATTGCTACAATATTTACTGTGAGCAATAATGCGATGTTCATCGATTCATTGATTCTAAGAACCACCTCACCGAAGACACTAGCCATGGCTGCAATCGTGTTAACACCATCGTAGAATAGCAGGTAAGCAGCAAGATAGAGAGCGAGGACTCGGAATTTCTTGATTTCTTTGAAGGTTCGTCCAACTTCAGCATAAGCGAATAACGTGGCCTTCCTTAAGCCCGGCCATTCCATCTCCGATGTTATCTCTGGCTCAGGCGTCCATTTGAACATCAATGCACCAAAGCCCCACCACCATAATGAGGAAGTCACAAAGATGACTGCAAGTTTGAAATTGGTATCCCACGGGCTAGCTAGAAGTATTCCCAAATGTACCAGAAGCAATAGTGAGCCACCCATGAATCCGTATGCATAGCCCCAAGATGAAACATGGTCCATGCAGCGTTTATCTGCAAGATGTGGCATGAAGGCGTAATAGATGACGTTACCACCAGTGAAACCGATGGAACCGATGACATACATGACCGCCAACACCATGTATCCGTCTGAACCAAAATATGGCGCTGCACCCATCATTGCGGTGAAGATGACACCAACCGCAGTGTACCATTTCAGTAATTTCTTCTTGATAGGCATCCGGTCAGCGATGACACCTAGAGCAGGTGCCGTTATCGCCACAATTCCCATTGCAAACATCAGTACGATGGCGTAAAATGAGTCTCCAGTGACCTTGAATCCAAAGAAGTCGCTCTCACCACCTGTGGCTTGATTGAACAGACTACCCATCAGAGCAGGAGCGATAACCGTCATCACGGTTAGGGCATAAGCCTGATTCGCCCAGTCATAGAAATACCAGCCTTTCAGTGCATCCTTTTTTTCAGGAGTCATTGCTTCGATAGTTTCTTTCACTGACATTGAACCAGTTTCAGAAATTGTTCCGTTCACGGTAGCACTCATGAACCTGCCAAATACTCAAAGGTTGTAATAATTCTGCCGGACATATAACTGAACAGGGCATTCCTATATCGACAAGAAGGCGCCAATATACGCTCTCAAGGTATGTGAGATTTCATACTGGAAGCCCCTACAACGGGTTATTCTGATACAGAGGGCTGCAAGCGTTTGTGCGTCTATTCTGTGTATGCAGCCTCACCGTGAAGAACCATATCAAGGTCAGCTTGTTCAGCCTCATCGCTCACTTTCACGGGTGTCACCTTGTCGATCAACATGAGCATGCCATAGGTGAATGCGAATGCCCAGACACAGGCCAGAGCTAATCCGGCCAACTGCACCAAGAAGAAGGTCTGGTCACCATGATAGAGACCGTTTTGCCCACCGATGCTCTCAGAGGCCAGAACACCCAGCATAACGATTCCCAGAGCACCACCAACGCCGTGAACACCCCAGACGTCGAGAGCATCGTCCAATCCCTTCTTCTTTCGGAATACCACGGCATAGTAGCACACTAGACCAGCAGCCACCCCGATAATCATCGCACTTTGAGGAGTGACGAATCCTGCAGCGGGTGTTATCGTGGCCAATCCAGCAATCATACCGATGAGTAACTCCACGAATGATGGTTTTTCATCATTGTACCAAGCCAGGAGCAGCCATGTTATTGCAGCGAATGCAGCCGCAATCTGAGTGTTGATGAAGGCGACCGCTGTGACTTCGTTAACAGCCAGCGCGCTGCCGGCATTGAACCCGAACCAGCCGAACCAGAGGAGCGCAGCGCCTATGGCGACAAAGGGGACATTATGAGCGCCAGTGTCTTGGACCTTCCTTTTCCCTACGTAAATAACACTGGCTAGGGCCGCCATACCCGCTAAGGTGTGCACCACGATGCCGCCGGCGAAATCAAGCACTCCCCAATCAGCCAACATACCTCCACCCCATATCATGTGGACGAAGGGGTAGTAGACGAGAATCTGCCAAGCCACTAGGAAGATAAGGTAGGCCTTGAAGGTTATTCGGTCGACAAAAGCACCGGTGATGAGGGCTGGTGTGATGACCGCGAACATCATCTGGTAGACTACGAATAACAATAGCGGAATGGTTCCTTCAGCACCTCCGTAGAGGTCAGATGGCCCGATGCCTATCAAGAAAGCCATATCCAAATCTCCGATGATTCCAAACAATGTATCGCCACTGAAACACAGTGAGTACCCCACAGAGACCCAGAGTATCGTCGAGATACCCATCGATACATAGGACTGCATCATCACTGTCAGGACGTTCTTTTTGTTCACCAGACCGCCATAGAAGAAGGCCAATCCGGGTGTCATTATCATTACTAAAGCGGTGGCTATGAGCATAAAGCCCGTATCGCCAGTATCTAGAGGCATAATTCCTACTGTTTGAGCCCACTTTTAGTCATGTGGGGTGGTTTGGCATGTTAGAAGGGCGTTTTTACCAGTCTCTGGGCCAAGTCTGGGAGTAGACGCTTGTGCGTCCGGTAATATTTGGAATACGTAGCAGGGCAGATTAAATCTTTTCCGAGATTGCAAATTCGAGAATTTTCTTAAAAAGTTTGATATTAGAAGAATGCTTCATGACAATGCAATAGAATTCTCCAATTGCCTCAGAAATTTCATCATTTCCGAATTTTTCCCAAATTTCATCTAAGTCGGGGTAATCGAAATCGGAGTGATAATTGATTATATCTTTTTCAAGATGTTTTACAGAATTCATAAAATCTTCATAGTCTTTTCCTAAAATATGTTCGCTCATTTTTATCGCCTCTTTCATTTATCCAATTCATTCATTTTCTTTAACCTTTCAATCGTTAATTCATGTACACTGCCCATGTCTTTACAGAATGGACAAGGCTCGCTAGGGTCGGGATGGTGAGTGGCGCAGAATGTTCGTCCACACCTGCACCGCTTTGTGCTTGCTTGCGCCGCTGCATCGCACTTCTTTGACCCCGGTAGACCCATGCAGACGGTCACCGCTTCCGAGGCGTACTGATCTGCCTGAGACAGGCTTCTGAAGGCCGCCATTCGAGGTGCGGTTGCAGGAACCCAATGCCAAATGAAATCGTCTGTGATGTTCTCCTTTATCCATCGCGTGCTGAGCGATGGCGGGGGTATCGGCGTCCAGACTCGGTAGGGGTACAGATGGGCGCTCTCCTCATCACCCTCGTAATACTCGAATGCCGGTTCTACTTTCATTCTCTCCTCTCTTGAGTCGGATATTTCTTTTTTCACTTTAGATTTCTTTTGATGCCAAGGTTTGAACCTCAGGTTGCATTTCCAAACCCAACCCATCTCTGATCCTTTTTCTTCAGCTGTAACTCCATCTCTGAAGAACAGCCTCAACGGTGTTTCACAGATGTTACAATCCGGGATGTTGTCCTCTAAACTCATTCTTCTGACTCCTTTTCTTTATTTTTCATTTCCAACCTTGAAATCTTCTCCCACATGATGACAATCATGAGAATTTCCAAGAATGTCCAGTATTCATGCGCATAGGGGGCCATTTCTAATAACCAATTAAACATATTTTTTCATCTCCAATTTTTTCATCGCTGGCGTATCAGACTCATTTTCATCACTTGCATTAATCTTCAATTCAATTTCCATGAATCCTCATAACCAGCGGAAAAAGTATTTATTTGCTACCTATATTAACCCAACGAGCAAAGTCTGGACGCTTGTACGTCTCATTTGTTGCTGATATTACTGAGTTCCATGGGTGATAGGTTCCGGGTCAATTCCGGGTTGATAAAGACGGAATTTTCTATCTTCGGAGAAGAACAGGTCATATTCTCTATCATCATGCAAATTATGAGAAAGTCTGGTCTTGAGATTCGTGGTCATCATATAGGCGTGGCAGTTGATTGCGGTTTCAGTATAGGCTGGATACTTGTCATCATACCACTCTCGAATTTCATTTCCAGTCAGAAATTGCCCCTGCTGTATGTTCATGTCTGCCACCATCTCATGCATGCAATCGACTAATGTAGTCGCGTAATGTTTCTGAAAAGCACGGCGGTATTTTGCATATTCCTTTTTGCGTACGGTGTGCTCTCGGTCGGTCCCGGTCTGCTCACCTTTACCGGAGATGCATTCGATGCCAATCCCCTGATTACAATACTCACAAGGTACAGCATCACATATCACCCTGATAAATTCCAACTCTGATGAAATCGGCATCTCGGTTGGACCGGGGTTTCGCCATTGGAAAACTTCAGTCGCCGCCCATAGGCAGTAAAGTGAATCCTCTGTTGGTGGCTCAATCCCGCCTTGCCAATGCGAACCGAAGTTACCCATTCTCTGAATGTGCTCTAGGTAATGCCCCAATCGTATAGGAATTCTCGACCTGACCGAAGTAAACATGTCGTTGGTTGACTTCATTGGATGCCGTTCAATTTCAAACTCATCGGCCAATGACTCGACGATGACTTCCCAGAACTTCCGCAGATTGTTCAGTGCACCTTCTGGGTCTTCCTCGGCATATTTTTCTGCCCGGGATAGATATTTTTGCAAAGTTGCCGAAGTGTCTTGAGCGGGCATCGAGTTCTCCATTATTTTCAAACGTTTAACCATTGCACCCATTGAAGCACAACCCGATTACCGAAATTTCCGCTTCTACTTCTCAAACAGATAATTGTGACCAAACTTAGCGCACGGACAATGGAGGTGGGTTTGTACGCTTGTGCGTCCAGAAATATCTAGTGCTCGTAGCGGAAGGTGAGTGAATTGTTTGCAATTCACGAAGTCCATAACTCA
>DUDM01000062.1 GCA_012959275.1 Candidatus Poseidoniales archaeon
ATTAAATCAATGCCTCGTAGGTTGGAAAGAATCCCTGAAGAGCCAACAGTTTCTGGTTGGGATTTACAGAACCAACGCTCGACGAGTGGACGGCAATGGGAAAACCAGCAACATTCACAAAAAACCAACCGAAGAAAAAAAAGAAAGGGCCGTTGATTCAACCGAAGTTATGAATCGACGCTTTGATATCATAATCCCCACCATGGAGGAATGTGCCCACCGACCTGACCTTGTTTTTAACCGCTTCAATGATTAGCGTATTGAGCAATTGGGCAGCCTGGAATTTTGTATGGAAAAACGAATCAGAAAGCAGCAATGAAGAAGGAAAAAGCATTATAGACAAGGTCTTTTGGTTTGGATTTTCTTACCTACTCCCTTTCCTACCAACGCTCTTTGTATTGTTTGGCGATGATGGCTCAAAAGCTATTGGCCCATCATTGACCAATTGGTCTCTTAGTATTCTCTCTGGACTACTCGGTTTCTTGATGGGGGGCTTGGCAATGTCGAGTTGGGCATATTATCGGAAGAATGGCACATCCGGACTGAAAACTGAATCGGCAAAGCATTTCAAATGGACAACCTCTTTGACAACCTTAGCTGGATTATGCTGGCTTTTCATCCTTGCATCGCGGCTCTTTTAGGCATCAGATTCAATGAGAGGGTTGATGAGGCAGAGAACCTGCGAAGCAACTGATGGCCGCTAGTAATGGCTCAGGGCGAGCCCCCGTTGCCATCATGACCAACTCTACAAGAGTAACTAGTGGAATTGATGTTCATCAAAAACTGATGACCGCAGCATTGGCTTTAGGAAACATCTTACGTGGCACTTTCGGCCCCCGCGGCTTAGACAAAATGATGTACAAAACGAATGGGATGACCGCGGTAACAAACGATGGAGCTAAAATCATTTCAGAACTATTGGTAAAACATCCAGCGGCAAAGGCCTTCGTTTCACTTGGTCAATCTCAAGAAAGTGAGTGTGGCGACGGAGTAACGGGGTGCATTCTATTTGCAGCAGAATTAATGCGTGAATCATCAAGACTTTTGAGAAAAGGATTACACCCTTTGATTATTATCGAAGGTTGGAGAAAAGCAGTGGATGTTGCATTACAAACAATAGAATCCAATAGCAATAAAGTAAACAAAGATACTTTGGTTAAAGTTGCTGCAACTTCACTGGTTGGAAAAGGGGCTGAAGGGGCGGTTGGGTTATTTTCAGAACTCGTAGTTGAAGCCACAACTTTAGTTTCAAATTCACTTAATGATGAAGAAGCCAAGGCTGAACATGTAATGATGGCAATAGCCGATAGGGGCACCCTCAGTGATAGCCGTTTGATTGATGGTATCATTATTCAAAAAAGAACTGCTAATGAAAAGGTACCCCGAAGTATTGATAATGCAGTAATCGCTTTACTATCATGTCCACTGGAGTTTGAAGGGCCAAGTAGAGATAGTGAAATTGAAGTAACAAGCCCTGAACAACTTTCAGCCTTTATTGAAGCAGGACAAAACCAGTTGGAAAAAATTGTAGAACTTGTCCAACAATCTGGTTGTAATGCTATTTTGACCACTGGCGCTTGTGACCCACAAGTCCTCCATCAATTAAGTGAAGATGGAATTTTCATTCTCGCGGATGTTGATGCTGCAGAAGTTTCCAATGTTGCTAAAGCAACCGGAGCTAAAATTGTAGATTTATTGAGGGATTTAACTGAAACGGACCTTGGCACTTGTAGAAAGTTGAGGGTGGAACGAAGAGAAGGGGCCGAATCCATCGAAGAACGAATCATCATTAGTGGTTGTGATTCACCAAAGATAGTAACATTGGAAATTGGGGGGGCAAAGGGTATTGCTACGGAAGAAGTGATTCGCGGGCTTCATGATTCTTTGAAAGCAACCACACTTGCCATGAGGACTTCATCAATCATCAATGGGGGAGGCCACATCCATTGCCTAGCAGCACTTGATATCAGGACCTTTGCGGAAGGCGTTGCAGGCCGCGAAAGATTAGCCATGGAATCTTTCGCACGCGCCTTGGAATCCATCCCATTCACTTTGGCAACCAATGCGGGAAAAGATGGTCTTGATGCAATATTAGAACTACGAGCAGGACTTCGTCAAACAGAGACTGAACCTCTCGGCATCATGTCCAATGGGCAGGTCGGAAGCGTTGAGGAGGTGTGGATTCCCGCCGCCTCCCTAGCATCGGCTATCTTAGGTGCATTCGAAACTACAAGCAGCCTATTACGGGTCGACCAGGTTATTTCTGCACGAGGAGATTGAAGGTCATGCAACCGCCTAATTATGATGCTGTCCAAAAGCCAAGGGCTTTACTTTCGGTTTTCAATAAATCAGGAATTGTAGGCTTAGCAAAGGCACTTACTGCAAATGGCTTTGAATTATTATCAACAGGTGGAACCGCCCGTATATTGAGGGAAGCAGGACTTGAGGTAGTCGATGTATCAAAGGCAACGGGCCACCCCGAAATCTTTGATGGCCGCGTTAAATCCTTACATCCGGCAATTCATGGTCCACTCTTGGCTAGGCTTGAAAACGAGGATGATGTCAAGGGCTTAGCAGAACTTGGATATCCACCAATCCAAGTCGTTGCAGTCAATCTCTACGCATTTAGTGAAGCGGCTGCTAAAAAACCACCTTTAGAAGAATCTGATTTACTAGAAATGATTGATATTGGAGGGCCGACTTTAGTCAGAGCCAGTGCAAAAAACCATCGAAATGTCATCATTTTAACCTCTCCAAAGCAATACGACGGTTTCATCGACTCGCTCAATGACGATGAGGAATTAACGATTGAAAAAAGACGACACTTTGCCTTGGCAGCCTATGAACATACAGCAGCCTATGATTCTGCAATTGCCAATGAATTACACAAGAGGTGGATTGGTGCGGCCGAAACTTTCTCCAATAAGGAAGAACAAGCAGCAAGATTTCCTTCTCTGATTTCTTTTACCGCCTCGATGGATCATCCTTTGAGATATGGAGAAAATGGCCATCAAGCAGCAGCCCTTTACAATGACCATGGTGATATTTCAGAAACCCTTGTTGGCGCCTTAGTTGAGGGAGGAAAAGAAATGTCTTACAACAATTACTCAGATGCTGATGCGACCTTGAGGCTATGCCGTTCACTATCGACTGATGAATGGCCAGAAACGCCTCATGCTTGCGTTATTGTCAAACATAACAACCCCTGTGGAGCGGCACTCGGAGCCACCCAAATTGAGGCCTTCAAAGCAGCTCTAGCCAGTGACCCAGAGTCGGCCTTCGGCTCTTTGATTTGTTTTAACGAGCAACTTAATTTGGAAACAGCCCAAGAGATGGAACCACTTTTCATTGAAGTATTGATGGCACCAGCATATGCTGAAGGAGCCAAAGAAAAGGTAATGGAAAAGAGCAACCGTAGAATATTAACTATTCAATCACCGAATGGACGACTAGCACCCCTTCAACGAAAATTAGTCCGTAAATCAATCGAAGGAGGTTGGCTAGTTCAAACAGAAGAACCACCAATAATCGATTGGAATAAAGCAAAGGTTGCTTCAGTAAAGGAGCCTTCTTCAGAACAATTATCGTCAATGAAATTTGCAGTTAGAGTATGTGAACAAGTCAAATCAAATGCAATAGTTTTGGTTCAAGGAACTGCTACCGTTGGTATTGGGCCAGGTCAAACTAGTAGGGTTGAGGCAGTAAGAATCGCTTCAAGAAGGGCAGGCGAGAGGGCTATTGGCAGCATTATGGCAAGTGATGCATTCTTCCCATTCAAAGATGGTATTGAGCAGGCGGCTGAGGCAGGAGTAGTTTCAGTAGTTCAGCCGGGTGGCAGCATTAGAGATCAGGAAGTCATCGATGAAGTTGACTCCCGTGGAATGACGATGTTATTCACTGGGCAGAGATTGTTTAGGCACTGATTGACACCGGTCTAGGCGGCGGTTGGAACCTTCCAACCAACATACCAAGTTCCAACCATCCCAGTCAGTATCACGATAGTTTGTCCAAAACCAGGGTCTCCTGCGATTGTTATCGCCCACACTGAAAGGGCAATCATACTCCACATAAGGCCAATAATGAAAACTTTTGAAACGAAAGGAATACCTTTACCCTCGACAAAATCACGAATATAGTGGCCAAAGAGTGGATTGTTCAACAACCACATGTAGAGTTTGGGGTCGGATTTAGCGAAACACCCTGCTGCCAGAACCATAAATGAGGTAGTTGGTATTCCAGGAATATATATTCCAACAGTGCCCAGTGCAACGAAAAATAAACCAAGCCCCTTCCAAATTAGGCGGACCAGAGGGTTTTCTGAAACATTAACAAGGTCTTCCGCCTTGAGGTCGCCCCCCTCTTCCTGTTGGCTCGACTTCATTCTACCTCCCCATTCGCTCCGCCTCGCCTTCCACACATGATGATTGGGGTAAGATATGGAGAAGCCTTGCGAAGGACTCATCATCATCCATCCCTTGCACATATCAAGATGGCATTTCAATTACCCAGAGTTGGAAGTAAAACCGACCCATTGAGGCTGGCAGTCTTAATTTCAGGTTCAGGCTCTGGAATGGCTGCGTTATTGAGATATCAAAGCAAAGGCGTTTGCCACATTACAAGCATCGTAATTTCTAATGTTGAAGGAGTTGAAGGTCTAAGTAAAGCCCAAGCAGCAGGAGTCGAGGCTGTTGCATTACCACATATTGATTATGAACAAAGAATAGACCACGAAAAAGAACTTGACGCACTCTTACAAGAGAGCAACATCGAGGCCATCATTCTTTCAGGATATATGCGATTACTAACTCCTTGGTTTGTTGAAAAATGGGAGGGTAGACTAATCAACATCCACCCAAGCCTCTTACCATTATTTCCTGGTGCTCACGCTCATCGAGATGCTCTCGCTGCTGGTGCTACAATTAGTGGCTGCACTGTACACTTTGTAGATACAGGCGTAGATAGTGGTGAAATAATTGCTCAAGGAGATATCCCAGTATTGCCAGGAGATGATGTTGAAAGCCTACAGGCGAGAGTAAAAATGGTTGAACACATTCTTTACCCACAAGCGATTGATGCTTTTGCAGAAGGCGAATTCAGAACTGACTGATAGCGTTTTCAAGGCCGCTAGGAGTATTGATATTAAGCATCATTTTTTCATCCACCTCCACCATTAGATGATTCATTGATTTGATGACACGATGGATACCACCTTCGACTTGATTCAACGCAGATAAGAATGGAAGAGGCCGGACGAGGGCATGTAGTGGATGCATTCTATCACCGGAAACCGGAACCACACAATCAACATCAGAACTTGCATTCAATAATAATTGAAACATGTCTTTCTTTACTAAGGGTGTGTCACATGGATTCAATTGAAGAAAGTCGCAACTCTCAGCGATGGCTTTTTTCGTAGCAGGGTATAATGCTGCCCTTGGACCACTGAAATCAACATCATCTCCAATTTTTTGAATATTGGAAACATCTGACGGGGATTCATATTCTCTCATTGCCACAATGATAGAATCACAATCAGCAAGCGACTCAACTGCGATGGCAAGAAGCGACTTACCATTAACCATAAGAGAAATCTTGGCAATCCCCATTCTAGATGACTTTCCCCCAGCGAGGATTAACCCCATCACCTTCATCGAATCAACCACTCTGCAGTATCGCCAATTTGTTTACCGCTTGTTCCAATTCTTTTGATAAAAGTTCAACCCGCTCAAGTAAAACCCTTCTTTCTCGTACCGATTGGGCTTGAGGAAGCCATTCGAGAAGTCTTCTCATGTCCAAAGAATCCCTGTTAATTGTCCAAATCAAGACCTCTTCCAAAACAGGGTCGTCGGCTGGCAGAAACCTTTCCACAACATCTCTGATAGGGATGGGGGCCTTCATTGTGATGCTTCATCGAGTACCATTCTGGCTAATCTATCCATCGTTTCAGTAGATGAAGGTCTGTTTTTTACAATATTTTTTTGAGTTTCCGATAATTCACTACCGTCTCGACGGCAACACACTACTAGGATTAAAACTGCAAAGTGATGTAGGATTTCAGCCCCCTGACAAAATTTTTCTAATTCCTCATCTGATGGAACTTGATGCCCCGCTCTTGCTAATTCTTCTATGCTTTCGAGAAGTGCTTCCAACGGCTCTGTTTTTTGCAACATCTCCGCAAATATACCCCAAACTCCACCATTCAAAAAACCAGGGTTGATATTTGCTAATATTAAACCAGCAAGACGCATATCTTCTCTACCATGGCGTTTCCACGCCGCCTTTGCCAATTTCAATAATAAGCGATAATCATTTTTTGAAACCGTGAAAAGCCATGAAGCGATTCTACGCATTTCAGGGTCTGGCGTTCCAAGGTGAAAAGCAACACCTGACGATGTCGCTAACCTATCAGTCATAGATTTTGCAATTAATATTGGAACCCCAATTGTATAGGCCTCCCTTAGCATATCGAGGCACTTGTCAGTTTTTTTCAATAATCTAAGGCCGTGTTGATTCAACAAATCATCAAGATGATCCTCTGAGGTCATTCTTGACCCTCAATCGTTGACTTTCTTGGTTCGAACGGAATCAAATAATCCACCAACAATGGTCACCGAATCTTTTAGCGCATGGAGCATTTTGTCAACCATTCCTTCTTCGAATTTTTCCTGAACCGAGCGCTTGATGCTTTCCAAAACCTTTTTATCTTCCTCATCTGAAATGTTGAATTGTTCTTTCATGTGTCGAATAACTCGCCATTCATCTCTAGAAAGTGATTCATTTACTAACGCGACTTCGTAAAGATTTTGATAGACTTTAAGTTGTTTTATCCGGCCTATTGTACGTCCACCCTCAACTTCCTTTTTGTCTCTAACCGCCTCATATACACGTGCAGGCTCATCAGGCTCAAGGTCGAGTAAAGTTGCCAATTTAATGACCAATCTTTTCTCTTCTCTAGTAAGTATTCCATCTTGAAGCATTACTTCAATTGTGCCTTTGAAGACCGCTAACGAATTGACATCCTTCTCAGACACGCTTTGCCCAAAGGGTTCGGCTTCTTCAGTGCTTTGACTGTGGAGTGAGGCTTTACACAAACTAGATTATTGATTGAAATGAAAGGGATGGCTTCAATAAGGCCCAGCGATTCGGCAATTTGAACCAACAGGTTCGTTTCCCACTCACCCCACCCTTTCGAGGGTGTGCTCCAGAGAGGCTTCCCTACGGGAAGGCTGGCGAGCGCGGAGACAACCTATGGTAAATCCAAAGGAGGAAAATAAATGTCAAGAGGAAATACAAAGCAAGGAGGCAAGGGTAAGGCGATGAAATACCAAATCATCGCATCCCTAAACATCGACGGTACTGTTCAAAGAAAGGACGTTATCGGAGCAATCATGGGACAGACCGAAGGTCTGCTCGGTGATGAATTAGAATTAAGAAAACTACAACGAACAGCCAGAGTAGGCCATGTCGATGTTGAAATGACTGCAAATAAAGGCAAAGTATCAGGGACAATTCTAATCCCAAGCAGTATGGACAATGTCGAAACCGCAATCATTGCATCAGCATTGGAAACAATAGACAGAGTTGGCCCATGTAAGGCCATTATCAAAGTAAAAGAAATTCTAGATGTTCGAAAGACTAAGCGCACAGCAGTCGTTGATAGAGCAAAAGAATTATTGTTGAGCCTTGTAGCAACTGGGGAAGCAGCAAGCAAGACTGTAATCGAAGAAGTTCGTAGTGTATTAACTACCCAAAAACTGGGCTTTTTCCATGGTCTGACTTGTGGACCAAACATCGAGTCTTCAGACTCATTAATTGTCATGGAAGGAAGAAACGACGTATCTAACGTCATCAACTACGGTATCAAGAATGCAATCGCCTGTGATGGAGCAGGAAACATGAAGCAAGAATTAATTGATTTGGCCAATTCAAAAGAGACAGTAATCGTTGCCATTGATGGAGATCGAGGTGGAGAAATGTTGCTTCGTGAATTATATGGGATGATGAAGGTAGACTTTGTTGCTCAAGCACCTATTGGCCAAGAATGGGAATTACTCCCTCAAAAGACCATGACCAAGTGTTTGTCAATGAAGGAAGTAGCAAGCAAGGTTATAGCGCGCCTTGAGAAGACAGATGGGGACGATATGCCTCCAACAACTCCAGAAGAAAGCACTGAAACAAAAGAGGTTCCAGAAAACGTGACAGAGTTAGCTGGACACCTTGAAGAACTGAAGGCAAATCATGCTGTATTCGTATATGTTGATGGAACTAAGTCTGAGCCAATGGGCCCACGTTCTTTAGCCAAGGAAGCAGAAGAAGCCGATGGCGCTGTTGCAATTGTCCTTAATGGGCCAATCAGCAAGCGAACATTGGAAATCGCTAGCGAGGCTGCAATCCAAACTGTACTTGGAACTGAAGCAGGCAAAGAATACGGGAAAATAAAGGATGTCGAATCCTGGTTAACCGCAGATTTTTGATTTGGTTGGTTAATTCATGTTGGCGGAGTCCGCAGTATTGTTGCTTTCCATAATCGGAGTAGCGGTTTGGCTATCAGCAATTATTGGCTTTGGGATGATAGCAGCACCCTTGCTGCATCGAAAACTCCCCCCTAAAGAGGCAGGCGAATTAGTTTCACAGATTTTGGACCGTGCCCACCTAGTAGGGTGGTATGGAGCTTTAATGAGTTTAACTTCAATAATTATTTATTCATTGGTAGTATCTACTGGTGCAGCCGAGCCAGCATTCTTGTTGTGGAGTTTACCATTAATTCTAGCAAGTAGTATTTGGTGGGTTTCTTGGAAGAAAGTTCTCCCCAAAGCAAATAACTTGAGGATTGCAATAAACAATACCGATGAATCTGAAGTTGGGTTCACAGAAGCAAAAAAATTATTTGATGACATCCATAAATTAAGCGTCACCCTGTGGAAAGGTTGCATGTTTCTGATAATATCTAGTATTGCAGGTCTTGCATGGCTGTCAACATGAATAATATTAGGTAACACCCATAGGCCACGCTATGCAGCCGGACACCGAACCAACAGCAGACCCCCAAATTTCGGTAACTCCTGAGCAACCACAGATGGTTGTTCAAGTGCATGAACCAACTCCAGTATTCAACCCAATTTCAGTTGCCGAACATGTTGAAGGTGAATTCACCGAGTATCTTTTACGAAGAACAAAAAATGGTAAAGCGGCAATTTCAATTTTAGATGATGGGGAGTTAATCCAAGTATCTTCAGCAAAAAGGGATAAAGATGGCACAACCCATTCTCAACAACATTTGATGGTAAAAAAGGAGGCCCTGCTAGGCGTTTCTCACAAAAAATTTGACTGGCTTGATAGATATCGAGTTGGTTGGTGGTCGATGGTTGCTGGAGGTATTGGGCTTTCTGTTATAGCAAATCCAATGGGTGCTCTTTTATTGGCAGGAGGGCTCTTCTTTTCTATTTGGCAAATCGCAGATCCAGAGTTATTGGTTCTTGAAACCTCTACAGGAAAACACCCCCTTTATCTTAACAGAATGGGATCTGATAGAGATTTAATGAAATGCAGTATGGACCACCTCTCAAATGCGATGAAGAGTTTATTGAAAACTGGAGAACTAGATTGTAGTGGATATGAAGAGGCAGTGGGAACATTGATGGCAGAAAGAGCATTAAATATCCAAAACCAAGCAGAAGCAGCAGTGGAAACTCCATCTTTCGTGATTCCACAACAACCAGTAGTAGATGAAGCGCAGTCAACACAACCAGTTGCAGCAGAAATCCCTGCCACACTAGAAGAAATCCCTGCCACACTAGAAGAAATCCCTGCCACGCCAGAAGTTAATGAATCAACTCCAGAGCAAGTAGTAGAAACTCCAGAACCTAAAGAAGAATCTACGGAGTTGGAGGACGATCCATGGCCATTAGAACCCGAAGAAGACACGGCCGTTGAGGATGAACCAGCACCAGAACCTGCACCCCCTCCAGAACTAACACCTGTGGCATTACCAGAACCTGCGCCCCCTCCAGAACTAACGTCGGCGGCATT
>DUDM01000063.1 GCA_012959275.1 Candidatus Poseidoniales archaeon
TGCTCCACCAGATATGGAAGCACCACCTGCACCACCAGATATGGATTTGCTAGCACCTCCTGCACCACCTGATGAGATAGCACCACTTCCTAGCCACGACTTACTTGTCGGTGGAACAGTCGACGAACCTGTTGCATTCACTGAAGACACAACTCCAAGTGGCCGCCACGCTCAAGGACGAATTCGTTCTATTGAAGATTTAGACTTAGTACAAGGCGATAAGATCCACGGCTCTCTCTCTGAAATTGAAGATTCACTCCTCACTTGCGATGGAGAGATTGTCCGACAAAATGTCACAGGGAAATTGGAATTACATAACCCAAGTTCCGAAGACAGACTTTGGGATATCGACATCTTCCTTGCTGACTCTGGAGCAACCGACCTTTCCAACGAACACTTACCAATCGATGAACTAGAGCCAGAGAGCAACCATACGGTAGAATACACAGTTAAGGGCGCAAGAATGCTGATTCTGAAAGAAAGAATCGATACGAACCCTGCCCGTGCTCAAGAGCGAAGCCTTTCAATCAGCCATGATACAGAAGCAACAGCAATCAGTCTCCAAATAGAGGTGGAAAACGTAGCATCGGTCTCTTTGAATGACGTGGAAGTAACTCGTGATATCCCTGACCAAATTGAAATCACCTCAGGTGCTGAAGTTGATTCGGGAGTCCTAACTTGGAAGGTTGGAACCTTGAGTCCAGGAGAAACCAAAACCCTCTCATGTGAAGCGAATGTACTGGTCGCTGAAGTTGGGCCTGTCAACGCAGGTTCTTCCAAAGCAACCTACAATGCAAACGCAACTCTCTCAACTACCCACTTCACTGAACTCGATGCATTCTGCCGTGGATTCAGCTACATGGTAGTCGATGAAGATGAACGCCCAGACAACTGGCGTTGTCAAGCAGTCTTCGAGAACCGTTCCAGTTTCGCTGTTGACCTCGTTAAACTACAGGTAAGAGTATCTGGAAGTGAGGACTTATTGTTCGATGTCTCGGATGTTGCAGATGATGTTCTTCCCCAAGACAAGTGGGAATCAGAGGTTATGGTAGTTGAAGCAAACGACAGACCTGATTTCACAAATGAATTAGGATACTCAGTCATCCCTCGTATTGAGCACAGTTCTTCTGGCAGCATTGAGTTAGAACCACAGACCTTCTCTGTCTTGGAAGCCGATGTTCAGAAGACTTATGATGCAGCAATTCTCAGAAGTTATCGAGAACAAGTTGTAAACTCCTGCTTAAGCATTAAGAATACTGGTTCATCAGAAATCAATTTGATGAGAATTACAGATGATATTCCTGGCTTATTCAATGCCCTTGATACCGACTCCATCACCATTAACATCGATGGAGAAAGGATGAGTGCTGAACAATTCCGTGCAGAATTAAAGGATGGAGTCAGCCTTGAGGAATTCCGCCGTAGCCCTGATGGAGAAGGCTACACTCTGGAATTAACTGTTGGAACTCGTGGTCCAATCGGCCTATTATCGGGTCAAACTTTAGAAATCAACTATAGTTTGACTGCACCAGATCCAACACCTGCTAATGAAGAAGTTGCAGCGCCTAGTAGAATAGAATTCAGTGCCGAGAGATTCGGACCTGTTTGTGCTCGTGATGCAAGCGACTCCCCAGTCATCAAGGTCAGCCATAAGCGCCGCAAGTTCAGCGCTGGAAAGACCGTCATTCCAATCGGTGGAAAAGGTCGCTACGAGGTTCTAATAATCTTCGAAAACCGCTCAGATACTGCCCTTCAGGACCTTGTTATCCACGACATATTACCATCTGGTTTTGATATCAAAGACTGTATTATTAGAGGTGCAGGTAATGAAAAGCGAAGTGATGTTGAGATGAATACCTCCGACTCAGATGATGGTATGAATGTTGAATGGAACGTTCCAGTGATTGCCAAAGATGAGCGCTTAGAAGTATCTTACGAGATAAAGGGAGATGGGGACATCGATGCTCAAGCAATGCAAAAATTCCACGGCGCCACCTTTGGCGACGAGGTAGAAGATGACTCTGCCATGGCCAAGATGACTAGTGATAAAGTCGAAGAAGATGCTGCAACTGAAACTGATATAGCCAGTTTTAGTTGGAATGAAAATGTCCTCCTAAAGGTAATGGAAGCAAACGGGATAGAAGACCGCGACGCATTCCTTGCCCATGCAATAAACTTCGATACAGATAACAACAAATATCTGAACAAGGGAGAACTATCCTCTGCTGCTGAAGCATGGGGTAGCAAAGAAGAATCTAGTGAAGATGACTCTGAGCAGGAAGCCGCCGATGAAGGAGAGGCTGCAGAAGAAGTAGCTGAGGAAGAAGCCGCCGATGAAGGTGAGGCTGCAGAAGAAGTAGTTGAGGAAGCACCTGAGGAAGAAGCCGCCGATGAAGGAGAGGCTGCAGAAGAAGTAGTTGAGGAAGCACCTGAGGAAGAAGCCGATGAAGGAGAGGCTGCAGAAGAAGTAGTTGAGGAAGCACCTGAGGAAACTTCTGGTGGAGTACTGACCTGCGAAATCTGCACAACTCAGAATCCTGAAGGTACTCCAGAGTGCACAACTTGTGGCTTCAAATTTTAAGCAAATTATTCTAAGCCCCATCGTGGCCAACTGCACTTGACTTCATCGTCAGGAACCAAGATGATGATTGGTGTGTTCACGTTTGAGATGACTTGAACAAGAGCCTCCATGTTTACAGGAACTCTCTTCTTAGCCTGCATATCTATAGCCAACCATACACCGGGGTTCTGCTTGTTCCATTCTTCTAATTCGGCCTTTGCTGCTTCAAGTCTATCATTTGGATGGGACTTCAATAGTTCCAATCCCCAAGGCACTTCCCCATAGGATGTAGTCCAGCACCAAACAGCAGGAGGGTTTTGCATGCGTGCTAATTGTGAAAGGGCGTTTCCTTCGCTTGCCACAACAGGACTGCCCGAAGTAGGCATTTCCATTCTGTGAATCATAGTTCGCACTTCCATTAGATCTTCTTGTTCTGATTTTGGAGGGGATGTTTCTCCAACCCCAAATAATAGTCCAGCATTCTCTACTGAATCTGCTCCTTGCTCTACTTCAGGCTCAGGTACTTGTTCAGGTTTGGGTTCAAGTTCTTGTTCAGGCTCAGGTACTTGTTCAAGTTCAGGTTCTTGTTCAGACTCAGGTTCAGCAATCTCAACTTTAGGAATGGAATCCCAATGGTCATCTCCAATCCAACTTCCTTGGCTAGCACCTGCTGTTGGTTGAATATCTTCAAATTCAATCGAAACTTCTTGATCAACCCCCCA
This sequence comes from Candidatus Poseidoniales archaeon, assembly GCA_012959275.1. Taxonomy (GTDB): domain Archaea; phylum Thermoplasmatota; class Poseidoniia; order Poseidoniales; family Poseidoniaceae; genus UBA226. Next base: position 3,283 of record DUDM01000063.1, read on the forward strand.
ACTCGCTCTAGCCTCTTGTGAATCCAAACCACTTCCTGGCAAGGCGATTTTCAAAGATGGTTCGGTTTTCTCATCATCATCAGAGAAAATATCGAATGCGCTATTGTCTTTGTCAACTAGGAGCTCCTCGCTCATTATTCCAGCCATTTCCTCCATTGAGCCAGAGACTGCACCGACCATTGCGATTCCACTCGATGTCTCTAACCACTCTGGATTAGCCATTGCTGGTACCGTAGCGCCGATTAATGGGGCACACATTTCCAGCACCTTATGGACTTCTTTTGAAGAACTTTCACTAGCAATAAATGCTTCATGCAACCTGTCCCATGCTTGTTGGGGCTTTCTTCTACCAATCAGTGCACGTCCAAGATTTGCCAAAGCCCTTTCAGGCATATATGACATTGAAATGCATCGCTCAAACCATTTTGCGGCTTCTTTGTTTCTACCGGTTGAATAAGCACAATCACCAGCAAGCATCACCAAATTCCCACGCTCACCTTTCTTCCTTAGGACTCTTTGTAAATGGGGAAGGGCTGCCTCATAGCGTTCTTTTTGGGCAAGAAAAACTCCTAATTTTTCATGGATTTCAAGGTTCCTAGGATGTACTCTAACCGCCTTCCTCAATTCTGATACGGCTTCATCCATTAGCCCCATTTTAGCCTGCGCATCGGCCATATCGAGGGTCGCTTGAACCGCATCCATGCTGTGCCATGGTGGTTCATGCTGAAAGCATGCCGAATGAATGATTAGAAAATCACTACCTTTGATGAAGCCAAACTTCATGTGAATCAGCGAGTCGCACAGGCCATGGCACAGGCTGCACCAGGCGCTGGACCTCCCGCTCCAGCGGGTGGTATGCTGATGATGCTATTTTTCATGCTGATGATGATGGTTCTATTGCTGAACCCAGGATTCAGGGAAGGTTTGGCCGGTTATGCAGACCCAATCCTTTCACCAGTGCTCCCAGAAGAAAAATGGTTTGTGATTACAGTACTAGTCATTGGAACTGCTTCAATGCTGGTTAATACTGTTTTGAGGAATTTTTTCATCGACCCAATAAAGCAGGCTCACATCGCTCACCGCATGTCACAAGTTCGTCGTATGACAAATGAGGCGGCAATGGCAAGAGACCCAATCCGCAAGGAAAAGGCGGCAATGCTGCAACAACAATTGATGCCAGAACAAATGGCTGTTCAAATGGGCGGAATGAAACCGATGATGTTCACTTTCATCTTCATTATCGCGATATTTGCATGGGTAGGGAATGTGGTTAATGGATTCAGAGTCGATTATATCAGCCTGCCTTGGACCCCTGAATGGAATATGTTAGATGGTAGATTTCTATTGTTCCCTGCATGGATTTGCGTCTACATCTGTATGTCAGCACCGATGGGTAGAGCAGTTGACCGCCATATCAAATTATGGAGATACAAATCCCACCCCGTGGTTCTTGCCGGAGAAAGCATTCCAGAACCACACTTGCATCTGATAGTTAACAAGGAAAAACAAGGCAACCAAGCAAGGTCTCGCCAACGCCGCTCCAAAGGACAGTTCAAAGGCAGTAGTGGTCCAAAGTCCTCGGAAAAAGTAGTTTCAAAAACAATTTCCTCAAGAACTCCACCAAAAGAAGGCACAACTTGTCCTGAATGTGAAGGTGAAAATGTAGAAAGAGCCGGTAGTGGCGAATTAAGATGCGGCATATGCAGACATCTATGGAAGTGAAGCAAATGTTGATGATAACAGTCAGCGGTCAGGCTGGCAGCGGAACCTCAACTTTGGTTGCTGGATTATGCCAAGCATATAGTTGGGATTACCTAAATGGTGGAATGGTCTTTCGAAGCCATGCCAAAGCGCGTTCGATGGGTTTAGCAGAGTTTTCAGAACTTTGTAAGCAAGACCTCTCTGTCGATAGGGCCCTCGATGAAGAACTACGGATGCACATGAATAAGGTATCTGGCCCTCAAATCGTGGAAAGCAGGCTGTCTGGCTGGTGGGCATTCAAAGAAGGAATCGAATGTGTCAGGCTGTGGCTTGAAGTTTCAGTTGATGAGAGAGCACGCCGAGTCATTGCACGGGAAGCAGGAGAACATCTCCAAAGAAAACAAGAAATCCTTGCTCGTGAGCAAAGAGACTTGTCTCGATTTGAGAATCTCTATGGGCTAAATCCCAGCGACTCTACCCCCTACACACATGTACTCGATGCTACCGCCCTCAACCAAGAGGAAGTGCTGGCAGTAGTGCAATCATACCTTGAGGAGGCCAAAGAATGAGCATAATAGAATTCACAGAAGCCAATTCATCTCCTGAACATGGCAAAAGACCAGAGGCAAGGAACCTCGAAGAAAGGATGGCATCAGGCATCATCCTCCTCGACAAAGCGGCTGGACCTACTTCTCATCAATTAGCGTCGTGGGCTCGAGAATTATTTGCTATGGAAAAAATGGGCCATGGAGGCACATTAGATCCATTTGCAACGGGGGTACTTCCACTTCTACTTGGAAAATCAATGCGTCTAACAGCAAGTTTACTTTCTCATGATAAGACCTACGTTGCAGTCCTAAGAATCCATGGAGGTTTTGATGAAGAGCAACTTAATTCCGCTATAGAAAGACAGCGTGGACGGATTTATAATGTCCCACCAGACATCTCAGCAGTAAAGGTTCAAGTTAGAACCCGACGCATCAAAAGACTCGAAGTACTCGATAACGAAGGCGAATATTTAGTCTTAGAAATCGATTGTGAGGCTGGAACCTACATCCGTACGATGGCTAGAGATATCGGACTTTTGATCAACCGACGCTGTGAACTGGTTGAATTACGAAGAAACAGAAGCGGAATTTTCAACTTAGAGAACTGTGTTAGCATGCAAGAATTAGCAGATGCCGTCTGGCTTTGGCAGGAAAAGGGCCAAGAAGAAGCCCTAATGCGCCTAATTCAGCCAATGGAATTACTAACAAGGAGATATCCAAAAGTCATCGTTAAAGATTCTGCGGCAGCAAGCCTTGCTCATGGCTCTCCATTAATGAAGCCAGGATTAGTATCTATGCCTGATTCGGTAAAAGCCGGACATGAAGTAGCCATTTATACCCTGAAGGGTGAATTAGTCGCTCTAGCAGAATTGCTCTTCAGCACTGAAGAAATCGCCGCAAAAGATTCTGGCGAAGTGGCACGCTCAAACTGCGTACTTCTCAACCCTGGAGTATATCCACGATTCAAGGCTTGAATCCAATATTCCTTCAAGCTTCTACGTATTCCTCATAGGTCCATTCATCGGTCTCGATGCGAATCTTTAGTTCACTCATGGTTTTCCCACACTCCTTTCACCCCTCCTTGTGAAACAAGTCCACATGGCCCCCACAGCCGGAAGAGTATCCTCTTCTAACTCGGACTACTTATGATAATTCCCTCGGTTTTCGCGTTTATACGCCTGACGACAAGCGATTCAAACCTCAAACCGAACATCAAAAAACAATACAACTTTCATGCGTTAAGATTACGGCCATAGAGTCTCTATCGCCACATATTGCTCGATGGGGCCGTGGCCGGGAATTGAACCCGGGCCGGCAGGACCACAACCTACCGTGCTAACCCCTACACTACCACAGCCATCGAGTAAGCCGGCGACCGTCGATGACCGTTTGAAGGTTGTGCGCATAACTGCAAGCATTAGACCACGACTTTGAAGGGTGGCGATGGTAGCCCATAGGTCATGGCGAGTCAAAATGGGACCTCGGCAATTTTGGTAGCCTTGCTATTATTGCCCTTATTGGCAGCGATTCCAACTACCGCAAGAGTCGTTGATTCAATGGAATCCTTTGATTTAGTAGATAGCAGCATTCTGTCTTCAGGTGAATGGACTTTCACTAACCAAGTTTGGCCCGGAAACGATGCAGCCGAGTTCACCACTGGAATGTCTGCAGATTCAAAGGTCTCTTTCACCCATAGCCGCCCATTAAACTTGGAATCCTCAATATTTTGGGCACAAGAAAATGCTTCTGAATATGGCGGCGGTGCGGTTGGTGCACCCGATGGCACATATTCTTGGACATTAGGTCCTGAAATAGTAGTCAATACTTTTGATGTAGCAGCCTCTGAAAATACGGCCTTACGTGATGTCTTTCTGGTTGTTTCCTTTACCATTCCAAATGCCCTTAATCAGGATTCAGTTCGGTTTTCAATCGATGATGCTGGGCACAATGAATTAGTAAAAACTTGGGCTCATACCCAAGCGGCAGTAGACAAGATGAATTCACCCTATTGGGAAATGAATGTTAGTTCATCATTTGATTGGACTTGGTCAGTGATTTCAGGAGCTGAAATAACTCTAGATTATGTGAGCGTTGGAGGGACTGATGATTCTCAACTTCAGATAGATGCAGTTGGAATCCGAGTAGTCCACCAAGCGCCATCTTGGGGTGTAGAAACTTCTGTAGCGGAATTGGAAATCCCTGATTTGGAACTGCCTATTATGGACTTGAATATGACAAATGGAGACTGGCAAGGTTTGACATTGACATCATGCGGCTTAGAGGCTTCAAGCCAAGGAGTAGAAGGAACCTGGACTTCAGAGATGGTCCGGCGTCCACATGGTCAGAACTGGGGTAGAATTTCAAGTGCGGGTACTTGGACCGGCTCCTTAGAAGTCAGTTCATCAGATGATGGCTTAAGTTGGTCTGCTTGGTCCCAAACCGCATTCTCCTCAATTCTTCCTGCCTCAGAGTACCTTCAAATAAAAGTGAAGTTAAGCGATGGTTGCGTTGAAAGAGTACGCCTTGATATTAATGATCCAACCCTCCACATAAGTATCAATATTCATGGTGACGTGGATTCAATAATTCCAAATGGCAGCCGAGTTCAAGTTTCAATGCAGAATGAATTGGTCCACCGCTTTGATATCAGTACCTTAGGCACATACTCGCATAGCGTTAGTATCGGAGATATTCTGCCGGCTGATGGTGAATCGTTAATTCTCCATTTGGCATCAGCATTCACTTGGGACGACGGTGGCGATGCAAAGGATTTGGTAGTAGAGGTTACTGGATTGGAGATTGATGGTGGTTATTCACTCTCATGGGATGAAACTCCAGATTGCGATTTCATCGCTGATTTTGAACTGACAGAAGATGGGTCAGGGCGTATTTTCCCAGTCCAATGCACTGATGATTTAACTGCTGTTGAGAATTTAGAATTGGCAGTATCCTCCTCAGACATTAGTATTATTGAAGCGGATATCATAGAAGACCAGGTCCGAATAAAACTTGTTCCTGAAGCGAGTGGAGAGGCTGTAATCAGCGTTTCAGTTATGGATAGACCAGGCATGGAAGAACGAAATACATGGAGCCAAGAATTTACTGTTACAGTCCAAAATGTAAATGATGCGCCTGTTTTCTCAACCTTGGCTTCGGAAATTATGGTGTCCTTACCTTCAACAACATTCGTCGATTTAGAATTTTCAGATATCGACAATAGCAACAATGAATTGACTGTGAATTTTGATTACTCTTGGGCGACTTTTGAATCGGGAAGGATGAAACTTCAACCTGCCACTGCAGGTGAGTGGGAATTAACAATAACAATTTCAGATGGAACAAATACTGTTTCGCAAATAGTTACTGTAGTGGCTATGGCGCTTCCTGACATCTATGTTGAGTCGGTGGAGATATCGGATTCTGCTGACCATGTTGAGGCCGGTGATGTTGTAGAGGTGATTGGATGGATTCGCAACCAAGGGCAGGCAGATGCCGATTTCATTTCTATCAGGTGCCTTGCAGATGGTAAATTATTCGATGTGGCCATCATTGACCTTGTCGCTCCTGGGCAATTGCGTAGAGTGGTTTGTAATTGGCAAGTTCCTACAAATGATGATGTTGTACTTTTAACCGTTGTTTTAGACCATGGTCTAACGATTCGGGAATCTGATGAATCCAATAATGATGCCTCGAAGGTCATCTCAATTACTGAACCTGAAATCACCGCAACGGGGAGTGATTCAGTTTCTGCAGGCCTAACAAATGAAGTGAAAATCAGTGCGGCTGTAGGTCTGATTCTTATCCTGATTACTGGATTCTTCATATTCGGTCCAAAGGGAATTCGGAAAATTGAATGAGTTTCAACTCTGAAGTTCATCTTGACTCAATTTGTGTCCCATTCGTTCGGCCTTAGTAGATAGATACGACCTGTTATCTTCCCCAATTCCTGCCACCAATGGCATCCTCTCAACCACGTCGATTCCATATTTTGACAATTGCTCGACCTTATCGGGATTATTCGTCAATAGACTGACTCGTGGAATATCCAGTGCTTTGAGTATAGAGGCGGCGATTTTGTAATCTCGAGCATCTGCTGGCAATCCAAGCATCAGATTTGCATCAAGAGTATCTGCTCCTTTGTCTTGTAAATGGTATGCTTGGATTTTAGCGTGCAATCCAATTCCTCTTCCCTCTTGACGTAAATATAGCAATGCACCCCAGCCTTGCCCTTGGATTGCCGCCATTGCAGTTTCCAATTGGGCGCCACAATCACAACGTAAACTAGCAAAGGCATCCCCAGTCAAGCATTCTGAATGTATGCGTACCAATACAGGATCGGGGCCAGACATATCACCCAAAGTCAAAGCTACATGGTCAAGGCCAGTGCTTTGTTCATGGAATACTCGAATTTGAAATTCACCGCTCGCCGTAGGGAGGCGAGCAGTAGATGGGACAGACTGCTGTTCAATTAGTTGAATATCATCGCTTGTC
>DUDM01000064.1 GCA_012959275.1 Candidatus Poseidoniales archaeon
CAGCGAGAGAATGGAATATTATCACGAACATGCAGTTCAATTATTGGAGATGGCAGGTGCATACATCTGCTTATGCAGCGGAGAGAAATTCAAGGAAATTCGGAAAAGCAAGCAAGAATGTTCTCATCGTCATCAAGATATTGAAGAAAACCTCGACTTATGGATGCAGATGAAAGATGGAAGATTAAATCCTGGAGATGCGGTGATGAGAGTGAAAACTGACATGACTCTACCAAATCCCGCCCTTCGTGATTGGCCAGCCTTTAGGATTCAGGATACCAAAACCAATCCCCACCCAAGACCCAACATCGGTAGCCGTTGGAGAGTTTGGCCATTGTTAGATTTCCAGAGTGCAGTAGAAGACCATTTGCAAAATGTCACTCACATCATTAGAGGTAAAGATTTGATGGACTCTACTCGCAAGCAAGTATTACTCTATGAGAAATTCGGCTGGCAGTATCCAACTACAATTTACTGGGGAAGGGTGAAAATTCACGAATATGGGGGCTTTTCAACCTCTCAAATACGCAAGGGCATAGAGTCAGGAAAATATAGTGATTGGGATGATGTTCGCTTGCCAACCATTGCAGCTATGCGTAGAAAAGGAATGAATGCCGAAGCATTGAAAGCATTCTGGATTGAGTTAGGTCTTACTCAGAAAGACATCAGTGTGCCACTCTCTAGCCTATTTTCCCATGACACCAAAATTATCGACATGAAATGCCCAAGAATCAGTTTTGTGCGCGAACCAAAACCATTGGAATTAGTTAGGGAAGGATTGCCTACATCCATCACGGTTCCTTCCCATCCAGAGCATTCTGATTTCAAACCAAGGGAAATCGACCTTTCTGCAAAAATTATTATGGTTGAAAAAGCCGACCTTGATGAAGCACTTTCCAAATCAAATAAATTTAGACTGAAAGAACTAGCCGATATTGAAATAACTGAAGGGAAAGCAATCATAACTTCAATTGATTCAGCAGGTGGGCTGAAAATCGTTCATTGGGTCGCCAATGGTAATGAGGCGAATCTGTATTACAACGAAGATGATGAAATAGGCTGCCAAAAGGGCATTCTTGAGGGCCACTCACATCCTATAGGTACACAAGTACAACTCGAAAGAGTCGGCTATGCGATTATTGAAGAAACAGGCTTGGTTTTAAGCCATAATTGAAATCATTCTTCAAGCGCCTTGATTGCTGGATTGTTAGCAGCCAAAGACATTGCTTGTCGATAGTCGTTAGGAGAGAAGTAGCCAGCAAATTGGCCGTCCTCATCAGTTGCAACCACGGCATGGGGGCGACGCTCGTTCATGGTAGCGACAATTTCTGAAACTAGGTCATCTTGACCAACTTCCATAACATCTGTGTCCATGTGTCCACCACAGTTCTCCGCCTTCAAATCTACACCATCTGCTACTGCAGATAGAATTTGAATACTAGTCAAAACTCCCTTTACCTTTCCGCTATCTAGGGCAATAAGGATACCTCTTGGTAAGCCAAGCAATTTCTTTGCGGCATCGACTAAGGAGTCACCTAATTCAACTGTATCATGCTCATCTGTTAGGACTAAATCTCGGATGCGTACTTCGGACATTCATTTCACCTAAACCGTCCAGACCGGCTAGTGTTATTCAATGATTCCACGATTCAATTAAGCATCTTATTCCATTTTTTGAGAAAATGTGGATATAAATACAGTGCAAGGATTGAAACATTAGGTGCGATTCCCCGTCAATATGGCAATTGAGAGAATCTTAGGCGGTTCGATGAAAGAACAACTGAAAGACTTAATGCAAACCGAAGATTTAGTTATCGAAGCAGTTAGGGAATTGGTGAAAGACGAATTGAAGGCTCACATCAAAAATAGAATCGATGAAGACCCAGAATTGAAAGCTGAGTTAAAAGAATCACTAACCTATTACTTCACCTCAAAGGCCCGTTCAGTTTATGCAGAGTTGAAAGCAACCCGTGCTGCTGCAAGACTTGGCCTTTCCATATTACCAGACGATTTGCACGACGAAGTTTCTGAGGCATTAGTCACTCTCTTTGAAAAGGAAATAGGAAGTGTTCTCGAAAGAGCCCTTTGATAGTGAATTAGGCTTATTGACTGTACCTTCAGACGTTGGTTTCAAAGGTGCTTGGTGCAACAAGGTGTTCGGTGAGGAGATGAAATTACAGCCACTTCTCGTCCTGAGCCTGCTATTCTTCTCGTTAATTGCTGCGCCAAATTCATATTTACCTACTGTTAAAGCAAGTGGGGAATGCTGTGAAAGTCAGGCTATTGATCTATTTTTGACTGGCACCAATAGCCTATCGCCATTTGATAGTGACAAAAACGAATTGCACAGTAAATCCCTAACATCATCAATTCCAAATGAGGAAACCATAGGCGCATGGTCATTCCAGCCAGGATATCATGGAGATATTAATTCAGAAGAATGGACTTTCTCAATAACTTACGAAGTTGAAAATGCTGCAGGTGTGCAACTAAATGCAACGGTGAAGATTAATATCGGTCCAAACCAATTCACCGGCGAAACTCCTGCTGGGGATACGTATGTCCCAGGTGGAAGTGGGGTTTTGACAACTTCCATTCAAGTAGATACTGGCACACTTGTTAGTTCAGATATTGTATCAGTTGAATTGGTAATGAGTTCTCTAGTTTTTGTAGTTCCAGGTTCAGATGCTAAAATTGACTTCTTGTGGGGTGATGAAGAACACGAAAGCAAACTTGAAGCAAATCTACCACTAATGGATATCGATATTTCAGAACCAATTATTGACGGGAGAACGTTACATATTCCGGCAATTCTTCGCTCTGGATTTAGTCAAAAATTAATAGAAGAAGGCACCATTACTTGTTCAGTAAATGGGGAATTATTGAGTGGAGAACCTGTCAAGACACCCTCTGGTCAGGATGTCAAAGCAACTTGGTCCTGGAGTGCAGGTAAATCATTTAGTGATGATAGTGTGCAAATTGAAATCAACTATGTCATGCAAAGCGGTGGTAGCAGTTGGCTGGCCTCTGGTCAATTTGAAGTTCAATTAGAGGATGGAGATGGTTCTGGAACTTATTATGGCTCTGAAGAACCAATTCGAACTAATAACAGCAATGGGCTTTCTGTCATCATCGATGCAGACCTCGATGAAAGAGATGGTATTGTAATAGAACGAGTAACTCGATTAGTCATCAAAGATGACATGGCATATTGGATGCGATGGGGAATCACCAATCAAAACTCAGAATCGTTGAAAGTGGACTCGGTATGGAAACGCTTTGATGGTGGATTTAGCGAATCGCAATATGAAGATGGAATAATAGATAATTCTGAACTTGAAAGATTCACCTCTCGCCTGCAATCTCAGGAATTAACTCTGAATTTCTTAGAAAACGCCCTTCAACTTGAGTCAGAACCACTTCTAGGTGGCTCTTTTAGAGACTTTCGCACGATAGAGGTGGGCATAGATTTGAACGATGATAACACTGTCAATCGAAATCAAGTAACCCTGATAATTTCCACCACCCAATCGATAAAAGAAGGTGATTATTTTGACCTATTGCAACAATTTATCCTCCCACAATCTGAAAGTTACTGGAATAAAGTGTCACTCGATATTAGTCTCCACAGCGATAGCCAATCATCTTTCACGGATATTCATGAGAAGACTAGTGAAGACTTAGAAACTAGCCATGAAAGGCACATCACCGAAGAAGTATACACCGTTCATGCAGATAACATATTATCTTGGAATAAATTAGACTTAAGAGTAAAAACCAGCACTAATCCTCTTTATTCCCCCCTTCCATTGGCTTTTATTTGTCTATCAGTGATAGCAATATTATTTTCTACCTGTTTATTATTAGCACGTGGTAAAGACAAGAAGCCACTGATTCTTGAAACTATTTTGATTCCTTTGGTCGCTGCTGCTTACTGGTATGCATTCCCAATGGAGGGAATTGGGGCATTGATGGGAGGGATCGGTGGAATTTGGATGGTAACAACAATCATCACACCAAAGCGCTTGGGAGAGGATGGAATGCCCGATACTTCTTCAATGCCCGAGGTACCAACTATCTCTTGTCCTAAGTGCACCACTGTTAATCCCGTGGTTTCTGACATCAGGCCCCTAAGGCTGCCTTGTGGTGGTTGCGGCAGAGTCCTGAAAATCGTTGCTTAAAGCAAACCGGTACTGATTAGAGAATCCATCGCTTTTGAAACGGAAAGTGGATCAGCCAACCATGAATCTTGAGATTTCTTCAACATTGTCGCAAGATCTAAATCCCAACCTGTCCCAACTACACGCCTCCATCCTAATTCTTCGATTCGTGCCGTCGCGCAGTCTGGGTTCTCCAGTACTGGCAATAGCAAATCACTCATCGCCGCAGAGCGTTGCTCAAGACTCATCGAATGCCATCGTTTTCGCATCCTTGACAATAGACTGGTTGATATGCCCGGTAATTGACTTAAATCGCAGTCAGTAAGTTCTGGTAATGGTAGACATTGGACTTCTCCGGCTTCACTTAGGAGGTCCTTGAATCTCATATATTGGGGGTCGTATGCAGTGTCAAGAGAATCTCTAAGCCAAGACCCCGCCAATAACCATGGCCTCAATCTCTTGGTCCTTTCACCCTCTGGCGCCAGTAGTCCAGCGAGTAGTCCAGCCATTCCAACTTGCTCTATTACCCCTAAGTTGCGCTTTCCAGAATGGCCAATATCAAATTCCATGCTATTGATTCCCAAAATTAGACATCCTCTTTCAATTCTCAATTCATACTGTTCATCTGGGTCAATGATAATGCAAGGTGCTGAATCCTCAATCGTATCAGAGGCACTGATTTTGCGATGATAAGCCATACCCGCATCTAAAAATGCAGCTTCAATCAAAGAGGCGGCAATTACAGAAGGAAGTTTTGCTGGAAAAATAATGCTAATACTTGATTGGTTTTTCAAAAACTCTACCGCCTCTTCTAATATTGCAGTTATGGAGTTGAACTCCTCTAAACTATGCAAAGGAAACATTGCGACAAAGCCAATGCAAACGGCCAATGCACTTCAACTTGAGGAATGAAGCGGGTTCACTCAACCATCAAACGGATTTGGTCACGCTTGTATTTCCAATCAGTAGCAAGGCGGCCCTTGGCTTGGTAATACTTAGCAAGACGACGAATCTTTGATTCGGTTAATTCAAGTGCTCTAGTGTTATGAATATCTTTACGGTTTGAAGAAATGTGATCAATGATGCTAACTGCTTTGCGCATCAAATCCATCATGTCCTCGGGGTAGGTAGGAACCTTATCTTGCGAAGTTAAGAAGGAAGTTATTCTCTGGCCAATTACCTTGCGTACGTCTGGCACAGCGTGTTGGTCACGTAGAATTGTGCCGATGATGGCGGCAGTTTTTCCATCGTCATGGAGAGAGGAAATAAGGCCCTCGATTTCTTTCTTATCGGTATTGGCCCACTCTGGAAGATCCTGTCCATGGACCTTGGTGGAACCGCTCTTTCCTCTCTTATGAGCGTACATTCTTGCCATGTCATCACACCTCGGGCGAGCCGCCGACCTGCTTCTCCTTCATAATCACATCGCTAAACACAGCAACACCTCAGAGACGCTGATGGCCCTTTGCCAACTTTCCAGGAGTATTAGGCCAACCCCACGCAGAAACGCTAGCCCGCGCCGAGCCCAGCAGTTTTCCACCTTGCAATACTAATAATTCTCCACCTTCTCGAATATCAGAGTCATGGCTTTCGAGGATTGAAGAAAATACATCCCCCCTCCATTTTACACCCTCTTGCAAATGAATTTTAGGCAAACAATTTCCCTCTAATAAACGTGGTAGGGCGGCTTTTGTCATCGATAAAGCCCCTCTGTCAGGGAGCCATTGAGCAATTTGTGTTTCTCCATCATAGACTTTCCAGCGGGGCGGTTTTCCGGCTACTCTCAAACCATCAAGCCAACTATCATTGCGCATTTGGCGACGAGCGATGGAACGAAATTCTTCCAGCAATTGAACGTATTTTGAACACCCTCTTAACTCGAATTTCTCTACTGCTTCCTGAACTGCAGTTTGCAGGCGTTCAAACGCCGCTTGTGAAGTTGCACCGTCATCAAGGCGGCTATCGACAACTGAAACGCCACTTGGAATCTCCAATTTCATGCCGCTATGATTGATGACATGAGAATAACCTTGATTTTCGATTAATCGATTCAACATGCTTTGAATCCGTTCTAATTCTTCAGCACTCCAATCCCCAGTTACTGGGACATCATAATGAGCAGCCGGCCAAATTCTCTCTAAATCTCTTGGAACTAAACCAAGTGGGCTGGTTACCATGACTTCATGGGCGGTTGTATAACCTATCGCATGACCGAAACGGATGTGAGAACGCGATTCACGGTATGGTTTTCGGTCGCTACAAGGGAGTAGTATCAGCACTTTATCTCGTTCTTCAGGAGCACAATAATCATCTGAAATGAATCGTACCCAATCAATTATTTCTGGGTCATTAAAGGAGGCTTGGGAATGTGCTCTGAATTTTCTTCCGGTTGCTACAACGGATTGCAAGACTGTTTCCTGATTCGGAATTGCCAAAAGCGCATCATGGTGGCGAAGGTGTTCAACCATTCTTGGACTTGAAAGCACTCTTTGTTCGACCAATTCTCTGAGAGTACCATCACGAATTGCCCTCCTAACCATTGCCAATTCCGCTTTCCAAATCGCCAAGTGCGTTGTTCGGTCGACTACTTCATCAAGGCTTTCTTCAGGCCTACGAGGACCGCTATTCGTAAGCAATGCATGATGTGCTTCGCATTGAGAAGTACGTACCAAATCGTGCAAGTCAACACCCATCCAAGTCAACAAAGCCAAGTTATCAGGGCCCGAAATCCCCGGACACCATATGAGGGCAGAAGAGAATTGTTGACGGATGGTGAATAATGCCTTGGCAAGGGCGCCTTGTTGATTGGCTAATTGAAGGGCATCAAGTAAAACAACAACTTGTGGTTCTTTTTCCAAGTTCAATAACTCTTCATCATGGTTCATCCGTTGCCATGAAATAGGTAGTAATGTACCACTTCCACCGCGGTCCCCAGTGTCCGCAGCAACCATGCTAGGAGGCAATACATGGCCAACGCCAACTTGCCAATCCGGCCCATTAGTTTCAAAAGGTATAGACATAGGTAGCCTACCCATTATGGACAAAGTTCCTGGAATCTTGCTATTGTCTTGTTGATAGGTGAATGGAGCGATGTTTGTTGGAGTGGAATCTGCATCGGATTCCTCAACTAATAAACAAGGTGTCAATGCGACTGGCGAGGAGCGGTCCCCCAATCCGTAAATACGCCCTAAACGCTGTGAAGCCTGTACCGTTAGGCCTATCGTATCCCCGTCCACATTCGACTCGTGCTGGGTCATAGGTTTGAATCATTTGAAAGGCCAAGCCCCGACGCCCACCCATGCAGCATCGCATAGCCGCCATCTTATTTGGTACAATATTGGCTATGAGTCCCTTCCTGATTATTAGCGGTAATGCTAGTCATGGAGGAGTTCAAGTTGCCGACGAAGAAGCCTTACTCCGTGATATTTCACTTCCAAGTGGCGAATCTATTTCTGTTGTTTTTTCATCTCGAACAGGTGGATTCTGGGTTGATGCTGATTGTGGGGGCGACTGTAGAGACCTAGTGCTAACTGTTTCCGATGGTGTGTCAGAAAATACTGCGACAATCACTGATAATGCTGTAGTCAAGGGTCAACTTGTAGAAGGAGTTGCTTGGTTAAACCTAAGCAATACTGGTAGTGATTCATTGAATATTGATATTCAAGCAAGCCTGCCTGAATTGAACTCACTGGGAAATGCTGATTCATCTTCAACAAGGGATTCTGCAGTCCAAGTAAACTCATTTTTATCGACTTCAAATTTAGCAGAAACCTTTGCTGCAAAAACCACAAGAGGTGGAATTCATGATCCAAGCGCCACTTGGATAAACGCCACTTTCAATGGACTAGATAGCATGTATTGGTTAATTGATGCAAATGTTTCTGACATTCTTGAACTAAGCCTGCTCCATTCATCCGCAGATGTTGAATTGCGATTATTATCCGGTGATGATGGCAACCAGATTCTTGCAAGCCTGAGTAGCCAGTCAAATTCCTCTTCTTCAACAGCACCACAAAGGGTTTGGAAAACTACAACCAATAACCATACTTGGTTAGAGGCAACAACAACAACGGCTAGCAGCAGTTTTTCGGCAAGGCTTGCTGCCCATGAAAGCATCGATAATTGGCCAGCAACAGGTGAGGTTAACGATGTTCAAGAGTTACATGAAGAAAGTGCTACTTTCTATGGATTACTCTCAACAGGTGATGAAGATGTCATCATGGTAAATGCGAGTGGGCCTCACCTCTGGAAATTCACCACATCTTCAACTACTGCCTTAGATGTCAATATCAGCGCCATGGTAGATGGGATTTGGGTCCCATTTTTGACCTTCCAAGGTTTACAATCGGATTCGGCACATAATTCTGATTCAAGTATTTGGACCCCAGAGGCAACAGCTTTGTTGAAGGTATCAATATCCTCATTGAGTGAAGAGACAGGAATTTGGTCATTTGATGTGATGAGAACAACCTTTGGAGATCTTGATAATAGCACCGATGCAAATGGTGCTATTCCAATGAACATAGATAGTGCAATGGAGAATTGGGATTTCATTGAATTGAAAGAAGGAGTTAGCCACACAGGTTGGCTTTCCCTTCCGACCTATGATGGAGCAGATACATACCTTCTAAACTTGGAGGGTTGGGAAGAAAGTAGGTACAGAATCAAATTACTGTTGACCGCTGATAATACTAGAATCATCGCAGAATTAATCGAAATGGATTGGTCAAGTCGGACAATAATCTCAAACTCGAGTACTATCATCGATGACGGAATTGAGGGAGTGACAACCCTTGAAGTCGGTGAAGGCACTCACCTTCTGAGAATTCGAAGTGTTGAATTAATGAACGGAGAAGGAAATTGGACTTGGGGGGATGTTAACATCAACCCAATTCCTTGGACCATCGAAATATCAAGTATTCAAAGTGAAGAGGGTATCGAGCCTTGGTTCGAGGCGGAAGGGTTCGTTTCACAGGCCAGTACCGGATTACTCTATTTCCTCGGTTTCCTGATGTTAACTCCAATTATCTGGGTCATCTGGACTAATAGAATCTATAGCCGCCGTGCAGCCCAATTAGCAGGCGATAAAGAACGTCTGAAGACACTGCGTAAAATGATAGCAGAAGGCCAAGTCAAACAGGCGATTTCTGACCTGAAATTATCGCTACGAACCATAGCTGCTCTCGATTGGGAAGAAGGTGTGGAGACTTGGGGCGAAGCAAATATCCGACACCGTACAGTTGCAGTCGATTTGGCGGTATGGAAGTTGGCGCCAGAATTCTCCATCAAAGGAGGGGTTCCTGTTTTGTTTGGAGTTCACATCCTAAAGGGCACATGGCAAGTCGCAGCGGTTAGGTTTGAGGTCAGTGCAGGTGAACATTGGGAGGTTATATCAACAGAACCGCGCTTCTTATCGAGAGGAGATGAGGTCTTCTTAGATACCCTCTCAGAAGGTAGTCGCACTTTTTTGAAAGTGGAATTAGAAGGTAATGGCACTGGACTTGAAGTCTCGATGAGTGGACTGGTTGAGAATAAGCCGGTGGCTGCAAAACATACAGGTTCACTTAGACTTGAGGAAGAATAATCAGTGATTACTTCTTCTGTCATCAGCATCATTTCGAACTTCATCAAGAGTCTTAGAATCATCAAGAGATAAGTCGTTTCTCAATCCTTCAAGGCCTTTTTTCACAGCCCTAGATAATTTCTTTGGCACATACATTTTTAACAATACGATGACGTTTCCTCGACCTCTACTTCTTGCATCTGCCAAGCCACGAGCCGCAATCTCCAAGGTTTGACCTGAGCGGGAACCTGCTGGAATTTTGATTTCCAAATCCCTGCCATCGAAATGGGGAATACTAACAGTGCGGCCCAACGCAAAGTCTGGATATCCTATTGGCAGAGACATCAGGAGGTCGGCTCCATCTCTCTCAAACCAAGGATGCTCCTCAATACGTAATTCGATGTATAGGTCGCCTGCCACTCCTCTCCCCAAAGGGGCTGGCTCGCCACTGCCTCGCATCCGTAACCGTGTGCCATCAGAGGCCCCTCTCGGAACATTGAATCTTAATTTCTGCTCTTTCTGAACCTTACCATGGCCATCGCAAAACTCGCACACTTCGTCGATTAATTGCCCTCTTCCAGAACAACTACCACATGTCCTAGTGCTTTGATTGATGAATGGCCCCATTTGCTCTCGTACAGTTACTTGCCCTCGTCCACCACAGGCTTGACAACTTGACAATGCATCGGGATCCATTGCTCCGCTACCTTCACAATCTTCGCAAGCAGTTGGTAGGTCTATTTCGACCTCTTCTTCAGAACCATCGAAAATAGATTGGAATGGGACAATGTGTCGTATTAAAATGTCATTCCCCCGAGAAGTAGAGTGGCGACGACGAGAAGAGCCGCCGAAGAACGAACCGAAGAGGTCGCCAAGATTCCCTGAGAATATATCGTCAAAATTCATGTTGAAACCGGAGAAACCACCCGAACCAAATGGAGAGCCGCCAGGCGGTTCGTGCCCATACCGGTCATAGATTTGGCGTTTCTCAGAATTTGAGAGCACTGCGAATGCTTCCTGAATTTCCTTGAATTTCTCATCCGCATCGGGAGAATCATTCTTGTCAGGGTGATATTTTCGAGCCAATGAACGAAAAGAATTCTTCAATGCTTTAGCATCAACATCTCGTTGAACTCCGAGAACTTCGTAGTAGTCTCGCTTTGCCATTCCGCTCGCCTCAAAGTGGCCGGTTCACCCACATCATAAGAATCGAGCGCCTGTCAAGGCTCAAAGTTCACCGCCACAATTTTCGCAAAAACGACTACTTGATGCGTAACCTTGGCCACAAGCAGGACATTTGCTACCAGAAAATGTTGATTGAATCTGCTGGGCATTCCCTTGACCCATACCAGCCATTTCTTCGATTGATAATTCCCGTGGTTGTTCAGGTGTGGCAATAATCTCTTCCGCTTGTTTTACTTCTGTGACTTTAGATTTTACTGGAGCGGCAGGAATTATTTCTGTTTCAGATTCTAGTCTTGCTACAACATTCTTTTGATGTACTTCAGCAAGGTTGGTATTCTGCACAGGGGCTTGGTCCGCTCTTGCTGAAAGGGCTGCCTGCTTGGTTTGTTCACGAATCGATTGGGAGTCTTGATTGCGGAAACGCTTGGCTATCCAATCAAAGAAACGGTCCATGACACTATGGCGGCGAACTGTGCCAATTGTAGATTGAATTTGTTCATCATCAAAACTTTCGTCCCCTGAAACTCTGCGATTTGCTTTGGAAACATGGTCCGCATCTATTAGGAGATTTATTTGCGCTGAGCCATCAACGTTATCGCGGGATATCTCCTCAGTGTCCTTTGTGTTCATTAATTTCCCAACACTTCCCTGAATGACCGCCTGAGCTTCAACACTAAGGTCAGTGGCGATTTCAGTATCCTTTTGCCACAAGCCTTTTTCTTCTTTATCATAATGTTTGTTTAACTGTTTGATTGCTTTGCTCCTCTGCCATTCATGGTCCTTCTTGACCGACAATCGGGACCTTACAATCCAACCAATTACTAATGCACCAGAATAGGAAACCCAAGGCACCCACATATGGTCTCTAAATGCCAAACGCATCGGCTCGATTAAACTTGAAAGTAGAAAGAGGAAAAATGCTGGAATAAGAAAAATAATCCACCCGGTCATCGGATTCTTTTCATCTGCCATGGATTCATCTCCAATTCAATTCACTGTTGAAGGTTGTCATCAACTGTACATCATCTATCCACGAGTTCCAGTTGCTTTCGAAAGACTCCTTCTACCATTCCAATACTAAATTGGGTATGTAGAATTAGCAATAATAGTGGAACACCAATCAATAAAGTCGGCTTTCTAAACTTCATAGCTTCATACAAACCAATTAGGCTAACTGCAACTGCATAAATAAGAAGGGGATAATAGCGATAATCGCTTTGAGTTGCAAATAATGCCACAGTTAGTAATAGTCCAATAATAGGCAGAAATTCCTTTGGGTTTACCCTATTCTTATGCTTTTTCAGTGTTTTAGTTCGCCAAAATCCGTAGCGTCGGCACATTTTCATAAAACCCGACAGACTTCTTCGTTTGACCATTTGAAAACTACTAACATCAGAGCGCCAAAGCGGCCAACCTGCTTTGATGAGGCGCATGCTCAAGTCTGAATCTTGATTGGTTGGAAGTCCTTCATCCCAGCCACCGACCTCAAGTAAGGCTTCTTTTCTGTGCAAAACAAATGCTGGCACATTATGTGGATGCCGCCCCTTAAAGCGAGCAAATTGACCCCCTCCACTCCCCAGAGGGCAAGACAATGTAGATTCAATCCAATCGCCCAACATGGTTCTTCCTTCATCCTCCGCAGCAACTACCAGACAGCCTACTCCGCCCACCTTCTTTGCTAATTCAGATTCAATTTCTTGAAGGTCAGAAATCCTCTTTTCCAAGTGGTTGACTGGCACCCACCCATGACCATTGACTTCGAAGACAAGTTCCACCTCCTCATCCATTGCTGCAAGACTCAAATTCCTAGCCTGAGGGACTCTTTTTTCGGGGTTGTTAATTAGAACGATTTTTACATCCTCCTTCATCTTCGACCTAACGATATTCAGAGTATCATCTGTACTTCCTCCATCGACGACATGAATGATATGCCGTGATGAAGGGTGGGTTTGGGCAAGTAATGAATCGAGGCACCGTCCAATCCATTTTTCTTCATTGAAGGTTGGAACAACAGAGGCTACCATTGGGCCCACCTCGGCACTCATGGAAGGGCTGTTGGGCGCATGGTTGATGAATCCCCCTGCATGGCAGGTGTCATGGACAGCCAAGAGGTGAGGGTATCGTGTACAACCAAACTCAGCGCTGCTGATATTCCTGAAACAGTATTTTCAGCCCTCAAAAATATTTTTCCTGATGTTTCACCTGATGGATTGGATTTCCAAAACAGCCGGTTCCCAAATAAGAAAGATGAAATTACCTGGTCCTTTTCCGACTTGGACTTAGAACATTTTCTCCATAAAATCCACCAAGATAGAGTCCTCGATACTGCCTTGGATGCTATGAGCCAAAAATTGCAAGGCAAGAAAACTACCTTTGAGTTATCAAGGCAAGCAGCAATCAATGGAAAAATCTCTTTTTGTTTGCTTGGAGAAAATCCATTGGGGGGGATATTCATTATTTCACTTCAGTGCGAATATCTCAAGGCTTGGTTGCAAGAAGCAACTTGGCACCGCGGGAGGGAAGATGTACCAAGACAAATTGGCGATGAAACCGCCATGAGTAAAGATGGGAGAATTAGAGAATGGTTCGACTAAGAAGTAGTTTTTGAATCTTTGATATCATCGGTAAATCTGCAGCGATCCATTCCTCATCTAGAAAATCTTCTACTTTCAACCAACGTAATTTGTCATGAACAATAAGTCGTGGTTGCCCTGAAATTATTTTACAGTGCCACGCATGTAATTCAATCTCAAGATGGGCCATTTCATGCACGTGTTTTACTAATGCACCTTTTACTTCAATCTCTACTCCTAACTCCTCATCTATTTCACGAATCAAAGCCTCAGGAATGGATTCTCCCCTCTCCACCTTTCCGCCAGCAAATTCCCACATCCCCGAAAATGATTCTTCAGGTGATCGCCTACAACTGATAAATCTGCCATCCATTCCTTCAAGCACCGAACATGCTACTACGATTCGGGGTTTTTCACAAAGCCATGCGCCAATTTCTTCAACCAATTTTACTGCCTCACTAATTTCCAACTTGTCAATATCTGGAAGATGCAGGAATAAGCACGGTAATTTTCTACCGAAATGGTCTTTTTCATTATTGTAATCTATCGAAGATAAAGTGCGATAATAGGTTTCATTGCAAACAAATGAACCTGCATCATCTGATTGTTCAAGTTTAGTTGAAAATGAATCATTTGGAAAACGGTTCAATGGTGATGAACTCTGGATAAACTGTGGACCGTTGATTGTTATTTCACTTGAACTGATTTTTCTTCCTGCATTGTCGGCGATTCGCATCTCCAAAATATTTCTTGCCTGAGTTTCTATTCTTGGGGTAATACATGAAGTGCATAAGCCGAGGTGTAGTATTGCATCAACATCAATGTTTTTCAGAGAATTCGCAATCTGAGATGAACCTGCTTCATCACAAGTCAATAACTCAGTCTGCCACTCAATTTCAACGATTGGCATATCTGTTGATAATGTATTTCCACTATCATCAACTCTTGGCCTTTCCCTCAAAGGTACCTTAGAGTGACCTATGCTTGATAATTCTTTGATTACATCCTCACTAATATTAGTGGACATCCCTCCAAATGCAGGAAATCCTGTTATCAACACCTTCCGCCTGCCCACATCATCCACCATCTACGACTGTTGGCGGGCAATTAGCCACAAGAGCATTATGTAACAAGGTAGGAGGCAAGCCGATGGACGACTGGCAACTTGAGCAAATGGCGATGACGGATTCAAGCAGCCACTTCCGCGATGATAGCGGAGAAGAGAGTGCTGACTTGGGAATGATAATCGCCGATGTGATGCTTTATTCCATTGCAGGTGTTTCAATTTTCTTCGCTATTTCATCTATATGGGGCGGAGAGTTTAATCCAATGAATTGGGATTGGACAAACATAGATTGGTTATTATTTGGCCCAGGTGTCGGACTTTGGCTTTGCTCTCAATCGATTAATGACTTCAAACGCTTACTTCCTATGTGGTTGAGAGCCGTGCTGGGAATGGAGATGACTCCAAAAGATATGGCTGACATGTCTAAATCTGCTGTTAACCGCCGTGTATACACTCTATTTTTGGCCGCAATTTTGGCCGCAATTGTAGCTTGGAGGTTTAGTTCAATTAACCACGGCCTTGAAAACCGAACTGGCGTACCTTTCGAATATGTGGTTGGAGTACTTGCAACAGGATTGTTGATTTTGGCAATCATGTGGAAGCGACTTGCAGGTAAAGAATCTGGAATCATTAGTTTCCACGATAGGTATTGAGGTGGTTAGTGCTGAGCGAAGAAGAAATTGTCATCCAACTTGCTCCCCATCAAGAGGCACGAAAGTTAGGGATTGGCAAGGTGATTTGGCGAGAGTTAACTGCAGGCGTAGGCGTGTGGGGCTCAATGAGACCATTGGTTGCAATCATACTTGCTGCGGTGCCATTGTTTTTCCTCGGGCAGCATTTCAACCGCGAACATCAAAAAGCAGTTGATTGGACTTTGATTCAGGTCCCACTCTCTTTCACTGTCATCCTTTGGATAGGGCTGTGGGGCTGGTCAATCGTTGATGCTTGGCAGGTTGCTAATGCAAAGGTTGTCAAAAAGAGAAATAAACATCTGGGAATTTGATTATGACCACAGTTGCTCGTTAACTTCTAAGTCGCCTGCAGCAATAGCAGCCAAATCTGCTCTGTCATCTGAGTCGAAGTCATCGGGTACTTCATTATTGACAAAACTACTGATGTCTCCAGATTCAATAGCCCAATACATGACACTATCCTCATTGTTAGAATGGCCAGGATGCTCTGAGTCTTCATGGGCTGCAGGTGAAGTATAGACTAAATTCACCAAACCCAAAAGATGCCCGACCTCATGAACTGTAACTGCAGTTTCTATATCTTCTGCACTAGGTCGACCAAATAGCCCTTCAGCATCCCGAACATCATCCAAGAAAATTGCTGCAGTTGATGCATCTACTGCTACTCCAAGAACACCATTGCTTTCATAGGAGCCATTCGGGAAAAGAAGGTGCCAGCGTAAAGTAGAGCCATCTTGGGGCTGGGTTTCCCTAGTATCGCGCCCAATCTCTCTGATATCATTCGCACTCCAACTATCGCCATGTCCGAAATCTGTTTGGGTTGTTTTTAGGGTCACTCCACCGGGTTTATCACAAACGCTTTCAATTCGTGATTTTAAAGTAGAAAGCGTCTGCGATTGAGGCTCATATCCCGCAGTATAATCAATTTCAATCATCATATTGGTGAATTTAGAACTTTGTAGGCAGGCTAAAGTCAAGCCACCAGGGATGCCGAATAACTCACTTTCTTCATCGCTACCAAAGAATCCTCCATCCCCATCACCTATACAACCGGAGATGCTAGCCAAAAGCAACGATATACTGAGGCTCAATACACGCAGGCGCATGAAATGAGCAAGAGCAAGACCTTCTTCAACTTGGCCCATAGGTGATTCCACTCAATGATCCTCTGAAAGTTCCATCGGTGAAAATAATTGTCCTGGTGATTCCACCAAGGAAAGGCGTTGCCGAACATCCTTTTCCCATTGTCTCATCAACAAGAGAGAATCAGCAAGCACCAATTTTTCATCATTAATTGTAGTTCTAATTAATGTATCAAGAATGTCCATTCTGTCAGCATCAACAAGGGATAAGACTTTTTCTAAATCGAAATTAAAATCTTTTGATTGTGATTGCATCTCCTCTTCCAAGGGCCAGGATTGCATTAGGCGGGGAGGTAATCCTTCATTTGACTCGATTGCCTTTGCCTGTAATGCTTCAATTAATACTCGGATATATTTTGACAGAACAAGACTAACTTCTACAACTGGTATATTCAATTGTCTGACCATGTGCACGATTCGCTCGTGCAAGTTTGTCATTTTTTCTTCATTACTTGGGGTTTGCACTCAGGCCCGCCCCTGCTGCTCAAGCCAAGTCCAGCCATAGTGTTCCCACTGGTCTGGAGTCCATCCGGGTGGCAAGCCCCCAGTTGGTACTGGAGCCACTCCTTGATGGCTTTGTTCTGATGGTGGGGTTGAAACGGATTCGCCTGATGGTAATGGCGCTGACATATTGGGAGGAGGCGGGGTTGAAGATTCAAGACTTGGTATATCTTTTTGCTCTTCTAAGTCATCCATCACATCACCGGTTTGGTCAAGTTGTTCATCATCATCAACTCTAACTGATTCACGATAAAGAACCATCATCCAAATTCCAAATACGGTGGCTGCTAGGGCAACAAGATAGAGAATTACACTCAATCCCGAGTCAGATACCTGATTCGCTAATGCATCTCCATCTCTATGAACATCTATCTCAATAGTCAAGGGGGAAGTGCTGCGCCGGTCGAGTTCAAACAATTCATCAAACTCCCTAACTCTGAATTCAAGGGTTCCTTCAGCATCTAATGGCACAGCATATTCCAAAACAATATGCATTTCACTTGCGCCTTTAACAGTTGTATTACGCATGGATACTTCAATCCACTCACCCGCTACTTTTCTTTCCAAAGTAAATCTCAGGTCTCCGATTAGAGGGACACTATTGAAGCCATGAACCTCAAGGCTAACGACATCGCCAGGAGCGGGGCTTGGGTCGCTCCATGAGATGCTTGTATCTTCAGCCATCAAGTCTAGAAGTGGCCCCGTTCTTGTGAAACCAAAAGATGCAACAGGGTAAGATTCAGTATTTCCATTGGCATCAAAAGGATTACCACTTGCATCAGAACCAGTTATCCATGTGTCGAGTGTATAGGTCGGTAGAATTTGCGTTGCTCCTGCATCAGTCAAATCGAGGTCAGCACTCCAAAATACCTCGCCGTCCAAATCGTTTCCTTGCGATAGTGGTAGACTTCCTCGGCTTACCTCACTTGCACCGGCTCGAATCACATAGTGCAACGTTGGATGATTGTTCAAATCAAAACCATGGTCATCGCTTGTCGATAGGACAACTCTTGCTTGTGATGCGCTATTAAGAGGGATGTCTGATGTATCAGTTATTCCAGCAATGGAAATATCTTCAATAACAGGTTTTTGATGATCAACTTCCAGCCTCAATCGTACATCTGTTGCTGTTTCATCAGTTGCAAGGCCAGGCATGTCTTCCATCGTTGCCATCAGGTCAAGATGGCCGCTCCTTACCTCTGGAACTAGCATATCCATTGTGAAATAGCCACCTTCTCGAGGTGATGTGCGCCATTGATGTTCTAAGTCACCGAGCACGATATCGAAAGCGCCTGCTGGGGCGGAAATCGAGTCTTCACTGAATAGTACCTTTCCAGAAAAACGTAAAGCCTGTCCTGAGCCAATGAGAGTGGCATCTCCATCTTCATTGAAATGGTCAATTCCATTACGCAGTTCAACAGCTCTCATGTGACCTTGTTCAAGATCAAACCTCAGGTCGTTATCAAGACTCCATAAATCATTACCCATTCCAACCCTGACTTCATTGCATGGGACATCCAATTCAAGACTGCATGATAAATCCTCAACCTGCAACTTAGGAATAAAATAGGATTCTCCATCGGTATCCCAGACTTCAGGGAATAACCAAGTTAACTGGAATCTTATGTTGATGAAAACTCGAGAAGAATTCTCTACGTCTTCTACTATTAGGCTATACAGGTTACTAACTGCAAGACCCTCTCCTCCGGAGTGGAGAGTCATATCTACTTGACCCATCTCTCCTTCAAAGATGTCAATACTAATGGTAGTCTCTTCGTCATCAAAATCTCCAGCTAAAGCGACCTGAACAGCATCAATATCTCTCCAACCATTCATGTCGCCAATTTGCAGAACTAAATTATATGGAATCCCAGGGTGCAAAGGTGCCTTGTCATCGTGTCCTACAATGGTGGAATTTTCAGGGGATAATTCTGGCTCGAATTCTTCTCTAATGGTATAGACCACTAATGCTGCATCCCAATCAGGGAGATTCTGTGAACCGCAACCAGTAACAGAATCCAGACAAACACTAGCCCCGCCCATGGCGACTGAATTCCCTTGTGCATCTGTTCCAGTTACGTGGAAGACTACTTTCTCACCATGAATTAGCATACTATCATCTATCGAACCCTCAAAGATGTTGATTCCACCTGCTTTGACTTCTGGGGATGACAAGGTGAACGTCCTGTATTCCAATGCATCGGGTAAATTGTTGAAATTGGTGTCTGAGCAAGTTTCGTGCCTAGATTTACAGCCCAACCAATAATGCAACTGAATGTGTGTTGGAGGCTCTACACTATCTTGGATAATGATTTCAATAGCCTGATCTGGAGAACCTTTGTGCATCTGAGAGCCATCCATAGGACTCGCAGACATCAGCAATGGGCTATTTCCATCAAGAACTACGCGGATTGTATTGTAATATGGGTTGGCGAAACTAGAGCCATTGCTGGTATTGACAACTGCAACTTGGAATAACATCCCTCCTTGGGTAGATTCCATAGGCGCAATGAACGTCAGATTATACTCCCCATGGGAAGGGTTTGGCTCTTGATACAAAATAACAGATGCCCCTATTGGGTCGCCGTCCGGAGTTAGATTTTGCCCACTTATTTGTATGACGAATTCCCCTGCACCTGGACTGATGGAGGTTCCTTCAAAGTGGATTCCTCCAGAAAAGGTGATGTTTTCACCACCTCTCATCCAATCAAAATTCAGTAATTCTCTTCCAGTAGCATCGTGCACCCGCAGGCCATCTAATTGGATATCATTCTCGACTCTCAAATTCAAACTTTCAGTTCGCCAATTTGTAACCGCTCTTCCAATGTCATCGTCAACGGTTACCAAAGCCTGCATATTAACCTCATCGTCCCAACTCCAGTTAACCCTTATTGGCATTCGAATTGTCTTTACTCCATATTGATTATCAAAGGACGAGCAATTACCTCCATCGAATTCAAAAATCCCATCTCCATCGCTTAGGGTGCTGCAAGTATCTCCCAATTGCCAAAATAATACCGGAGAGTTACCATGGCTATTCTCAAGAGTTGTGCTTACACTCATTATTCTATCAGCTTCATCGCCTCTTGCAATTCGAACTTCAAGAGTTCTCCAATCACCATCAGGGGCAAGGGTGTTACCATCAAGGCTAGCATCTAACACTCTAGACATCATCCTGTATGAAACATCAAGGTCAGTTAACTTCACTCGACCTGATTCTTCAGCCCGGATGGCAATTGGGATATCAACGCTACCAATTCCATTAGCAGGAATATGGGCATTCATTGCACTTACCATAGAAGGTTGGTTAACCACCTCTTCTCCAACCACTGAAGAATCACTAGCTGACACACTTACACCTTGGGATAAGAAGGATAAGCCCCACCAATCCCAGGTGCCATCATCACCAATATCGAGTCTAACCTTATTTGGAAAGGCTTCTTGATATCGCAAAATAAATTGGTCCATACTTGGAGTGATGGTAGTATCTGAGGTTTCAAACATGATACTGTATCGAAGATGAGAACCATTGGCTGTAAATGACCAATCTGTATCTGATGGCACTTCATCCCAGTTACTGCCATTATCATTCGAAACAAATACCCTCAATATGGTTCCAGATGGAACATCCGATGACCAAATTGGCCTAACTAAACCGATTTCAGTTCCGGTTGGTGTAGTAGGTGATGTCCAAGACCCTGTTGTCATGTAAGCAGTTGCATATTCCAAACTAACCCACCAAGATACGGCACTAGAGCCAATTAGCCTCGCCTTCCACAACAATACCTTACCTGGGTTTGAAAGATGGGTTGTTGTATTTGATTCGACGGACTCCCAATGTGTACCATTATCACTGCTGACCCAATAATCTACTCGATCCCCTGTTGAGGGTGCAGACCAATGAGTCTGCATATTTACAGCAATAATATTCTCTTCAGATATTATTGGCTCTGATAGCCAAGTCGACGTTCCAGGAGCAGGTGTTGATGGATAAGAAATACCTGAACCAAATTGGCGGTAGAATAAGGTTGATCCTCCCCATGAATAATAACCACAATCAACCGTATGTAGGCGTTCCCCATCATAGGTTAATCCATACCCAAGTTGATTGATGTCACGAGTACTGGTTTGACCAATTAATTGAGTTCCTGAAGATGGAATTGCCCAAGCATTCAGAGTATCAGTAGTTGACCATGAACCAGAACCTTTCTTACAGCGCATCCAAAACATGTCACCATGTACTGCCAATCCTCGAACAAATCCACCGCTCTTACCACAGTCCTGAGTACCGCTACTAGTAGTAGAAAATGTGTACATCGTGGAACCTCTATCAAATTGTCCGCCTCCTTCAAACTCATAGGAGACTAATCTCCTTTGACTTCCATGAGCAACCCAAATAGAATCGTCTACTCGGTCATAGCCAATTCCAGTATAATCACTGAATTGGGGTGAGATATCATATGAATCAAGGCAGGTCCAAATATCATCATAACGAATATCAAATTCTAATACTCTATGATATTGAACAGGTGCTGTTGAACCATAATGATATCGATATGATGAAAATATGCCAAACATTTTTTCTCCTGGAGCAACTGTCCAATCTCTAAATCCATATGATGCATAATAAGTGCTAGTAGGTAATGATGGTAATGTGCAACTAGCCTTATCAAGTGTTATTGTTGATTCAACACTGCCGTTATTTGGCCATAAACGCTTAACCATTTTCTCAAAGTTTGTACCGCTCCATGTTGACATGAATAACCAACCATGATTCTTCAAAATCGCACCTTGACCTTGGGCCATGAAAGAGTTTCCGCTAACTTGAGATTGAGGGATGAATAATGATTCAGATACGTTTCCTGTGTGAGGTTGGCGTAAAGCGAAACTACCATTATCTCTCCATGCGGTATTATTCAAATCATAATTTTCCATAGGGTCATGGCCTTCCAGTTCAATACTTGGAGAATCAAGTCCTAATGTCAATATATCAGAGCGCTTGTCAACATTATTATCATCACCCTTCATCCAATCAGACCTATCAAGTGAATCGACTTGAGACCAACCGGTTGCAGATGCTCCTTGCAAAGTCATTTCGATATCAGTGACTTCAGCCCCTTTAGGGATAGTGATGCTATTGGTAGAATCAGGAGAAGAACCCTGATAGAGAGCTGTTGCCTCGACAGAACCGTCACTAAAAGTGTAAATGTGTCGAACGGAACCACTTCCGGCTTGGGCCGCTGGGACTAGAGAAAGCAAAGGTGTTCCGATTGAGATAATCATCAATATTACAAGGGAAAATGCCAAAGCGGATTTTCTGCTCCCATCCATGCTATCGCCCCCTCATTGTCAACGGTAATGACTGGGGCTTTGAATCATCCTGTCCAATGCCACAATAAATAGGTGAAAAGAGATGTTAAGATTAAGTATCTCTGGTGTCGTATCTTAAGGGTGAGCCGTCACCTCTAATGTCATCTTCTTCATCGTCATTAACTTCGAACCAATCAACCATCCAATCGCCATCACTATCCCAATTTAGGGGGTTTGAACCATCAGCAATATGGTCTCCATCCAAATCGAAATGCCACCAACCATATTCCCATTCTCCAACATTTAAAACAGGTGGTTGGTTTGGTGTTTGAGTGTAGAACATTTCCCAAGGATCAGTGCGTGTACCATCGCATAATGTGATGTCATCTGCTGTGTTAATAGTCAAGAAGTCACTATCCATATCGTTGAGTTTGTAGGCTACGATATTATCGCCAGGCATATCATTCATTCGCAAATAATTAGTAGCATCAGGGTCCACCCCTTGAGAGTCCAAGAGGTATGCCCTAAATTGCCACCATTCGGTAACTGTCTGACCCATGTAAGGAATGAGTGATTGCAAAACCGCATTTGGAGAATTTAATGCTGGGTTAGTTGTCATGAAAAACTCTTGGAAATTTGTGTATGGGGTGTACACACAACTTGCAGAACAATCCCAATTACCATCCAAATCCCAATCCTCATTTGCATCGCTTGGGTCTGCCGGATTGAATGTCACCCAAACAGAACTTAACATTGGTCTTTGCAATTCTCCCGTTCCAGAATCAAAGTGTAGTGGTTTCTTAGTAGAACCCATGTCTTCCCAAGTTACTGCAACTGGTGAAAATGTTGACCAATTTGAATTTGCAGCATTCCAACCATAATTATATTCATACCAATCTGGAAGGAAGTCATGGTCAGAATCATTATCTTTGGGATTCATTCCATACTTGAACACTTCACGACCATCAGAAAGGTTGAGGTCTAACTCATAGGAGATTGTCAATTGGTCATCTTGGGCATCGGCAACTCGCTTCATGATGATACTATCGCCATCTGAATCAGACAAATCAGGACGAGTGCCATTCATGTATTCCATGAGGTTTGTGAAGGGAATGGCATCATTTTTACCCGCCGATAATTGAGTCCCGCTCTGTGTGAACTGTCTGTTCTCCCAAGTTCCTTGGGCTGCGGGAATATCAGCGAAATCTCGGTCATACCATCCATCTTGGTCGCCATCATAATGTGCATCAGCAGGATTGATTGGATTTGCGGACCATCGATTTGCAGAAGATAAACCTGTCATATTGAGGGCAGCATAGCAGTATTCCCAACCATCGGGAATCAAATCCCCATCTGAATCAGCTGATGTTGGGTCTGAAACTCCAAATAAACTTCTATTCCAATTATCTGGATCCAATGAATTGATTTTAGCCATTCGGTCGCTACTCTCTTGGTCCCTATTTGACCACGTATTGTACAAAGATAGACGGGCTTGTTCTTCACTAATCGAATTCTCCGCAACTAATGCAGCAATGGCGTCGTGTCCGAATCCGCTATTTCCCATCCTGCGGTCATATCGGCCATATACCAAAGATTCCCATTCTCTAATGTTTGTATAACGTTCATCATCCTCGATGGCGCCATTTTCATCACAATCCCAAGAGTCTTGGTCACTATCCAAATCGACATCTTTGTTACTTAACGGATTCATTGACCACCTATTCAAGGAAAGGTCCCACTTTGCGAACCAAAATTCAAATCCATCAGACATATTATCTCCGTCAGTATCATTATTACTTGGGTCTGTTATTGTCAACAACATATTTGTCAATGGTGTGGACTGGTTTGTGGAGGCAAAGTGTTGGAATTGAGCCAAGGCCAGAGTTGCCCTGTTAGATTTACTCAACAGCATGGTGGTGATTCGAGTTGCGATACCAAGTGGGTCTTGAATCAATGCATCTTGATGGAACATCCAAGCATCGACGGGATGAACAACCCCGTTATCTGGATGAGAAGATGAGATATTCAATTCCTGAGCATCTGTAATGCCGTCATTGTCAGAGTCGAAGTTACCATCTCCTGCTACTAATGGATTCAAGGTCCAAGTTTCAGCACTGGTATTCCAATTTGTGAATAGCGCCTCGATTCCGTCAACATAACCATCTCCGTCAGTATCTGGGTCTGTGGGGTCTGCAGTCCAACCCTTCAAAGCAATTTGTTCAGCGCTAATGTATGAACCAAAACTTTTACTCGCAGTTGCAGAATTCCATTCTTGTAACAACGAAGTGTTTCCTGATGTCAGTACAAACCATTGAGGAGCAGATTTATTGGCATTTGTTTCAGTCATCATCGGGTCAATAGCATTGTATTCTTCCCAATTAGCCATTCCATCATCATCAGGGTCTCCCCCAAAATCTGTACCATCAACGGGATTCAAAATCCATTCATCACTCAGTAAATCCCAACGTGCATAGTAAACTTCCCAGCCATCAGGCATACCATCACCATCAGTATCAGAGAGCAGAGGGTTTGAAGAGCCGAAATGAGCCTTGGGTTGACCAACGGTTACCGATGCAGATACATAATCACCAAATGGCTTTTCAGGAGCCCCCCAATCAGACATATTATTGAAAAGACTACTATTGAATGATTGTGGGATTTCTTCACCGTCGAGAGTTTTATTTCCTAGGAATAATGTGTCCTTCAAATGGTATTCCAAGTAATTAACCAATTGTTCATCAAAATCAAGAACTCCATCATGGTTAACATCATAACCATCATTGTCTGGATTATTGAAAGCATCAGAGCCATTTAACGGGCTGATTCCAAGATTAGATGCATCCCAAATGCACTCATATAGTGCTTCCCAGCCATCAGGTAATCCATCACCATCTGAATCGGGGTTATTTGGGTCTGTAAGAGACCAATCGGCTGCTCCTTCAGCCGATTCACCGTGGCTTTCTAAGAGATTTCCTGCCAAACCTTCTTCGACATATGATTGCCAATTATATTCACAGAGATTGGCTAAACCATCTGCGTCTGCATCCCAATATTTATCATCAGCACGCAAGGGGTCAAGGGTCCAGTTATTGCCACCAGTAAAACTCGAGCCAATCCATCTTCGGTGCTTAATTTCCCAACCATCTGGCATACCATCTCCATCACTGTCTTTGTTGGTTGGATCTAATTGCTGATCGCTATGCATCCCATCAAGATAAGTAGAATTAGCAAGTTGACCAACTATTTCATCATCACAATCATAGGACATATTTGGTTGATAATGACACCACAAATTGGACTGGGAGAAATAGAAACCGAATGCCTCACCACCATCAGGTAAACCGTCATCATCTGTGTCCCTGTCTCTTGGGTCTGTTGAGTTCCAACCCTCCGGGCTAATTGGAGTATAGCGATATTCCAGTAGATTAGTCCAGTTCCTCTCATTCATCGCATCTTGAGCAAGGTCCATGTTAACCCCGTCGCCATCCAAATCGAGTTCTGCATCCCAAGGGTCTGTTGGGTCTAAACCGTAAACATACTCCCAACCATCGGGAATGCCATCGAAATCAGAGTCATTGCTTCCTGGGTCTATCAAAGCAATATTAGAGAATCTTCCAGGGTTTGCCCCAGCGAATATTCTATTCTCGCCATCTACTGATATGACCATCAAGTCATTGATATGGCCAGGGATTCTCTCTTGAAGTGTCAATCCCCAAATACTTCCATAGGTGCCTTGTAATGTCCACATTCCAGCCTTAGAGCCGACGTATACCTTGCCATCAAGAGGAAGAATATCGGTCACTGCGTTAGCTCTATCCTTTCGGTTGTTATCGGGGTCAGCAGAATGTGCTAAGAGGCCGGAATGCTGAATGATATCAGATGCCAAATCAAATTTATGAAGTCCTGAATTAGTTCCAATCCATAATATGACGGAATCTCCGCCGTCAATCCCATCAGCAACAATTGTATTGACATAGGTTCGTGATGTACCCTTTGCGGCGGTGGAAACAGGCTCTCTCATATCATCAGAATCAGATTCACTGAATTGCCAAAGTGGGGATTCCAATAACCAACCATCACCACTACTGATTGCTGAAGTTTCGAACATACCCTTGTCTGTACCTACAAATAAGCGACTTCGCGCATCGTGGACAACATGGGCTATGGCGGTCGGCATTGCTGCTGCAGTTTGCAGAGTCTGAGTTAAATTTGAGAATGTATCTGAACTTTCAATTACCGTGCCAGTGATTGATATCCTCAACATTTCTGCAGTTGTAGAACCAATCAATAAAACATGCGAATCGCTTCCATCTTGTTGCATTTGCACAACAACATTAGTAGAGTCTCCTTCCATTATATCCCAATCAGCAATAGCGACAGGTTGGTCTGAATTTGCATCGAGTGGAATAACTATGATTCCGTTATTTGCTGCAATTACAATGGTATCAACATCTCCTTGAACTAAAATGGCGTCATTTAATTCCCAGCCGGTGGGTAACCAAGAATCTTGAGAACGGTCTTCATCGAGCATTATAGTCGAGAGGCCTAATCTGGTGGCTGCGATGAAAGTATCATCATTTACCTTCAATATTCGCTTCACATCATGGTGTAAGGTTGAATATGAAGCAGAAGCACCGGACTCCCTCGATAATGGGACTTGTTGAAGGCTATTTTCTGTGGCACCCGAAACTACGGACTTTAGGCCAGCAATTACCCAATTTTCATCATCAAGGTATGCTTGGTATTCTTCAAGGTTGGAAAATTCTTCACCTGCCGCAAGGTCCTCGTCTTTTCCTGAAACATCTTTGCTCTTGAAGCCGTCTCTATCAAGGTCCCATCCATCTTCATCTGGATCCAATAGTCTATCGGTTCTATTCAATGGGTCCATTCCAAAGAACACTTCCCATCCATCTGGTAAACCATCTCCACTGCTTGTATACTCGATAACATTGTAGCCATCCCACCAGAATCTATCACTATCTGCATTGGAAGGATTGGTACCTAACCAAACGTCCTCCCCATAAGATGCGGTGGTGTTTTCAGTGCAAGCCCAATAAATATTCGGCCAATCTGATGAGAGGTATGGCCACTCACCATCATCGTTTTGGCGAGGCCCTTCAGGTGGAGTATAACTGCAGCGCAATCCATCTAATTCGGTAGTCCAATTATCAGCAGCACCCATAGAATATTCTTCAGTATTATTGAACCATTCATGAGACTCGTAAATACCATCTCTGTCAACATCGAAGCCATCTCTATCAGCATCCAGTGCACCATCAGAGCCATTTAACGGATCAAATCCATCTTCACAAGCATAGAGGTTTAATTCCGCATTATAGGCATTTCTTGCTGTTGCGCACATGTAAACTTCGAAACCATCTGGAAGACCGTCGCCATCACTATCTGACTTTCGGGGGTCAAGGTGGATTCTCTCGCCAGTCGTGGTATCAAGCATCCCCGTTAGGCCCTTGGCATCAATTGTGCAATTCCAGCGGTAAGGCCAACAATATTCCTCGGTATTGTTCAGGCCGTCATTATCAAAATCAAGTGGGGCATCACTGGCATCCGTTCTATCCATTCCAGATACGAATACATCTCGTGCATCAGAGGTTGTCCAATTAATCCATTCTGCAAAGTTGTTTTCGTGAACATCGGGTATTCCATCGCCATCGGTATCGGAAACTGGCGGTGGTTCTTGGTTGGTTTCTTCGGGGTGAGCATTTTCAACTTGGCTCACCGTCGGCATCTGTGAAAGTAGCATCAAAGCAGTCAGTAAAACTGCTGTAGTCACCAAAGTTGTTTGTTTACGCCGCATGTCTAGCACCCGTGACGGAGCCCCGTCAGGCATCGCAACCCTACAAAGCCGCTTATGAGACTGATGGAGCATAGTTCATACAAGACAGTTGTCTTTGTTGCTCTGCGATTCAATAAACAGCGGTAAAATTGGGCTTAGGGAAATGAAACTAAGGGGTTAATTGAAGGTCCGTACAAGCCCCCGATGTTTTGGTTGACATGTCTTTATCGATAACCCATCTTGGAAGCGGAAGTCGCGGAAATGCGACCCTACTCGAAAGTGATGGGGCAAAGGTCCTCATCGACCAAGGGTTTAGTGGCAGGGAACTTGAAAAAAGATTGGCCCGAATAGACCTTCACCCAAGTGATATTGATGCCATGTTAATCTCCCATCATCATGGGGACCATGGAGGTGGAGCTGGCATCGTTCATCGACGATGGGGGGTGCCGATTCATTGCAATTTAAGAACTGCAGGTGAACTTGGTTTAGACTTGGTCAATGATGTGGAATTATTTGAATCACTCCAGATGCTAGAATTCGCTGATGACCTCTCAATACTTCCTGTCCCTGTTCCTCACGGTGGTGCCGATAATGTTGGTTTCATCGCTAGCAGTAGAGGCGAGAGGGCAGCAGTAGTGACAGACTTAGGTGAATGGACTGATGAATTGCTTTCACACTTACGTGGGTGTAAGCATATATCGATCGAATCAAATCATGATGTATTGAGGCTTGAGAGAGGCCCATACTCTTCATCTTTGAAGAATAGGATACGCGGTCCCGGGGGGCACTTATCAAATGACCAAACTGGCCTACTGCTCGCTGAAGTTGTGTCAGATAAGACCGAAAGTATAGTGCTTTGCCACCTATCCTCAGAAAATAATAAACCGCACTTAGCAGAAAGTACAGTTCTCTACCATATCGACGAAGTTTTTGAAGGAGATATTGCAATTAGCCTGCAAAATGGGCCGGAGTTCACACATTGGCTCGGACAGGCTGAAAAAGAATTGAATGCCCTCATTTAAGATACCAAAAGCAGCATCAAGGAGAAGCCACTCCGTCACCTCACGCAGCGGGAGTTTCCAAGCATAAATCGCCTTCTTTAGGCGAACTGATATGTACGGAGCCGCGGCTATGCCGCGGCGTGCATGGCCTAGGCGCACGAGAGGAGCGGTATCCAAGTCCGCGAAATATGCCTGAAGAGGCAGCAGTCAGTGAAATCGTTGGTGTAGTCATGCTACTCGCTATGTTAATCTCAGTAATGTCAGGAGTAGTAGTTCTAATCGGGCCTTATCTTTCTGACTTCGAAGACCAAAGGGATTGGGCTGCAAGCCATGTTTTGGCTGAACAAATTTCTGATAGAATAGATGTCATAGGGGCCGCACCTGAAGACACTGGTTCAAAAAGTAGTCTTGAAATGAGGGCGATAAATTTGCTCATGCTTCAAGATGTAGAACAATGGACGATTGAAGCAGACCTTGTTGAGTCTGAAAGAGTTCAAATCACTTATTCACAAGGAAAGATAGTATTGGATTGCCAAAATTCATCCTGTAGCGAATTAGGACTTAATTCAGGCGGGACCACTACAACTTGGACACTGCAAGAAACTTCTGAACAACAAGTATTCCAAATCAGCCAATCCTTGTCGGATATTTCCATATTCGATGTCAAAGATTCAGAAGGAAATGTTCTACATCGCTTAGCAATCTTAACTCTTTCAGGATTGGAGATTAAAACTGAAATGAATACCGGTTCACTTGAATTGGCTCTGATTAATGGTGCGAGTATTGAACGCCAACCAGGACGGCCTTGGTCAATTAGTGAGTATCCAACTATTCGCTTCGATGAATTACCTGATGGTACCCCAAGAGTTTCAATGATGCTCACCGACCTTGATTTTGGAGAGAGCCTTCCAAATGGCGCTTATCCAGTAATGGAATTAGAATCCCTTGGTGCGATTGAGTTATTTGATGGCAAGGTATGGAACTTCAGGTTCGAAATGACTAATCAAATGCACGATATAATTGACCCTCAATACATCCATCATTGGACACAGGGGTATGAAATTCATTTGGCAACCAATACATTGGATGAATATAGCGGTTTTGCACCATATGGGAGAAAATCAGGGAGTGATGGTCTTACTGTTATTCCCTCTGCTAATTTCATCTTGGAAGTTGGGGTGCAACGGGTGGTGGTAGGAAGATGAAGTCTACAGCGGCAATCCCAATTCGGGATGAAGAGGCAGTTAGCGCCGCAATTGGAACCGTCTTACTCTTCGCGGGTGTATTGTCAATCATCGGAGTGATGATGATGACGATGATTCCAGTAATTGAAGAATTAGAAGGTGCAGTTGAAAGAGGCAACATGGTTACCCAAATGCTCGACATGTCTAATGAAATAGACCAATTATCCAGCAATGGGATGCCTGGTGATTCAAGTACCAGTGTTTTGAAAGGGGTTGAAGGCAGATTTAAGTGGCAAAATCAGCAAGGGGGAGTATGGATTTCTGCTGCTTGGCAAGATTCTTCTTCCCTGCGATTGGCCGATGCCCTTGACCTTGATCGAGATTTGCAAATTAGGTACCCAACCGGTGAAGTTTCAGCGATTTGCTTTGAAGATTTGAGGCTTGGAAGTGGTATTCTAAGTCACTTCAGAATCCCGGCAATGGAAGGGAGATTGTTGGTCTCTCCTGATTCTGGGCTTGCCCAAAGCCAAGGCCCATTGTCTATAATGATGGAACAAGATGGAGTTCAAACCAATGCCAAAATTGCTGACGGCGAGACTTGGAGTATTTCACTCAGTGGAAATGATGAATCTTGGCTGCACTTAGATGCGCCTGCCCAGGTGCTATTGCTCAAGGGTGAAGGTGGCACCAGCCTTATTCCCGCCCAAGCAATTAATCCATCTTCTGGTGAAGGGAGGGCTTGGAGGGTAGCCATCCCAGCGGGAAATAATACCCTGACTTTAGTTTCTCAACAAACTTTCAGCGTGGAGTGGAATATTGGAGACTATGTGGGAAGTGAAATTGTCTTGGAAAGAGATTCTTTCATAGAAGAGGGTGCCACTTGGACTATAACATTCAACAATAGTGAAGATCTAATAGCCAATATCCAAAGTAGTGCTGATGCAAGAATGATATTAGCACATAATGATGATGTAGGAAAGAGTACAGCCATAGGTTTCACATCTTGGCCAAGTATATTTGGAAATTTATATGCGAATACTTTCCAGCCACCAGGAAACAGTGGCACATTGTTGATAACAAATCAGCAAAACACTTCTGCCACCGTTAGATGGGGGAATGGGGCTGCCTCGATTGGGGCTGAATCAACTCTCGCGGTTCAATGGCCACCCCAAGGTACAGTTTCACCTCAATTAATCGCCGATGACCCAGTTAGTTTGCGTTGGACATTTGCCCAAAGAAATTCTTCTAATGCAACAGGATTGGATATGGTAGTGGCCATCGACAGTAGTAGAAATAGTGGCCATTCCCTATTCGATATTAGTCCCGAGAATGGGGCTCAATACCATCCTCAAGTTACAGGTACCACAAGTAATTGGACCGCGGTAGTTAGCAATATAACGACCTTAAGTCTGCATAACCAAGCAATCACGACATTGGTTCAAGGACAAGGTCTGATGAGAATTAATGCAGATGACACACATGATGGTTTGCGCTTATATCATGAAAGTGGTGAAGATGGAATTCTTTCAATTCAACATGATGGGAAAGAGCGTTGCAGAAAAATCGGCATACGTGCCAGTGGCTGGATTAGTATAGAATTACCATGGAAGGCGTTATTGTCCTCTACAGACCTTGAGGCTAAGACTGCTTGGCAAGATGGAAGTCACCCCTCTTCATTGAAAGTCGAATTAATTGGCCCTTGGATGGATGAGAAAACTACTACTCTATCAACTGCATGGGCGATACATGCTCCAAGATTGGTCTACGGTTTTTCAAGTTCCATCAAGGGATTAGAAGTTGCGATGAGAGCCGGTGCAGTAGTCACGAATCACCCTGAGGTTGAGCCAACTGTGATTAAATCGCCATTAGATCGGAATGGACCGGGTCCACGTTTTGCAATCTCCATTCCACTTCTGACCCCCACTTCTGAAAGCCAAATCGGTAGCGGGAAATACTCGATTGACTTACTTCTAGAACAGAGACTATCCTTGACCAGTGCGGAAGCACATGAAGTGAGAAGAGGATGGGACGGGCCATATGGAAGGACTTTAGCAGCAGCAGTATCAAGAGATTTGAGAAGTTCCGAAGATTGGACATCTGCACCAATGCGTCTAGATTTATTGAACGACTACAAGGGATGGGTTCCACATCCTTCGATGGATAGTTCTGAAACAATTTACCATACCCAAGGTGAAAGTATTCAGTTCAGTCTACAATTGTCCTTAGTCTCATGTACAATGCGAGGAATGTGAAAAAGGGGGGTGTCATGTTGAAGGGTGAAATGAAACAAGATCAAGCCGCTGCAGCAACCGAATTGGGTTATGTATTCACCTTTTTACTCGGAGTTCTTTTGCTTAGTATGTTCAGCGTTTGGGCCTGGGATATTGAAAATTCCACCCGCACACGGTGGAATGAACAAGCATTAGAAGAAAATCTCAGGGAAGTCGCTGCCGCAGTTGAAAGAGCCGATGCAGCCAGCAGATTGGATGCAAATTCATTTTATGCGGAGCCGGTTTTGCTGAGAGCAATTCACAGTGATGTGAGTGCACTAACTCTGATCTTAGATGACTCCGAACTAACTTTGATTGATGACAGAGGGATATACACAGATGCAGTCTCTATCTCAGGGGCATCATCTACAGTCCATTCTGGAGAAGTAAATCTAGGGAAATCTCTGAAAGTTTGGGTTATTTATGATGACGGTGAAGTAATAATTACCCATATCGGGCCCCAGTCTAAATGACATGATGGTGCAAATTCATCTTCCGATAATTGCCTGATGTACCATGCTTTGAATTTCTCTCATTCGGCCTTCTGCACCTAATTCCCTGAATACAGTGAGGGCCCTTTGTAGGTATTCCATTCTTCTAGTCATATCTGGTGCAGCACCACCGAGTCTAGCAAGTAGTTCTCCAATTTGCATGCGCAGGTCATTTCCTTCTGCGATGAGCAAGCCCTCTCGATAAATGTCAAGGGCTTCCTCCATTCTCTCTGAATCTTCAAGCACCTCACCCAATAATAAAGTGGTTTCCACCAAGGCAATTGGGTCTCCATCTTGTCCCATCTGTTCTAAGGCTTCAGAATAGTGATGAAGGGCTAATTCGGAATCACCCGTCTTTGCATAAAACCTACCTAGCACCGCACGTGCCCTCGCATGCAAGGCTTTGTCTGGCTGCGAAACGGTCTCTTCATGACATTTCAATGCGTGGTCTCTTGCCTTTTCCACTTCACCCATCTCTAACCATGAACGCGCAAGAAGAATACGAGAGTGAATCAATTCGGTATTCTCTTCTGTTGAGAGAATCTCTTCGACATTAGAATATGCCTCTTTGGCAGAAGTAATATCTCCTTTTCTACGGAAGATGAATCCCATATTATTGTAGGTCCTAGCAGCTCCAACTCCATCTTCAATCGAGACAAATATTTCCAATGCTTGACGATGTAAGTTAAGTGACTTTTCAGAATCACCTCTCTTCAACGAAATATCCGCTAGGCTGGCCAAGACCGAGGCCTCCATTGCAATATCCTTGAGAGTTTTTGATTGCTTTAATGCCTCCTCATATAGAGACTGTCCTTCGTCAAACCTACCCTGTAAAGTCAAAATATCAGCCTGAAGAATACGAACCTTACAAGCATGTATCTCGGCCACAGATTGCAAGTCTATTGCTTCGAGAATAACCAATAGTTCCATTCTACCATCGCGAACCAAGTTTTCACCATGTTGCGACACCACATCTGCAGCCCTCTCAGATTGATTGCATTTTATTAGATGATGAAGAAATTCAATTATTGATTCTGCAGATGACAATTTATTAGAATACCAATCAGCAGCATGCTTGTGAAGGGATTCTGCGGTTTCTTCTTTCATTCCGGAATGGAGGAATTCGCGAATCAAATCGTGAACGTCATATGAATCAGCATCGGCTTGTCTTGCAAGGCCCTGCTCAACCAATGAATCCAGTTCATCAGTATCCAAACCTTGTGCTGCTAATGCTGCTAAGGGTATTGCCTCTCTGTAAATCGCTAATGCTCCGAGCAGACGCTTTTGCTCAGCGGATAGTTTACTGAAAATTTCAACCGCTATGTAGTTCTCCAAAGTTTCGTGAAATGCGGTAGCAGGTGCTCCTCTGTTAATCAATTCCAGTACTAAGGGATGGCCTCTTGCCATTGAATGGATAAACATGAATTGCTCCTTTTGTAAGTCTTCAAAGGCTGGAAGCAAATGTTTCGATGCCTCAACATCTAATCCCGTCAAGACCATCGGCATACTGATGATGTTCCCCTCAGCATCTTTGGTTGGAATTGCAACTCGATGTGAGCGTGAGAAAATCACAAGCCCAATATCTTGATCGATTTTAGGTATCCTCAAAGCGAAAGCCTTGATAGTTTGGTGAAGAATTTTATCACTGACTTTGTGATAATCGTCAATAACAATTAGCGATGGGGCAATGCTCAAGGCATCTGCTAGGATTTTGGCCGCATCATCTGGACGGGGGTGCGGTGTTGAAGTCAGATAATCTGTCAACATTCCATCACCAATGCTTGCTAGCCAATCAGCGACTGCATCGAGAAAACCTCGTGCTCCTTCCCAATCTTGGCAACGATGGTAGAGAAGGTTTCTGCGGTGCATAAAACGCTCAATCAATTTTGATGCTACAGTTGTTTTACCGATTCCAGCAATTCCTGCAACATGGATTGTACGTACAGCCAACGAAGGGTCATCCCTTGCTTCAAGTAAATCGGCCATCATTCCTAATTCAACTTGACGGCCATAGAAATGTCTCAAGCGTGGCAAGTCACCGAGTGAAGTCACCAATTGTTTTTCCACGTGTTTAGAGAGGTCGCGTTCGATTAAATCTTCTGAAAGGCTTCGAATATCGATTATTCCATTGTCATCTAGATATCTGATGACATCGACTGGGCGCATTGAAAAAGGCAGAGTATTCTGAATCTCTCCTAGTGAAGTGGAAATAATGTCACCACCGTGGATAATGCAGCGCAGAGGAAAGGACCTCAACCGCTTCCAAGTGTCTTCAGCCAAAGCAATTCCAGGTTTTGTTAAAAAGTAGGCTTTGCGTTTTCGACTAACTCCAGTTACATGCGCTTGGCGCTCGATTAATAATCCCTGATCTTTCAACCCAGCAATGGCCCTTGGTACATTTGAACGAGCTATTGCAACTGCATTTGCAATCCCCATTTGTGATAATGAGAAAGGCACTTCAACAGCATCTGAAAAATCAGAATAATCTCGAAGATGTAGTAGAATCCTCTCTTGGACCCCCGGTTTTGGTATTACCATGCTTACCTACCGTCCTGTGTTCCTATACCTACATTATACGATGCCATGGATATTAGATATCCTGCATCACTGAGGGTGATTTGGGTCAGGAACCCACTGATTGCTGGCTGCATCCCACATCCATCCAGGATATTGGGAAGATGCTACAGGCTGCGGTGCTGGTGTAGGCTGAGGTGTTGCGACAGGGGCCGCAACTTCTGCTTCTGCCTGTTTTGCCCATGCGTATGGGTCGTCCTCCCCAGAAGTAGTATCTTGATTTTGATCCATATCTTCCTCATCGAATTCTTCAAATTCAACAAAGAAGAAAACAAACATCACTCCAAGAATTACGACAGCAATAAGAATTCCAACCACTATCATCCAAGTTGCCAATCCTTCATTTTGGACTCCTACTTGAACTGAAACGGGTTCTGTCATGACTCCAGAGTATTCGAAGACGATAGAGTGTGAACCAACTCCATTCAGTTCTTTACCACTTATTTCCATAGCCCAAAGACCATTCTCTCCAACAGTTGCCTCTCCAATTGACCTTTGACCATCCT
This sequence comes from Candidatus Poseidoniales archaeon, assembly GCA_012959275.1. Taxonomy (GTDB): domain Archaea; phylum Thermoplasmatota; class Poseidoniia; order Poseidoniales; family Poseidoniaceae; genus UBA226. The sequence goes on from DUDM01000064.1 coordinate 36,013, forward strand.
TTATTCTGGCGGTGACCTTTGCACCTGGCCTACCTTCTCCTGAAAATTTAAGGATTCCATCCTCAGCAATATCGCCATCTCCTTCCATTTGATAAGTGAAACTAGAAGATTCAACATGGAAATCCACCAATAATGAAGTAGCCTTTGAACCAGAAGCATCAATATATTGGAACTGCACTCCTTTCAGAGACCATTCAGAAATATCATCGCTGTAATCCCTCATCTTAATGGTGTCAAATGTTGCAATTCCGGAGGTTGTAATTGTTATCACGATACCATAATGATCATCACTTGAAATAGCGGGATTATCTACAACGATAAAATCACCTGTTGACATTGGTTGATCTTCATCACTGAAGTATTTAGACAAATTCAGGGTCTTAGACTCTCCACATTGATTAACTGAATTCGACCCTGAATCGCAGAATACCTTGACTACTTCAACCCAACCTGTTGCATTGAATACAGGAGGGATATTGCCGTGTTCAGGAGGGTTGTCAATTTCAACTGTTACTGACTTGGCTGTGGAATAATCGTAGCCATCGAAGGAGCGGGCCGTTAAGGTATATTGCCGCCCGTGAAGAAGATTTGAGGTATCCCAAGTTGTCTGCCAATAACCATCTTCTCTAATATTGCCCATGGTAATGGTAGCTGGATGGTTTTGCTCTTCAAGTCCATCTTGATTTGTTACTGTGAATTCAATCTTTGTTACTTGTCCGTCGGTATCCCGAGAGTGTCCATCAATCATTGTAGTACTTGAAGCCGTGACAGTTTCAGTGTTATAAGGAGTTGAAATCCCCACAATTGGAATAGAATTATCGGTATCCACATTCAATACAAGCGTCCTTGCCAAGCACTCTCCTGGCCCATTTTTGCAGAAATCAGAGTCGCTGGCCCAAATTGTGACCTCATATTCACCACTAACTAGAGGAGAAAAATCCCACTCCCATGACCAAGATTTCCCACCAGTTGTACTGGTACTAGTCGGAATACCATCTGGCCCTACTATGCTGAACCAAATCTTTTCGATGTCTGAACCTTGAATCCCAGTGTATGGGTCGGTTGCTCTCCCAATGAAGATAACATTTCCATCATCATGTGAAGAATGGTTGGCCGGGGAATCAATAAGAATGGTTGGAGCAATTGTATTCAATTTGTAGATTCTTGTGATAGTTGGGCTGTAATCTAATCCATCAAATGCTCTAATCTCGAATGTATAATCACCTTCTGGATTATTGCTCATATCCCATTCATATGACCAAAGACGGAAAGGGTGATTGGATTTATTGACTCCTCCAGCCGCACCTGAGTCATCAGAGGCAAAATATGCATCATCCCAATCCAAAACACCGGGAGGTTTGATTTGGATTTGGCGAACAACACCCTGTTGTGACCACTGTGCATCAAAATCATTGAAATATGGTCCTGAAACACCATCCCAACTAGTTCCTGAAATTTCAACAATTCTCTTGAATGAAAACCCATCAGGTTGATTGATTGTCAATGATGGTTCCAAATTAACCAATGATAATACATCATCTACTACGGTAGATAGTACAAAGGAATACTCAGCTAGTCCCTTTTCAAATTTATATGCCCAGACGGAATAAGTAGACATTTCTCTTCCACTAACACAATCTCCATCTGCATTATCGATTTTTGCATCACCATCATTATCGATTCCATCATTGCATGAATCTTCACCAGGATCATTAGCAAGATGATTCCAATTTGTATCGATGTGGAAATTAGAAGGTAGAGTAAATTGAGGTGTGTAGCCGTAATCATCTGTGGTGAAATTATACAATTCGTTTCCCATTGCGTCTGTGACTAGCAAGTAAGCGCCTCCAACTTGGTTGCCCTTAGCCATCGTTCTAAAGCGGACTAATTCTCCCTTCTGTACTTGCACACCCCATGCAGAATTTTGGTTTTGGATATGCACTTTTCCAAGATCAAAGTTTGTCAAATCTGCGAAAGTAAAAGTTGTTGCATTATTCAATAAATCCATAGATAGTGGCATGCCCTTCGGTTTCTTTTCAGATACTGGAGGAAGAATAAGACATTCGTTAACAACTGCCGGACACTCTGCACCACTCCAACTCAATTGTACTGGATATAATTCTGTACCACCTGGATTTGGAATATGCTCACTTTGAACTGCCACTCTGGATTCTGATACGTTGTAAATTTGAGTAGCATTTGTCCAAACATTATCACTGAAGAAAGCAATTGAGCCATACTTGTTCCCATAATTATCGTCAAAATCTGAAACACGGGCTGCAAAATCACCGACCATCACCTCATTGCCCTGGAAATTAACAATCCCTCCAGTCACTCTGATGCCATCACCCACATTGGATTCAATTACATTGTCGATGAAAGAACCACTTGACATGAATACATGTATAGCAGGACAAAGGAATTCGCCACCATATATCTTGGCACTGCTACAGTCTATTCCAGAATTATTACGAATTACATTGTTAGCAAAATAAATTCTTGCTGTAGTAGGGGGATTCACATTCCAACCACTATCGAGGTAATGGTATTCTCCTATCAGAATAGTTTCCTTAGCAGCACCCTCAAAGGTGTTGTTTTCAGCAACCACCTCAGAATCTCCAAGAATCCACATTCCATTCCACCCTGCGATTGGACCGATAATGTTGCGGTGGGCATAGACGGTGGAATCTCTAACAGCAATACCTGACCCTTCAGAGGCGCCAGTTAGAGTGTTATCATTTGCCTGGACAATCGCCTGATCATAGGCAGTTAATGGAGCCCCTTCATCGGTGACGATTGTGTTATTATGAACCCATAGAGTATGGGAAATATCTCCGGTGCTCTTGTGTCCATTGGTATCTACACCATTGCATTTTACCGATACTTGAGAATTAGTAAATTGACCGGAAGAGCCCTTCAAGAACAAACCATAGGAATTCTGACTAAGTGTTAGGGTATTCATATCGATATAACTATCAGCGGCAGTAATCAATGAACGGCCATCATCATTACTTCCACAATCGGCAGAAGAATCACCAGTGAAAACTGAGTTTTGGAGGATGAAGGTTGAGAGAATTCCTGTTCCAGCACCGAATGCACGTACCGCAGCAGCATGCCATCCCTCGCCATCAGAACCAAGTTTAAATGTGGAATCCTTCAACAGAGGTGCTGCCAAATTAAAAGCCGAAACGCTGGAAGTATTGACATTGTTAAAGTTTAAATTATCTGCAGTGAAGCTCGCACCATCAAAGGTTATTGCTGCGTAAGTATATTCGGCTGAACTCTGAATATAGGAGGGGTATCCATATGCACCATCAATGGTAACATGTGAAAGGGCTGTTAGTGAGGTATCAATTGTTGACAGGAAAATCAATCCTTCTCCGCAATTTAAATCACGATTGTTCATTCCATTCGTTGGGTCATAGCAGCGGCCTGTGGCGTTTGGGTCCGAACTTGTTGCATCTGGCCAGACAAAACGAACGGGGCTACCAGTACCTGCCTGAGTAGCGCCGCATGCTGCTTTTCCAGCACACATTGCGCCTTTGATTGTGATGAAAGAACCTGCTGGCACATTGATAGTACTGCCTGCGTTGATTATCAGCAGAGCACCTTCTCCAACTTCGACATCACCAGTTAGGGAATGTGAGCCCGACCAAGTTTCGGTACCAGTTAGGGTTCCACTGGTAGTTTGGTTTGTCCCTGCTGCTTCGGTTTCATAACTTAGAGGAATCACTGAAAGCATCGATGTCAGCAACATCATGAAGGTCATCAATAGGCTATTCCGGAAATTATTATCATACATGGGCAATTCCTCGATGTACCTCCCTCTAAGGGCAGGGATAAAAGACATGCGGATAGAAAATCAATTGAATAGTATCAAATATTCTATTTTGTATCATATAATTGTATCAAATATCCGAGTTAATATCACCCATCAGGGTAATTATATCAACAAGGATTTGAGGATTGTTGAGCCGCTAGAGTGATGTACCACGCCTCTGTATTCAAATGTCCATATCCAAAATAATCATCATGTTGCCTTCCAGCAACTTCTGGCTCAATAGAATCCATCAACGCTTGTTTCATCGCCACGATGCAACTATTGGTGGTGGAACCGCCGTTTCGGCTCATTGAAGGAAATTCCTGTAATAGTAAAGCAAGACTGCCGGATACAAACACGGTGGCTCCACTAGTTCCACTACTTCGATAATATTGAGTACCAGGGGCTGTCGAAATAATATCATGGCCTGGAGCAATCAGTTCTGGTTTCAAATTAGGGTCTTCTCTTGGACTTCCATCCGGACTAGTTGTTGACGTGTCTTTAGATGATGATTCCCAAATACCCCCTCCTTCAACAGAGGCGCCTACTGAAATAACAAGGGGGATATTTGCGGGTGAAGAAACCAAACCATCATCTGTGAAGCCACCATCATTTCCCGCGGCTGCAACAACGAAGACGCCTTTGGATAAGGCCTCCGAAACCGCATCTTCAACTTCCTTCCCAGAAGTGGCATTTTCATTTTGCATCCCTCCGAGAGATAAAGAAATGATGTCAGCACCCATATCTTTCCAGCACCATTCAACTGCCTTGGCAACCAGAGAGGTTTCGCCAACTGTCTCCCCTCCTTCATGCTCACCAAGTGCAGCGGCTACAGAAAGAGAAACGCCGGGGGCGGCTCCTTTCAGATGTCCATCGGCAACAAGAATCCCCACCATCATCGTACCATGATTGTCCAGCCCATGGTCTATCGGCGTATCAGATGAAGAAACAAAATCCCTAAAGCCAATATTCAAATGATCAAGGTCATCATGGTTCAAATCAACACCGGTGTCAACAATACAAACATGGATTCCCTCTCCATCTAATCCTTTTCCCTGCTGTAAGATTCTAATTCCACTTTGCTCATATGCCCATTCAGAATCTGGATATTGTAGGTCATCAACCCCAAGAAACGCCCCTAATCCCCACCAAGATGAAAGCCCAATAGCGATAACGAACAACAATCCCACTGGTAAAGGTCCAGTGAATAGCCTTTTTTGGGTCAGCGGTGATTGTGGAGGGGCTTCCGGGTCCCAGCCAGTTACTACCGAACGAAATCCTTCTTGGTGACCTCGCAACAAAGGGTCAGCAGCAGAAAGTATGCGCGGGTCACTTGGCTCAGGAATGAAATCAAGATGCTCTAGATTTTCAGACATCTCAGTCATCCCCAATGATACTGGGGGTAACGGCGATTCATGAACTCATCCCAAAACTGAGTTGGTTCAAATTGATTCCTGAATTAGTAGAAATCAGAATTTTGACCCGCGCCTTGCGGCCATTGCCTTGAAACCGACATAGAGACCGAGCAAAATGACTGAAATGATTATCCATGGTAGCCATGAGTTGGCCTCATCTGGTGCTTTAGCAACAACATCGTTGGTATAGTCCTCAGTCGCTGTATCTCCACCAGCAACAGATTCTACTGTAGTATGTGCGGTTGCAGTCAATGTAATCTTCTGAAGAGTTGCATTTGTCAAGTCCACTACAACTGTAGTTGAAACAGTTTCACCTGCAGGAACATCCACCTTTGCTGTTCCTGCGACCTTGTTGATTAGGGGCACCTGTAAGGCAGATACGTCAACTGTGACATCTACTCCATTGGCATCCAATGTACCACTATTCTTGATAGCAACTACGAAAGTAGTCGGTCCTTGATACATCGCCTCACCGTCCAAGTGGAATGTTTCAATACTCAGGTCCGCCCTTGCAATGCTAACTTCAATCACCAAATCATCGAGGGTTTCGTTGTCCTCACCGATGAATGCTGCACCGCTTCCATCTTCCATGCTAATGCTAAAAGTGTATGTTTCATCATCTGCGTCTGCAGGAGCGTGGATAGTAAAGGATTGAGTGCGCTCCTGAGTTGAACTCAAAATCATCGATGCACTGGAGGGAGTTAATGACCAATTTGTTGGCAAGTTTGAACTACTTACATTGAAGGAAACGGTATCTTCTCCATTCCCTAAGTTTGTCATAACAAGGTCGATGGCAACTTCTCCTCCTGGGGCAACTCCAACTTCTGTTGGTGCAGAATCTAGCCTGATGCTATGAATTTGGGGCACCATAATGTGTAAGCCTAACTCTCCTGCTATTGTTGAACCTGCCTCGAAACTAACTCCAATAGGATGTCCCTCTGAATAAAAACGAGCGATATCTTGGCTAGGCAACTGCAACTTGAAGGTGAATTCAGCATTCATTGTTGCACCGGATGATGCATTTTCTCCAAGCCCAAGTTTGACAGTTTTTGTTTGTTCAAACTTGCCGCTACTTTGGTTCAAGAAGGTAACATTCCAATCCTCAGAATCATGTAATGCCCCAGAATCTCCTCCCAAAGTGAATATTTCTTCAGCTTGATTGCCAGCATACGAAACCTTGGCAGTGATGATAATATCTTCGAACATTGCTAAGTCATCACCAGTTGCGTCCACTAGAATCGCAGTCATAGTTTTCTTATCGTCAGAAATATCGGTAGCATCACCAGCAACGATGCTGGTCACTTCAAAGGAGATATCGTGGCGTGCAGGCCTTGAAACAATAATCGTTGCCTCTGATTGAGTAACTCCTCCAACCACTTGTGAACTAACTCCGCCAGAATAATTCATCTCCATACCCATCTCAATAGTTGTGAACTCCACTGAAAAGGAAACGGCGCCTGAAGGCAGAAGGAGATTCATTGCTCCATTGCTATCCACAGGTAAATCAAATTCCATGCCATCTCCCAGATCTATAACTAATTCGATACTTCCATTGATTGGAGCATCTGCGACAGAACTCTCACCAAGGTGGTGCTTCTGAAGAGCGAAATCAGTCCACTCACTGGAAACTGGTAGCCATCCACCCGTGCTCATTTGTAGTTCAAGAGTTCCACCGTCAGAAACTGTAGCATCTAGCAAGCCAATAGCAACCGAGAAGTCATCATCGTTTGCACCTTCATGAGCAGCCCAAACAACCCACTTTCCAGGAGTTACGTTGGCATCCCAAGATAGGGTGCTGCCATCTAAACTAGTAGTTGCAACTACCACTTCTCTATCCAAGCCTACTACAGGATATAATTTTAGAGAGGTGTTTGTTAGAACTGAAATATCATCTAACAGGTGAGTAACGTTTCCTGATACCGAAACATTTCCGGCATCTAATGCTAAATCAAATGATTCATGGCTTATATTGACATCATATTCATCGTAGGATTTGGCTTCGAATCCAACCTTGCTTGCAGTGATACTGTAATTTGTTAGAATTGGTGCAAATAACTTCCAGACTCCATCTTCATCAGTAGTCAAATTAGATTCGAAGTCCGTGCTATTGATGTGTACTGATACATTGTATATTCCTTCATGGTTATTCTGGATGCCATTTCCATCCAAATCCCAGAAAATCATTCCTCCAATCAACACAGTCTTGTCTGCCTCCATCTCAACCAAAGTCAAGTTTCCACCAGCATCGCTAACATCAACACTAACACTGTATACGTCTTCATCAATAATCCAACGGTCATTCAAACCGCTTCTGTTGAGGAAGAAGGTCCATTCGCCTGTTACCAATGTTCCAGTGGCATTTCCTCCAATATCAGTAGGGCCAATGCTAACGTTTCGTAGGCCATCTTTACTGACTGCAGTTATCGTGAATCCAGATAGGTTATCTCCAGTTTCCGCTTCACTGAGGTGAATTGAAATATTTGTAGATGCGATAGCATTCCAAGTCAAGTCTGAATTTGCTGTTGCTTCTGAAATAATAATTGCTTCCTGCATTTCCAATGTTAGATTGTCTCTTGATTCCTGAGGTAATACCGCAGTCCAGTTTCCGGCTGGGATATAGGATACAATATTTCCATTTTCATCCGCATCTACTTTCTCAAAGTTGACTCCGTCTTCGCTATGCAACCATATGGTCACATTGTCTAGTGGGTCTACACCGTTCATCACTTGAGCGGTGAGTAACCATTGAGGCTCGAGAGGAATAAGATATGGTTCATCCATCTCTCCAATCGGCACCTCTAATGTATTGAATGGTACTGAAGTCAATGTTTGGTAATTAGTTCGGTTTGCAGAATCTGTTATGTTCTGCTGTTCAATTCTGACATCATAGACTCCGGGCTCAATACTTAGATTCAATACACCTGTTAGTGCAGAGATATTGTAATGAGTATATGTTACATTTACTTGATCACCATGGCCAGTTAACTGTGGAATTAAAGTTAGGGTGACGTTGACTGCGGTACCGTTCTCAAATACACCATCTCCATTATCATCAAGGAAGAGTTTCAACTGCACATCAGTATAAGCAGGGCTGCCATTGAGAACCCACTCCAATCCCTCAGCATCAGCGCTTACTTCAAGATTTGAAGTACTGACATTTAGTTCTTCCAATAACACATCGACTGTGTAGTTTCCAACTGGCAGGAAGAATTCGAAATCACCTGAAGTCATAGTGAATGAGGACCAAACGACACCTGAAACATTGTTCGTAGTAGTCATTTCGGCAGGTTTCCACCCTGGTAATGAATCATCCCAAAGTGCATCCTCAAAGATGAAAAGTTGACCTGTACGAGAAAGTGAAGGTTCCATAGAAAGGTTGAGGAAACCACCTGAAGCAGTTTTGTCTGAATAATTAGTCTCTGAACTTACGTTTATCAAAATGCTTGCGGTTGAAGTCTTCATTGGTGAGATTGTTGTTATGCTGAATTCCAAGCCTGCTGGTAAACGGACTTCGAATATCCCATTCTCATCAGTTACATCATAGCGCACAAGATTTCCACTTCTCATAGTTACGTTAACTTGAGGCACCTTATTGAATGGGTGCTCAAGACTTGGATTATCCATGTAAACTTTATAATCATCAGCTGCAACAACTTGTCCTGAAACATTGACTGCATGGATGTAACTCTTTTCACCAAGGCTAACTTCATCTTCCAATAATTCGAAGTCGAACCATAACATATATGATTCATGATTATTATCAGAAATTATCCAATGGCCTCTTGGTAATTCAAGGTCGACAAGTCCATTCTCATCTGAAGTAGCATTGAATTCAGGGTAATCATCATACTTTGAAGCAATGGTGACAACTCTATTCCTATTGTCCCATTCAGGGTCAGCAGTACCCAATTCATCGAACGCTATCTCAGATATTGAGAAGTTTACATCGAAGTGGACTGGTATCTCCATGTTAATCTTCAATTCTTCACTCTCATCAAAAACAAATAGTGTTGAATTCAATTCATACCAACCATCGCCATCAAGGTCAAATCTGTAGTAATATTCACCCTTAGAAAGTGGACCATATGAGAAAGTACCATTCTCATCGGTGTTGATAATAATCACATCATCTTCACCAAGTGCAATATCGATTAATTCAAAACTCTTGTTAGCGAATAAATCTCCATTCATGTCGTACATTGTGTCAGAGAATAAACTGCCTGGCATTGTTAACTCAAGGCCATATTTAGCATTGATTTCAACCTCCACAGGCTGTGGTAGAAGAACTTCCTTGCCGTTCTCTAATTGTGCTATCATATTGTATGTCCCAGGAGTTAATCCTGAAAGATAGAATGAACCAGGTTCAACAATTGGGCCCGAAAAGGTTCCAATTCCGATAAAGGTTCCAGTTCCATTGATTGTTCCAATTCCACTAAAGCTTCCAGTTCCCTCAAAAGTAGCATTCACTAATTGCCCAGTAAATGCTGTTGTTGTGCCTGCAGTCATACGTCCACTAGCATTTAATATCCCCTCAAAGAGGTAAATTGATGCTTCACCTTGACCTCCTGCTGTTTGCAAACAAATTTGCCAACCCTTGCTCAAATTAAGGCTAAATGTACCATTATCTTCTTCACAATTGAGTATATTTGACGTACTATTGTCGGCGATATCTTCGGGATTAGCTTTGATTGTTCCAGAACCAACCCATGTCCCATCACCCGTGTAAGTCTGATCAGTTCCAATATTACGGGTATATTCTCCAGTGAAGTTCTTGACAAAGGTTGTTTCACTGTTAGAGGAAGAAGTGAAAGTTCCGTTTTCTGTAAAAGTGATTTCTCCTTGGCCAGGTCCTACAATTCTTGACTCATCGCTAGTGAAGGAACCATTGGTTGTGACTACTGAATAGTTGTCGGTATTGGACCATATACTACGTAGATAGAACTCTACTTCGATAAGTGGGTCGCCCTCAAATGATTCGTGGCCAGCCCATGAGACTGTTCCGCTAACTCCTGAAGTTTCGATGACCATATCGATTGATTCAGTATAGCGCTCACCAGAATGGCCTTGCTTGCCACTGACGTTCAGGTGAATCTCATTCAACCAAGTCATATTTGAGACTCCGCCAAGAAGCCCTGTGATTGGGTTGGTCTCTCTATTCTCATTCAACAAAGTTGTGAAATCTGCAATTGTGGCTTGATAATCACCCTTGCGAATCGCATCTCTATCTACAATTGGATCATTATCGCCCAAATATGCACTGAAACGAATATGGCCTGCTGGTACTGTAACACAATAGTCTCCATTTTCATCAGCATCAACAGCGGCGATAGGAATCCAGTAAGTGTTATTGTCCATATCAGATTCATGTTCCCCGCTGAATGCATCGCGTTCAACAAGGACTCTTGTATTGTTCATCCCTACACCATGAGACATCTTTACTTTGCCACAAACTTCAGTTCCTGAATAATATTTCAGAATCTTTACTGCAGTATTTGCATAACGAATACTTCTCTGGTCTGCGGTATCTTCTGGGAAAGTGCTTTCATCTCCTAATCCAGAACCATACCAGTTTGATATAACGAAGTGATTCATCATCGCTGCAGGTAGTGGTGGTGCAGCCTGCATCATCGAGTCAGGTGTACCTGATACACCGAAGTGCTGACCAGGTTGTGGGTTGGCTGAACCCACATCAAGTCCCAGAGTTGATGCGCCATATCCGACATAGGTTCGAGCGATCATTGTATCAAAGAATGCTGATGTATGGTCAACGCGAATATCCTTCAAAGTTAGGGCTTCATAATCCGCTCCTTGCTGTTGTTGATTCAAGATATCCTGTAAATATGCCTCTTCGTATTTTTCGGAGGACATATCCTCATCATATCCACCTCGAACGGTTTCATAGGTGGTAGAAAGGAAGGTGTCCACATCTTGACCGCCTAAGGTAGTCGGTGCATGGAAAATTCCTGTAGGGTTGCCGTAATTGTAGCGTGAATCTTCGTTATAGCGTCCACCAATTGGGTAAAGCCTGTTATCGACTGCAAAGTATCTAATTTCGTGATTCCTCTGGAAGGTTTCGCCAGGCTTGCCTTCGCTATCGGCGACATCATAGATATCAAGACTCATCAAATCACTATACAAGGCATTGATCTCCTCGCTATCTAACGCAGATGTTAGCAAGTTTCTGCTCAATGCCAAGCGAGTGTTCTTTCTGTGTAGATTGGAAGCGATATCATCGAATTCATCGATTAGGTCATTGGTATACCAATAATCTCCAATGATGTGGTGAGATGTGGCGTCGACTGTCTCTTTGTCTTTGACAGTCTTTTGGGTAAACTTCAGTCTTGCTTGTTCTTCAGAAGCATAATCTCCACCTATACAACTACTTGGTTCTTCACAAGCAACGATGTCGACACCATCGTAGATTCGCCATACAATCCCTGCGGATTCATCTAGAATGCCATCAATAATAACGCCGCCAGTCGCCAAAACTATGTCTGAATTATAAGACTCAACGGTAAACGTACGCTGCTTAGCATCGGCAGAATCCATTTCAGATTGAATGAAAATATATTCCTTGAGTTCAGCCTCGCTTAGATGGTTGCCCAGTATTCTGTTGACTGGTGCTGATAATTCATATTCACCTGAATTCATATTAGTGTATGCAAGGTCACCTTCTGTTAATTGCCAGATAAACAACCCAACCAAGTCCTCTTGTGAACGGGATAACAGCATGTTACCAGTTGCAGGGATTCCTGATTGGAAGTTGTCTGATACAGATGGATGCTGACCTTGAGCCAAGGCTTGGAATCCATAATCCCACCATGATACGAATGCTGGGCGGTCACCAAACTTCTGATGGCAAACGTCATCCTTCCAAGTTCCTTCAATTTGTTCACAACTTTGTTTAGTAGATTCATCATGAGTCAAATCTTGATTTGCTAGCCAATCATAGGCTGTATTCCAACCCCATCCATTGAATCCCGGTCCAAAAGCCCCCATGTACCATGACGAGCCATCCTCGTAAGGTGTATTATCCATCATAGAGAAATCCCAGATGTCAAATCGGAACATATCGGGTGTGAGGTGGAAAATTGCTGAGTCAATCTCGTCTTTGGCATCGCTGCCTCGAGGAATTCCTGCATCCACTCCATATGTCGCATGTTGAGAAATAAGCATTAGCATGACTAAACCGAGAGCACTGAAAGCCGGAGTACGCCATACTGCCTTTCGGGCAGAAGTGAATCTATCCCCAGGGGTGCGGATACCGATTCGGCGCCATTCCTTGGTGACATTTCCAGCCCCACTGCCCTTCCATACTCCGACGATTGCCCAAGAACCGAGGACTGTCATTGCAGGGGTTGCATTGAAGATAAAACGACCTGCTTGCCAAGCCATATAGGCACCGAGAAGTACCCAAATTCCTAGAACGAGGTGAGTCTGTTTCTTATGTCGTACTCCTTGCCAAAGAGCCCACATTCCAGCTGCTAATGCTGCTATGAATACAAGCGGCCCAAAGGAGGCAAAGATTGTGCCGCGGCTTGGAGCCTGTGCTTCAGCAATGGTTCCGAATATCTTGTTCTTGCTGAAGTAATAACCGCCAGTGAATAGAACGTCCCAACCATTGTAGACATTGAGGACGAATTGAAGTACTGCTAGTACTGCTAGAACACCGAGAACCATTACAATTCCTGTTCCAAATACCATCAACCATGGTTTATCACGGAATGCAACTACAACAAATGCTGCCAATAGAGTGAAACCAAAGATGTAGAACATCGGTTGGAAGCCGCTTGCATCCCAAACTAATCCAAGTTGTGGATGTGCATAGAAAGGCATTGGAAGCAAGAACACAATGCTGAGCATGATGATGTTCAGAGTCGCAAGAATTGTACTATCACGGCGACGGAATAGATTCAGCAGTAATTGTAGAGCAAATGCACCGAAGATGATTGCAGGACCGTAAACGAATCCCTTCCAGCCGAGTGCAACTGTTGCGATTGCCATTCCAGCAAGAATTGAGTAACCCACAGCAGTAGGCTTAGCCTTACAAACAGCCTTCATCCCTTCAAAGAGGTGTGATGGCCTCCATGAAATGGTCTTCACCATTCGTTCGCTACCACCGTGTTGAACCGCTTTCAGATAGTAATGCATTCCCAGAGATAGGAATAACAACACAAAGGCATCGTGGTCAGCCAAAGCGAAAGTGCTGTGGCTAACGTGTCCTGGCATCAATGCTATCAACCAAGCAGAAATAACTCCAGCACCCTTGCCGATTTGATTTCTAGCGATGGCTGCCAATGGGAATACTGTCAAGGCACCATAGAGTGCTGGAAGTCCTGCGACGGACCACCATACTGCTTCACTTGGAGCAACTCCGACAAATGGTGCTATCATCATTCCACCAAGAGCAAGGCTCCAAGCGAATAGTGGAGGTCTTGGATTAATTCCACCGATTGGGTAAGCGCGGTCTGCATCAAAGATGAAATGTGCATGTTGTGCCAAAATATAATCCACGGCTCGCTTCATGTACCAAGGATCAGACCCACCTGTCATATCCCATCCAAGGGTACCAGATGCAGCCATTGCTGGAATGATATTCCAAGTAGTACGAACTACTAATGCAACTACAAATGCTGCAAAAGTCAGACAAACTGCCCAATTATCCTGCCACCATTGGCGGGCCTTGCTTGGATCAGTAATTCCCCTATTATCCCAGCCGCCCCATTTATCATGGCCAGCGATGTAGAATACACCGACGAATATGAAGAAGGTGATTCCAGCCCAGATAAACAATCCTTGGGTGCCTTCTAGCATTTCTGCTTGTATCCATCCGGCTTCTTGCCATCCGCCAACGGTATAGAGAATCCAAGATACTCCAACCAACATGGCTCGAGTGAACCAGCGTTCTGAGACACAGAAGCCAATGAACATGATTACAACTCCTGTAAAGAATGCCCACCAATATGACATATGGGAATTGGCTTCGTTCATGACTGTCAATTCTAGCCTTGTAATCATATCACTACTTGCGAAATGATAGAGCGTTGCTAGATGAGCCAAAGCCCATGAACCCATAACTGCAATCATTGTCCATTCCGAAGCATTTGGCTTTCGGCCTTCTCTGCTTGGCATGAATGACCACCAGCGGCCAACGCCCGCTGGAAACAAGACGCCTCTTTGCAAGGTTGCAATAACAGCGCCTAAGAGCAAAGAAACTGTCCATACGCTGAAGAACAGGAATCCAGTTGCTTCGCGGTGTTCATTTAGATAACTCTCATCCCAATCATCTCCACCGATTGTCCCATCTTGAATTTCATCAGATGGATTGTTGTTAATCAAATCCTGTGTTACCCCAGCCCATGTATCTGCCGCACCAGCAATTACCAATGCTACCATGAAACCGATGATGACGAAAGTGAGGATAGTTTGCTCTTCGTGCCTACCCCTAATATCGAAAATATGCCCTCCCACTGCAAGCAAAAGGAATAACAAAGCTGCGAGTGAACCAGCAGGGGTGAAATTAGCGAGTATCCAAGTCAAGACTAAGATGACTCCTAGGAATGCGAGAGAGAGCATAGAAGAAGACATCTGAATTTTGCCGGAATCCCGAAGTGCACGGGGTACGGTTGCCAGAATAGCAGCGGCGATAAGGGCGCCAAAAACCATTCCCGACTCTGCGGTCATAAAATCCAGACCAATGGTCTGGCTCGTTGCAAAGGACATCAGCACAGCAAGGGGGGCGATTAGCCATCCCAAGGCAAGTGCTGGCCCACTTTTTTCTTCGTTTTCTATGTTCTCCATTTGGGACCATCTCTCTCGTTTTCTGCAGCCGTAAGGCTGAAGCGCCCTCGCCACTTATGGGGTCTTTTTAGTGGTTGCTGTTTAATCACATCCCGAGATGCGGCGCAGTATGGCGAATAGAAGATATTTACTTTATCAATAATCAGGTTCTTAGAGGAGCCGTTCATAGGGCTCTCCAGCCAATATCAAGGCGGTATTGGGATTCTGCCAATTTAATTCCCTCCATCAAACGATAGGCAGCCTGTGCTGCCTGCTTCAAGTTTCGACCCATGCCAGTGGCTGAGAGGACCCTGCCTCCGGTGGCGATTAATTGGCCCCCTTGAAGTGAAGTTCCGGCATGATTGACCCAGGCTGCTAGTTCATCCTGAGATTTTCCTTCACGAGAACTTGGAAGAGAAATGAACCCGCCTTTTTCAGGAGAAAAGGGGTATCCTTTTGCCGCTAAAACCACCGTTAAACAGTGGCAATCAAGGAATGAAATTTGTTCATCTTCCAAACGACCTTCTGCTACTGCTAACAAATGGGAAGCCAAATCTGAATCAATTAAGGGCAGAGTTATTTGACACTCGGGGTCTCCGAATCGGACATTGTATTCAACCACATATGGGTCGTTATTTTCATCTATCATTAAACCGACATATAGCACTCCGCGATATGGTATTTTAGTGGATTTTAGATAATTATGCATGGGTTTGACAATTCGTTCAATAGTTTTTGATTTAACCTCCTCATCAACCACTGGAGCAGGAGCATAGGCTCCCATTCCACCGGTATTTGGGCCGCTATCCCCTTCATTCAATCGCTTGTGGTCTTGACTTGCCGGAAGACAAACAAATCCGGATTCATCCATCAACACTAGCATGCTTGCTTCTTCGCCTGGTAAGAATGCTTCAAGTAAGACCTTGCCGTCGATTTCAATGGCGTCGAGTATTGCATTAGTTGCCTGCTCTCTATCTCCAGTGACAACAACTCCTTTACCACCTGCGAGTACGTCTCTTTTGACCACCCATGGGTTGCCTGAAAAATCATTCAGTGCAGCATCAATTTGACTTTTCTCGGAAATTATTCGGAAATCCGCAGTTGGTACGCCATTCTCTTTCATTACATTCTTAGCCACTAATTTGCTCCCTTCCAGCATTGCATTTTTTGAATCCGGTCCAAAACAGGGGATGTCTTTGCTACGAAGTAGGTCCGCTAATCCCTCAACGAGAGGCCCTTCTGGGCCAACAACGACCAAAGATGCCGATAAATCAACTGCGAGTTGAGTCATTGATTCAACATCAGAAGCAATCTCTGGATGATTTGTTGCAATCATTGCTGTACCAGCATTTCCTGGACTGACATGTACTGCAGATACAATTGGCGAGGCGACCAATGCCATAGCCAACGCATGCTCCCTGCCGCCACCACCAATAATCAGGATGACTAGGTCATTCTGCCTCGACATGATTTGCTCACAATAACCTCAGGCAATAATCATTGAGATGAGAACTTCCGGTATATTGAACAGCCTAATGCGCACAGGTCATTGTATGGAGGGTGATGTGGGCAGCATTTACATCTGGCTTTTGGTACTCACAGTGCTATGGCTCTATCTCCCGGGGTTCTTGGTCAATACATGGGCAATGATGTGGGGCAAATGGTTCCCAAAGACTGGCTATGGACCTTGGCCTATTGACGGGGGTAAAATTCATCGGGACGGGAATAGAGTTCTTGGTGATGGAAAAACTTGGAATGGCTTGATTGGTGGTGCAATGACCAGTGGACTACAAGCCATGTTGATGGTGAAACTCGTCTCAGGAAATGGTACTGACTCAGCGCCATTTGTTGATTTAATGTACGGGATTGGCCCTGAAGATTGGTTCTGGATGGGCGGGAGTATGGCAACTGCATTCTTTGTTGGTTCAATGCTAGGCCTTTCATCTCTAATCGGCGATAGTACAGGTTCCTACATCAAACGCCGTAGAGGAATGAAGCGAGAAGGCGATGTCAGCAGCAAAGCGCCACTTCTCGACACCTTGCCTTTTGCAATTGCAACCTTTGCCTTTGGGGCCATTTTTCTACAAGGCTCAGCGATTGGAGATCCAGACAATCTTATTGCAATGTTTATTATAATCATCTTTACACCTGTTCTACATAGAATGTTCAATATAATTGGCTACCGGCTCGGCTGGAAAGATGTCCCATACTGAATATTTATCAGTCAATCAGGCAATTTGTTTTTTGATGATGAGCGCCCGTCAGATTCCATGCGCAGCCGAAACAGCATGATATGTGTCCTGATTTTACTCCTAATGGGTGCCGCACCAAGCCTTGCAGATGCCCCTACCGATGGCTCAACTATCACCATCACTTCTGATGAATCATGGAGCTCATCTCTCACTTTAAATGGCAGCGTTACTATTGCGTCAGGAGCCACTCTAACAATAGATTCAAACACTGATATTGCTACTTCATCAAGTATTACCGTTTCAAATGGTGGGAATTTGATAATCGATTCTAGTATTATCAATGCCCAAGAACAGATGGACTGGTTAGCGATGGATGATATAAGCGCCCAAATAACAATACCACTCCAAGGGACTGGAGGAGAAGTGTCAATCAAGTTCACATTCAAGGATTCTTTAGTTGAAAACATCCTGAAAGCAGGATTCACAGGCTCTGAATTATCGAGTCAGAGCGGCGAGGATGCACAATTCACAACAAATTTAGAACAGGGTGTGACTGAAGTTTCAATCAATCTCTCAGCAGCAGGTTGGTTAGCCGTAAAAATCACTGAAGTCGATATCGTTGAATCAGGTACAGGAAGCAGTGTTGAGGATATCAGAAGCCTCCAGTATTCAGGGCTCAAAGCCGGTGCAGTAGCAACTTGGAGTTTGAATGTCATGGAAGGTGGAAGTCTTTTGAGCAGCCAATCATCCATCAGTGATGTTGACCTTGTGTGCTTTGGAACATGCACATTAAACCAAACTACTATGCAGTCCTTTGAACCAATTGACCTTTCAGACTCTGGGATAATCACCTTGATAGATTCAAACCTAAATGGCAGCATTGATGATGAAGATATCAAAAGTCTTTCTGGAGCAGAAGTCAATTGGGATGCAACAACAACTGGTTCTGGAGGTAATACTGATAGATGGATAATTGAAAGGATTGGGCAAAAAGTAACCACACCTCTACCAGGTGTTCTTATTCAATTGGTTGAATTAGGTTATTGGAATGAAAGTAAAACTGTAACCACTGATTCAAATGGAATGTTTACGCTACCTAGCAGAATTATCCAATGGATGGATTCATCAGGCGAGGCGCACAATGAGTCGGCAAGAATTGAGAACATTAGTTTCAACAGGGCTTCTGCATGG
>DUDM01000065.1 GCA_012959275.1 Candidatus Poseidoniales archaeon
CAGTCGGTTTCCGCCCTTCATTTTCTTCAAATTTTACCTCTTGTTGGCGAATTGCGGCATTAAAGAACATTGCCAGAATAATTGGGGCAGGACCATTGATGGTCATTGAAACGCTGGTGTTTTTATCACACAAATCAAATCCATCATATAATTGAGAGATTTCATCTACAGTAAATATTGACACCCCTGATTCACCAACTTTCCCATATATGTCAGGGCGTATATCTGGGTCTCGCCCGTACAATGTTACCGAATCAAAAGCGGTAGAGAGGCGGGCATAAGGTGAGGATTCACTCAATAGGTGAAAGCGCGAATTTGTACGACTTGCTGGGCCTTCTCCAGCGAACATTCTAGTTGGGTCCTCATCAGCCCTCTTGAATGGGAAAACTCCACCAGTAAATGGGAAACTACCGGGTAGATTTTCCTTTCTTAACCAGTTTAAGAGCGTCCCTTTATCTTCTGTTCGTGGTAGAGCAACTCGAGGAATTTTCGAGCCGGAAAGAGATTCAGATTTCGTTGGTACCGAGAATGTTTTTCCTCTCACATCGTAGGAGTATTCTCCCCCATCGTATGTTTCAACTTTGTCAGGCCATTCCTCAAGGATGGTACGTGCAGTTGGGTGTAGATCTTGCAGGATTTCGGTTGCTTCCTGCCTTATTTCTGTGGCGGCGTCAGTTTTGCCGATAGTATCGAGATGATTTGCTGATTCGGCTAGTTGTTGGGCTAGTCTAGCCTTTCCCACTTCACCATAAGTTCGGGTGTGGTAATCTCGTACAGTTGCTGAAACTTCTGCCAAATAATTCACACGTTCAGGTGGGATGATGTGCCTAGGTTCTGGCATTCCCGATTCAGGTAGAGCAGGTTTGGTAGCATTTGGATTACTACCATCAGCGAGAACAATCAGTGTGGAAAGACGGAACCAAAGGTCGTCAACACCAGGGTCGGAAAATTGGCTTGCAATTGTTCCACACACAGGTAATTCACTATCGTTGATGCCAAACAGGTTACGGTTTCGACGTACTTGTTTGCGAACGGCACGTAGTGCATCAACAGCACCTCGGCGTTCGAATTTGTTGATTACAACCAAGTCGGCAACATCGAGCATCTCGATTTTTTCTAGTTGCGTATGTGCTCCATATTCTGCAGTCATCACATAGAAAGTATGGTCAACCAAATTGCTAATTGCGTCATCAGCCTGACCAATCCCACTAGTTTCAGCGAAAATAAGGTCAAATCCTACTGCTTGACAAACTGAAATTGCTTCTTCAAGGCGGTCACTGACTTCTTTGCCAGAACCACGACTTGCAAGGCTACGCATGAAAAAATTGCTGTGAGATAGCGCATTCATTCGAATTCGGTCACCAAGCAAAGCCCCTCCCGTTCGTTTACGAGTCGGGTCAGTGCAAAGGAATGCAACCTTCAAATCAGGAGAGTCGCGAATTATTCTCAGCATCAATTCATCAAGAAGGGATGATTTTCCAGCCCCGCCAGTGCCTGTGATTCCGACTACCGGTGCCTGTTTGTCATATGGTTGAGAGCGGCACTTATTCAGGGCTGATTGGAAGGAGGTGTTATCACCATTTTCAGCAAGTGTGATGAGTCTTGCAATTGCTCCATGGTCGGCTGGTGTGAGTGAGTTAGACAACTCGTCTAGTTTACCCTCGTCGAGCAAGTCGAGTTCATTTGTTTTCTCCATCATATCATCAATCATACCGACAAGGCCGAGGGTTCTTCCATCATCTGGAGAGTAAATTTTTGTAATCCCTGCCTCATGTAAATCTCGCATTTCAATTGGCGTTATGGTTCCCCCTCCGCCACCGAAGATTTTGACATAATCTCGGCCAGCATCATCTAAGATTTGACGGATGTAAGTGAAGTATTCTACATGGCCACCTTGATAGGATGAAAGGGCAACTGCGTGGGCATCTTCTTGGATAACAGCATTGGCAACATCTTGGGCTGAACGGTCGTGGCCAAGATGGATCACTTCTGCGCCAGCTGCTTGAATTAATCGACGCATCACATTGATTGCAGCATCATGTCCATCGAATAATGAGGCCGCTGTTACGACTCTACGAGGGGATGTGGTCATGGCTTTGGTGGAGCCTGAATTAGATTCAGTGGATTCCCCCGTCCCACCCACCATGATTATCCCGATTCATCCCCTACACATCATATCTCCTGCTTGGCGGCCTACGGCCGCCAGCAAATAACACAAAATTTGAGTGACCCGATAATTGAAACAACGCATCTTCTTCGGGGGTTTTGTGCCATTGAGTCAGGAGCAGCAACTTGATGTGATTCTCACAACCTACGGGCCAATCATTGGTATGATTCTTGTTCTTCTTGGTGTCTCTCTAACTTTAGCTGGGCCAAGACTACTACCATTACTTACTGCTTGGGCTCTTTTTGTGCCATTTGCGTTAACTGCTGGCGCAGTAGTTTACGCCTTTTTGGGTGTTGATCCTAAAATTGCAATTTGGGTTGGGGTAGCAATTGGAATGATGGCTGGTGTTTCCGGCGCCTCAATCGGTGAGAATTTTCACTATATCATCGGCGGTTCTCTTGGCATGGGTGTGATGGCAGTTATTCTCTCGCTTATTGTAGATTTTTCTGCTATTAATTGGATTTATGCCGCTATTGGTTTGGATATTTCCTTTATTATAGGCGCTAGATTAGTCAAGAATATGAAAGAACCAGTCACCTTTGTTGGTTCAGCAAGTCTAGGTGGGATTTCACTGGCTGCAGGTGTTACGATTACATCTGTAGGAATGCAGGGATTGGAAAATTTCGACTCTAAATCTGGCATGAGCGCAATCATCATTGTAGTCTGCATCATAGTTGGTTCATTGTTCCAACAATGGCGTTATGGCGACCAACTTGATTGAGCAACTCTACTGTGATTAACGTAGAGCATCAATGTCTGGTTGATGTTTAGCAAATAATGCGCGTCGTTTAACTTTGAGTGATGGTGTAATCATTTCATTAACAGTAGTCCACTCTTCAGAATCAAGGATAATTCCACCAGATATTTCAAAACCTTTCCAATTCGGTGCCATTATTTCTGTTTTGAGCGCGTCTAGAGCATAAGCCCGCACTTCAGCAGAAGCACAAAGTTCTTCAAATGAGCCACTAGTATCAATATTCGCGCCTTTAAGTCCATCTCGGAGAGCATATTCGTTAGGATGAATTATTGTGAATGTCTTTATTTTGTTAGTTCCATCAACACAGCATTGTTCTACGAGGGCAGAAAGTTTGAGTGATTCTTCAAGAGGTGAAGGTGCGACATATTTTCCATTCTGAAGTTTGAATTGCTCTTTAACTCGGCCGGTAATTTTGATGAAGCCATCAACTAAAACTCCTAGGTCTCCAGTTCTAAATCCACCATCCTCTGTCATAACTTCAGCAGTAGCCTCGGGATTCTTCCAGTAACCTTTCATTATGTTAGGTCCATAAGCAATAATTTCACCATCATCGCTATCCGGATTATCCCATGCATCTTGGTCAATAACTACTCGTACTCCAGGGACTGGACGTCCAACTGATCCTAGTTTGCATAGGTGACCATCTTCCCATCCATTTAGTGAGATGAGAGGGGCAGTCTCGGTAAGTCCGTATCCTTCAAACATTGAGAATCCAACGGATTGAATGAATGATGCGACTTCTGGGGAAAGTGCGGCGCCACCAGAAATACAGAATCGCATTTCACCTCCGAATCGACCTCTCACCTTTCCAAATACAATTTTGTCAAGTTTCTTATCCAAGAATCCCTTTGGTTGAACCTTGACACAATCTCTTCCATCTGCAGCAATTCTCGCTGCTGCTTTCTTGAAAGCCATTGCTCCCAAACGTTTCTTGATTGGAGATGAGTTGAGTCCTGCCATCACTTTACCATACAGCTTGTTCCATACACGGGGTACAGCAAAAAGCGCATGTGGTTTGATTTCAGTACACTCTTCAGCGATTTTCAGTAAATCTGAAATCAGGTTAATGTGAACCCCTTGGTGGAGCATAAAGTGCAGGTCACCCATTTGTCCAAAGGAATGTGCCCATGGTAGGAATGAGGCAGTCCTATCACCTTTGTATAACTCAAATCTTCCTTGCATAACCAAGATATTGTGAAGTATATTCCAGTTACTGAGCATTACTCCTTTCGGGTTTCCAGTGGTACCACTGGTATACAGTAGGGTTGCCAAACCATGTGGGTCGCTTGCAGGCTCTCCAACTGGTTCTGAGTTGTTCCCTTCTGCAACGAATTGACTCCAGTTAGTGACTGTAACACCTTCTGGGGGGCTAGTGTTAGGCGCATCTTCGCCAACTAACACAATTCCACCTGATGGCCAACCATCATCTGGTAAGTGTTCGCAAAGTCTGTCAAGGACATCAGTGTCTGCCGCTACGAGAACCGTTGGCTCCGAATCTGCGATAATGTAAGCCCATTCACTTCCGTGTTGGTGAGTATACATTGCTGTGTAAGCGGCTCCTAAGGCATTGGTAGCATAGGAGGTTGCCGCCCACTCAACAGAATTGTTGAGAATTATTGCAACTCTATCTCCCTTTTCTACGCCACGATCCCTCAATCCTCGGGAGACTGATTCTACTAAACTACCAAACTCATCATATGTCACATGGATTCTTGGTTGTCCACGACTAGGGATGTAACCAAACAGCGGGGCGCTACCACTTCGAGAAACTGCATTTGTCATCATTTCATGCAATGTTTTTGGGTCACCATCAATTGGATTAGTCCAATCTCTGTTTCTGTCATAGACTTGCATTTTATTTGATTCTCTAGTCTCGTTCATCGGGGCACCGTCTCAGCGAAGGTGAGTCCTCCTTCATGAGCATTAGGGCGGCACAATGCATCTATTTACAGGGTTAAATATTTGATTATTAGGTAGTTTTTGAGATTTGAGAAATCACAATTCAGATAATACTTCTTTGACTGCTGCTCGCCAATCTGCTCCACCATTTCTATTGGCTAATGGGCTAGCTGGTGAAGGGTGTGGGATTCTAGTAATTTCGATATCTATTCCAACAAGGGCCTTCTTTGCTTGCTTTTCTGCATAAGCACCAACTCCAATTACTTGAGTAGCACCGAGAATTCCAACCACTTGTCGTAGATGTAGATTACAAAGATCAAGTAATTCCTTGGCACTTTGCCCACTCAATTTGTCTGGTGTGAGATTTTTTCCGCCTTCATCAAACATCAACAAAGGGCAGTGGTTTACCACGAATATGTTAGCATGTGCTTCTTCAGCAGAGCCAAAACAGTCCTCAATAATCCCCCATAACCGAGTCCCAGAAACTTCATTTCTGTTTGATTCCAAGCCAATAACCGGACGTTTGGGATGTAACCTTTCAGGTTGGCTCACATTTCCAGTTAATCCAAGATAATCTCTTACTTTGCTGACATCACCAAACGGCACACCCGTTTGTCCCATCCCCCAAGGTCCAGGGTTCATGCCAAGCAAGATTGTCTTGCCACCTAAGCCACCATATTTCCTCAGATATTGGTTGTGTACTTCCCATGCATAATCAAGAGGATTGTAAATCCAGGATACCTTTTTTCCTAACCTAGGGGTGAGTTTGTTGCAAGCATTGGAAAGAGACTTTGCCGCTTCATCAAGGGATGCCATTACTGAACCTCCAATATCTTCATGGCCAGTTCTGAAGGTACGAAATCGATTGATTCAAAAGCATCTTCGAGAGAAGAAAAAGAGATTCCACGATGTTTTCTCTTGACTCGTTCACTAATTAGATTCCATGCTGTTTTTTCTCCAATCCCAGGAATTGCTTGAAATTGTTTTTGGCTTGCAGTATTGAGATTGAGTTTTGCTTCCACTGCCGAAATGGACCGTTTCCCGTGGCTAGTTACGATGACGTCTGAGACGGATTCTAACGGGATATGATATGGGACTCCAACTAGGATTGGATAGGCACCAACCTGCCTACCAAATGTAACTCCAGAATTGCCGCGGCATGACTCGCTTCTGTGACTTTCATCGGTGATGTTGCTTGGAAGTCGGATGCGCTCATCATGGCTCTCCCAGCGAATTGCATTCAATAGCTGACCTATAGGAAACATCTCTTCTAACAACGGGCCATCGATTTCATCTCGTACCCATTGTTTGAATTGGCGGAATTCAACTTCTGGAATCTCTTGGAATCCTTCACCTTCAACTTGACGTATATTGATACGTCGAAGCCACAAACCCTCATCCCGCATTTCTTGCAATAGTTGCTGATTCATACTGTAAGTGTTGGCGGTCTCACCGTTTAAGCCAGCGATGAAATTGAGACCCGGAAGTAGTTGGGGAAGTCCTCTTGCACCACGTTTACGTCCATGTTCATTGATGTGTCTCACTGCAATTTTCAATTGATTTGTATCACAATTTAACCAATTTGCATTATGAACGGTTGGGTCTGCAGATTCTAATCCGAATGAAAGAACACTACCATCGCTAAGAGTTTCAACAAGTGTATTAGTAATTTCACTTGCTAACTCAAGATTCTCTGCGATGATACTTGGATTTGCATTGTCTGTATGCAGTATGTCAAGCCCATCAAGGTCGCGTAGACCATGCATTAATTTGGCAATTGGCTCAGGATTTGGTTGTGGGTATTCTAGTTCAACAACGCCTTCAGCCATGTAAGTGTAAACATCGGTCATCCCACCTAACCTCACGTTTGTTACACCAGATTCGATGGCAATTCTCACTTCTTCAATCACCTGTTCAGGTGTTCGGAAAATAGGGACACCCTTCTTTGGCTCTATACAGAATTTACAACCTCGTTTGTATCGCACACAGCCTTGGTAAACCTCAACTTCGTAGGTCAATGGTCCAGGTGTATTTTCTCCTTCCTGTTCACTAACCAGGTCAGGGTGTTCGCGTACAGCCTTACTCAGTGCTCCATGGTTTGCCCATTCATTCCATTGTTCTGTGGTTCTTCTTTGGTGTTTGAATTCTCCACTTTCTAGGAAATGGTTGAGAGTTGCATCAGTATCTTGAACACATAAGAATAGGTTGCTTCTTAGTGGAGTCCAACCTTGTTGCCGCCATCCTCTGATAGCCCAGCCACCAGCGATTAATGGGGCATGGCGTGGTACAGATCTCAACAGGTTATCAGTTTCTCTGAGTGAAATTGGTGTACCGCGCAGATATTTCCCTGGGACAATAGCTCCAGCGAGAAGAACGATACCATCACAATTAGACAAGTCTGGACGGTTACCGAGTCTCCAATCATCAATTGTCACATAATCATAGTCTATGTTCCTAGATTCTAAGACCCCACAGACATAACGAATGTGGAATCCGATGTATGGAGGTACGCCGAAGGCTGCTGGTTCATCCTCATAACCATCGATAACCAACCAACCCAAATGAATCCCTCCGATTGTTCGGGTTAGGTCATTGGTTGTGATAGGTTCGGCATAACCTACAGGCTATGTCAAATTTCAGCGGCGGTCATTTCTGCCGCCACGGTTGCCACCTTTGCCGCCACGATGATCTCCACCGCGTCCACCGCCACCACGGCCGCCACTACGCCCACCGTCAGATTTTGCTTCTTGAACAGTTAACTTGCGTCCGCCTACTTTGAGATTTTTCAGGCTAGGAAGGGCTTTCTTACCATCGGAATGGCTAGCGTAAGTAACAAATGCAAATCCTTTGCTCTTACCGGTTTCACGGTCGGTAGCGATATGCACTTCCTTCAATTTCCCATGTTCAGCGAATAAAGCAGAGAGTTCTTCTTCGTTTACTTCGTAAGGTAAACCGCCAATGAACATCTTGAATCCTGCTGTTTCTTGTGCCGCACCTCTTGCTGCAAGCAGAACTTTTCTTTCTGCTGACAACTCATCAGGGGTTGCATCTCCATTCTCAATTTTTCCCATACAAGGTCGGCAACGAATTGGTTTTCCTGGTGTGGGTTTGAATGGGACTTCACACTTATCAGAACAAAGTGTGCATGTTGTCTTATGCATTTCTCGGCGTGGTCTGTCACCCCGACCTCTACCACCATCACCTCGGCCAAGGAATTTCTTTGGTATTTCGTGAACACTGCCTCTGCGATAATCTGCTAGAGGTGATAGGTATGGACGAGAACCATCATGGGAAAGGCGAGCCTCAGCATCAGGATTCCATCGCTCGCCTCCACGATTCAGTGCATCAAATCCATTTCCTTCCTCAAAGAAACCATGGCCGTAGTCATCTGCTAATGCTCGATAAGCAGCATAGTCACAACGGCCACAAGCGACATTGAAATCATCTTTTTTGTCACTGGGGGAAAGGATTTCTCCGCAAGCAGGACAAGCAGCGTGTAGAACTCCGTAGCGTGGTTTTGGCTTGGTTGTGAGTTTAATGATTGGCTTGGTTTGAAGGACCTCACCACGTATCACATCGTTCATGCGCATTGCGTCACCAGGGGCAGGGAGAAATCGATTTACTACTTCAGCGACAAATAAGTCTCCAAACAATTGTTCTGCAGGTAGGTCGCGGAAAGCCTTTCCTTCAACATGTAAAATTTTGATTTCAGCAGTCTTGTTTTGTAATCTGCTAACCTGTCCAATCACCACATCTCCAACAACCGGAAGACGAGGTCCATCAGTTGCTGAGGACACCGAAACAGAACCATCTGTTAGAGTCGCCATTCCAATTTGTGTGGCGACAAGTGTACCATCAACCTCTGCCACTCCTGCACCGGCATCTCCTGATAGTTCGATCTTTTCACCGGGCGTGACAAATTTTCCATCACTAACTGAACTTGACATGAGAATGTGACTCCTGAAGCATCTCTATGAGATGGTTTGTTGATGCGGCCGACCCGACAGGGGTTCTTCAAGCCGCCGGATACTACTTATTTGGAGTCAATCGCCAAAATGCGGCCTGCGTTTTGTTTCTTTGCGATGTATGGTGCTCATAATTTGCTGGTAAAGCAAACTCAGCAGTGCCATATTTTTCAGCCTTCCATCCCGCTTCAGAGAAGAATGGCTCAATATGTGTTGCATTAGCACTGTGGAGGACATGAGCAGTTGCTCCACAATCTATTATCGCTTGGAAAAAAGGTCGGTCAGCATGCTTCTTTTGTCGACCCCAAGGTGGATTTGTAATTACTAAATCAACATCTGAGATATGATGCAGTTCTGCCTCAAGTATGGAAGCTAAATCATTGGCTCCTATCGTTGCATGTATGGGGGCGCCCATCTCCCAGAAACCTTCACCCTTTAGATTCGATTTTGCTACATCCCATGCTTCTTCATCGGCTTCGATTGCAAGTGCTTTTCCTGCACCTAAAAGCAATGCTCCGACAGCCATGATGCCATTGCCACAACCAAGGTCGGCAACCATGCAACCTTCAGATAAATCACCAAACTCAATGATGTCCATTAGCCAACGTGCTGCAAGTTCACCTTCAATGCTGTATTGCTCTAATTCAACATTATTGCATGGGTGTGGCTCCAACTGTGATAGCGTGATTGCGAGTTGCTTAAGCCCCCCTGCCATATATCTCCGGCGGAGACATCTAACATCAAATCACTT
>DUDM01000066.1 GCA_012959275.1 Candidatus Poseidoniales archaeon
AAACCCTCAAGTGTTGAATAAAATTTCACACCGTCTCTCATGGGCTGATACAGACAACCGACATATCATTTCCACGAAATCGCAAGGGTTCTATCAAACCCCTCAAGACATTATGGAGGAGTACAATGGGTGTTCAGTCCCCCAGTACACTGCCTAGCGTCTGTATCGACCCACTGAATCCCCATTGTATCGGAAAATAAAATACGAAGGGGTTTCGGATAACCCCTTGCAATCTATCCAAGTTGGTTAGAAGGTACTTCCAATTTGGATTGACGGCTAAACATTAATAATGAATAAAATGGGGGAAAATAATATGCAAAAAAAGAACGTATTAATTTCTGTAGGTATATTATTTCTCTTAGTAGGTGCTGTATTAATCGTCATGGCAGGCCCATCTGCAAGTTCTAATTTCTGGGGAGATAGTGATAATCCTGAGGAAAATGCATTTTGGAGAGGTGGTTCTGCGGATAATATAACTCTCCCATTAGGTGAAGACAGGAACGAGTTCACCATTTACATCAAGAAAGGAGGTGAATATGATTTAATATCGATCAAGGATTCAGAGGGGAGTGAATTGTTTCGCTCAGACTCATGCACAAATCATAATGTCAACGGAGAAACCTGCCAATCTGAGTGGTTAATAATCGGACATTATGACGGTTCAAGTTGCCCTTGTCAATTTACACTCGCCGCTACTGATGATGTAATCATTGAAGAAGCTGGTAGCGGTGGCGGAAGTGATGTAGACAATTGGCTTATATTATGGTGCAATGCATGTATAGCTGTATTTATCGGAATAATACTAGTGATAGAAGGTGTCAGAAAATTATCAAACGAGAAAAAAGAAATTGAACTTCAACAAATCCAGACTACAAGTTAAGAAAGTAACACTAGTGATGTACTGACCCTCTGTATACCAATAGTGAGAATCACACGCGTCGGTAGCCTCTTTACGGGGGGACTGAACACCCATTGTACTTCTCCATAATCTCTTGAGGAGTTTGAGAGAGCCCTTGTGATTTCATGGAAACGATATGTCGGTTGTCTGTATCAACCACAATAAACGGTGTGGATTTTGGTTCAAAACTTGAGGGTTTTCTGTCAGATCCTAGTTCCGCGGGAGAAACCGCTTGCATAATTAGACACGACGTCTTCGTCGTTGTATGAAGCCAACAGATGAACAGGCAGGGGCATGGACAGAAGCCTTTGATTCTGGAAAATTCGTTCGTAAATCAAGTGAATTTCGTGACCACATCAAGAACGATGGAACCTTTGACGTGGAGAGCGAGCGCTACCACCTCTATGTGTCCCATGCATGCCCGTGGGCCCACCGCACCTTAATCACCCGAACATTGCTTGGTCTCGAAGACCACATCAGTGTGGATGTGGTGGATTGGCGAATGAACCGCAACGGGTCTTGGTCGTTCAATGCAGAAGAAGAAGGGGCAACAGCTGATACCGTTAACGGAGAATCCAGTATTGAGGGCATTTACAACCGAGCCTTTCCTGGATGGAACGAAAGTCGTAGAATTGGAACAGTCCCCGTGTTGTGGGACCGTCATCACAGTACAATTGTGAACAACGAAAGTCGTGAAATTGTCAGGATGTTTGATGAGTTTTCAAAAGCAGGTTTTGGCAACGGAACTTCGCTATCCCCTACAGAATTGCGTGAAGAGATTGATGCAATGATTGATGCAAACTACGAGTCGGTGAACAATGGCGTTTACAAATCCGGATTTGCCAGAACTCAATCAGCATACGATGAGGCAGTTACAGCACTCTTTGCTCGCCTTGATGAGTTGGAATTTCATCTCAATGGGAGAGAATGGTTGGTTGGAGAAGGAACCGGTCAACTCACTGAAGCAGACATTTGTCTTTTCACCACACTGGCTCGGTTTGATTTGGTGTACGTGGTGCACTTCAAATGCAATCTACGTAGAATCATCGATTATCCGAATTTACAAACCTTTGTTGAACGTATGATTGACCAGCCTGGCGTCAAGGAAACATGCCACTGGCACCACATCAAAGCCCACTACTTCTGGTCGCATCAGAGCATCAATACCTTCCGAATCATTCCTCTCGGGCCACTTGAAGGTCCGCACACCAAGTGGGATTCTCGCGTCGGTAGTTTGTACGTAAAGAAATCTTAACTGCCGAATTTCCCTGTAGGATTCTGAAATATCTCTAGATCAAAATTTGATATTGACGATAAAAGGTGGTCGAATATATCAGCTTGAATTCTTTCATAATCCACCCAGTTAATGTTACTACTAAAGCAATAAACTTCTATCGGCAAACCATTTTCTGTTGGTTCCAACTGTCGAACCATCAAGGTCAAATCCGCTCGAAGGTTTTCATTGGCCATTAAATATTGATGCGCATACTCCCTGAATAATCCGATATTGGTAAGATTTCGGCCATTCAGCAAAGATGATTTGTCATGGCTATTAGTTTCGTTATGAGTTGTTATTTCGCTCTGAATCGAATCAATATAACCTTTCAACATCTCAACGTTTTTGTAATTAGCGATTTCTTCATCCGTACAAAACTTGATGCTCGTCATGTTGATGTTAAGCGACCTCTTAATCCGTCGCCCCCTTGAATCAGTCATCCCTCTCCAATTCTTAAAAGAGCCTGAAATGAAAGCATAAGTTGGGATAGTGGAAATCGTTTTGTCCCAGTTTTGAATTTTAACCGTATTCAATGTAATCTCTAAGACATCGCCATCAGTGCCGTACTGCGGCATAGAAACCCAATCTCCCACCCTAACCATATCGTGCGAAGAAATCTGAATACTTGCCACCAAACCAAGAATAGTATCCTTAAAAATCAACATCAGTACAGCTGTTAAAGCACCTAATGCACCCAACAATGCCAATGGATCTTTGTCCAGAATAGTTGCAAAGACTAAGATTGCAGCCACAATGTAAATCATGATATTAGCAAGCTGAACATAACTCATAATCGGCTTGTCTTTGAAAGAAGGGATTCTCGTACTGATTTCCTCCAAGGCTTTTAGCGCCTTAATCAAAACCGACGCTATCACCAATATCAGTGATACCTTTACAGTAATATGAATAAAAGGAATCAGGGAAGGGAAATTTGAAAGGATTGGAACCGAAAGGTAGTGGATGAAAATCAACGGCACCAGAGTTGATAAAGAATTGAACACTTCATTCTTTAGTAATATATCAT
Source organism: Candidatus Poseidoniales archaeon (assembly GCA_012959275.1). Taxonomy (GTDB): domain Archaea; phylum Thermoplasmatota; class Poseidoniia; order Poseidoniales; family Poseidoniaceae; genus UBA226. The sequence goes on from DUDM01000066.1 coordinate 3,199, forward strand.
CCCAATCATTTTTAGAATTTTTAATAAACTTCTGAATACCTTGAACAATAAACATCCTTGTTACAAAATTGCTCAATAGACAAACCACTAAAATAATTATTGCACCAATTCCCAGCATGGCATAATGGGTCATATCTAGGCTTAATCCTCTAGCGGTTAGGAAATCTTCCATCCATAATTCAGGATTCATAATTCAATTATCAGCATCCCACTTTTGAATGTGCTGTAAAAAAGCATTGATTGACAAACCTGCTAGTGAAACCGAGAAACCAATGGGCGTCAGTCACCAGCACACTGCCTAGCGTTCCGAAGGGCCCACTACAACCCCTTTGAAATTCAGAATCCGTTTCAATGGGTATTCGGATATACTCCTATGAACGATATAATTCGGTTATTCTGAATATCCAAATCTTTTCACCGCCATTTCAAAGGCACTTTCTGGACTAATTGGGAGAGACTTCATTGAACCAGAAGATTTGACAAACGTTTCTTTGGCTTGATGACGAGTTAATCCTAATTGTTCCACTACCTCAAACATCTCTGCTAAGGGACTTGGAGCGAAGAATCCATCTGATTTGTCAAATCCCATTCCTGAATTTTGCGCGCCATTAATGTCGTAATAATTGACTATGCAAAGTAAATTTAATCGTTGGGATAATTTTTCTTCTTTCTTGAGGAATATGGATTGTTCATAACAAATGTTCCTAAAAAGCCCTAGGTCCCCATTTCCAATATGAGTGATTTTCCATTCTTCCAATAAATACCACCAATAATCCCGATCTACTTTCTTGCCATTTACCAGCCATCGCTTTGTCATTTCATACGGAGGGTCATGCCAATAAACTTCCTTAATGTGATATTGTTTTTTTGAAATAAGATAATTCAATCCTTGTACAAAGGGATTTTTTTTAACCACATATTGTGTATCACATTCTTTACATTTGACAGAGGATTTCGGTATTCGTCCAAATGTCTCACCACAATTGGGGCAATGGTCGTTGACCTCGTGTAGATCAATGTCAGTATCATTCAAGAAGATCTCAGCCATTTTTGCATTATTACTCTGAAAATGACTTTTGGATTGATAATTAGTAGGTGTTCTATTCGTAGAAAATAATGATATCAACCAATCCCACATCGACAGACCTATTCGTTCTAGACATCAATAATTGATGTAGTTTCCTAGAGAGGACCCCTTGCGAATGCCATCGTTTGGATGGGTACCCAATGCACTAGTGGACCCTTGTCCGACGCTACTTGCACCGCTATGGATTGAAATATTCAGCCATAAATTCAGGCTTGAAATTCAGAAATAGATTGGAGGATTTCTTCATCACTCATTAGGCGCCTCTGGCTCTTTGCCACTTCAAAGAGGTGAGAAATAAGTTCATCAGAAACATCAATTTGATTTTGTTCTAGCCACCAAACGATGTTTGAGCGCCCGCTCATGTGTCCGATTCGAATTTTCTGTTGTAAACCGAAATCATTGGCTGGAACTCCTGAATAAACTCTGTCAGCCAGCCAGTGGTCGCCTTTTTTCATCGCCTTGATAACTGCACTTGCATGCACTCCAGTTCCAGTTTCAAAGGCATCTTCACCAAATACGGGATAGTTTCGAGGCAAAGCGACTTCGACATATTCGTGTGCTTTTTGCATGTATTCATTGAGCAAAGTGAGGTCATTATCGATAACACCCATCAATTTGAGATTGACCAAAGTCTGGTCCAATGGCGCATTTCCTGCTCTTTCTCCAATTCCTAAGGCTGTTCCATGAATGACATCTGCTCCAGCTTCAACTGCGGCTAGATTGTTTGCAACCCCAAGGCCCCTATCTTGGTGGCCATGCCAATTGATTTCGATATCTCGGCGCTTGACGCCTGCATCAGGGATTACTTCTTCTTGAATAAATTGCAGTAATTTGCGAGTTCCATTTGGAGTTACATGGCCGCAAGTATCACAGACACAGATTCGGTCTGCACCTAATTCGATTGCCCGAGTGTATATTGCTTTGATATCTTCAGGTTTTGAGCGAGTAGTATCCTCGGTTACAAACATGACTGGTATATCATTGGATATGGCATATTCAACGGCTTTGTCGAGAGTAGAGAGGAGTTTTTCCATCGTCCACCCTTCTGAATATTGACGGATTGGACTGGTGCCAAGAAATGCACTTGCCTGAATTGGCATTTCGTATTTTGCTTGTAATTCCACAAGCGGTTCGATATCGCTGATGACAGTACGAACAGCACAACCAGGACGGATTGAGTAGTCGTTTTCTTTGATGTGATTTAGCATTGCATCGATATGGTCGAGGTGAAATGGGCCGGCTCCGGGTAATCCAAGGTCAACCTTCTGGATACCAAGTTTTTCCATATAATCCAATAACTCAATTTTCTGTTTGATGGTCGGGTTGCGAGCACTGGGACTTTGCAATCCATCACGCAGAGTTTCATCATCGAACCATACTCCGTGTGGGTGGTTCTCCGCTTTCCTATCAATGTTATAATCGATGATATTCCAGTCATGAATCAAGTCGCTTTCCTGCATTTTATTCACTCCTTATAGTGCCTCGGCGGTATCCGAGAAGAAGTGCTAAGACTTCAAGTCGCCGGCCAAAAGGCATCATTCTTCTTCAGAACTACTATTTTCTACGAGTTCTTCATCTAGTAATGCTGCAGGTAATCTAGCAGAGAATATTATCTGGTCATGGAAACCTTTTTTGTCTTTATTTCTTAATTCCATGATTCTCGTTCCCTTGCTTGAGCGGCCCAAAGTTCCCTTTGTTTGTCCAGCCACGACTCGGATCATCATGCCTTTTCCAGTCAAGAGGAAGATATTGTCAGACAGGTCAGGCACCTGACGGACGCTGATGATTGCATCTTTACTCTCTTCATCCAAGGTCATTGTTTTAACGCCCTTGGCTCCTGGCTTTGTCCTTCTATAGCCGTCAGTCATGAATTTTAATTCTCCTTCTTTATCCAATTTCTGAACTCCTTCACGGTCAAGGTCAGGAATTCGGTCTGATGTACCAAGTCTTGAGCGCTTGCCCATTCCATTTCGCGATATGGTCAAGATGTTGGTTTCATGGTTAGAGGTTGCAATCATACCTACTACATGGCCACCATCGGCGTTTTTCCTGTCGCCTGTTTTGATGCCGAATATTCCACCTGAAATTCTGCCTGATGTTCTTATTTGTGCACATGAGAAGCGGGATGCATAACCAGTGCTCGAAATCATCACGATGTCGTGGTCATCGCTGGCTGACCTGACGTTGACCAGAGTATCTCCTTCTCTCTTGAAGCGCAGTGCGAATTTTCCGTTACGATTTATCCTCACATATTCAGAGAGAGAAGTTTTCTTGATTAATCCTTGAGAGGTTGCGAACAGTAGGTAGTGCCCTTCTGGGTCAGATAATAATTCTCTTGAAAGAGGTAGGATGGTGACTATGCTTTCGTCGTCGCGGATGCTTTCTAGCAAGTTTCGTACATGTGTTCCTCTGGCTTGTCGGCTTGCTTGGGGAGTCTCCCAAGCCTTGAGCCCGTAGACTCGTCCTTTGTTTGTGAAGATTAGTAATCGGTCTTTGCTGAAGCAAGTGACGATCGATTTCGGTCGGTCTTCAGTTTTGGTTGTGACACCCTTCAGGCCCTTGCCGCCGCGGTTTTGGATGCGGAATGCTTCGGTTGGCAAGTGGCGAAGGTAGTTATCTTCTGATAGAGTGATTACAATCGCTCGTTCCTCGATTAGGTCTTCACGGTTCATGCTAAGTGGGGCTGGGTCGATTATCGAGCGGCGACCATCAGAGTGTTTTTCCACTACTGCTTCTAATTCCTCAAGTAAGATATCGAGTCTTTGCCGCCTACTTGCTAAAATGCTCAAGAACTCTGAGATTGAGAGTTGTAAGATATCATACTCATCTTGGACTTTCTTTACATCCAAGCGAGAAAGTTGGTAGAGGCGACGTTCTGCAATGGCCTTTGCTTGTAGTTCTGAGAAGTCGAATGCAGCGATTCCATCCATGGATTCTTTGCCTTTTAAGATATTTTCGAATTGTTCACGACTTGCACTTGCTCGACCAACTTTGACAACATCATCAATCCGGTCTTGTGCTTTAACCAATCCTTCAAGGATATGGGCTCGGGCTTCGGCTTTATTCAATTCGAATTGTGTACGTCTTTCTATGACTTGTTCGCGGTGGCGGACATGGACATGTAGTATTCTGCCGAGAGTTAGCCTGACTGGACGTTTGTCTATGATCCCCATCATATTAGCTGAGTAAGATTCTTGCAAGCGGCTTGATTTGAATAATTGGTTTAGCACTGCATGGGGGTCGGCATTGGATTTTACTTCGATAACGACTCTGATTCCTTCTTTGCTTGATTCGTCTCTGATATCGCGGATTCCCTTGATGATTTCCTTAGTAACCATCTCGGCAATACTCTCGAGCATGGCTGATTTCTTGACCTGATATGGAATTTCGTGGATAATAATCCGCTTACCTTTTTCATCGTCTAAGACATCACATTTCGAGCGGATGTGGAAGCGCCCGTTTCCAGTTTCATACATATCGTGGATTCCGTCGATTCCATGGATACTTGCTCCGGTGGGGAAGTCTGGACCGTTGATTACAGTCATGTATTCTGGGACGCTGATTTGAGGTAGTTGTTCGGGGGGGGTTGAATCTTCTCCCTCTTCGATAATTTTTCCAACATGCATTTTCACTGCTGCTGCGAGTTCATCGAGGTTGTGGGGGGGGATACGAGTTGCCATTCCGACTGCGATTCCATCGCTGCCGTTCAGTAGTAAGTTAGGTAAGCGAGAAGGTAAGACAGTGGGTTCCATTTCTGTTTCGTCAAAATTCCCTTGAAAGTCCACAGTATCCTTGTCTATATCCTCAAGCATGTGCTTACTTATGCGATCAAGCCTACTTTCTGTATACCTCATGGCGGCTGGTGGGTCACCATCTATGGAGCCGAAATTGCCTTGTCCATCTATTAGTGGATAGCGAAGACTGAAGTCTTGGGCCATTCTAACCATCGTATCATAGATCGATTGGTCGCCGTGTGGGTGGTACTTTCCCATTACTTCTCCAACAGATCTGGCGGATTTGCTGAATTTCTTTTCAGATGTGTGTCCACCTTCATACATGCCGTATAGAACACGCCTGTGAACCGGTTTTAAGCCGTCTCTAACGTCTGGTAATGCACGGCCGATGATGACCGACATTGCATAGTTGATGTAAGAGGATTTCATTTCCTCCTTTAGTGAGTGAGTGATTAGTCTGCTAGTGTCTTCTCCGCTATTTGTATCATCCATGAATCATCCCTCCAGTACAACCTCAAACATCGAGATTGGTTACCTCCAATGCATATTTTTCTATGAATGAGCGGCGTTCTGGTACATCTTCGCCCATCAGGATTTCAAACATCCTATCTGCTTCGCTGGCATCATCGACTGTGACTTGTAAGAGTGTTCTTGTCATGGGGTCCATGGTGGTCTCCCATAGTTGCTCGGGGTTCATTTCACCCAATCCCTTGTAGCGTTGGATGTTGACTTTTGCTTCTGAATCGCCTCTGAGTTCTTCGATTGCGGAATCACGTTCTTCGTCAGAGTAGACGTAAATGCTCTTTTTTCCTCTTGAAATTTGGTAAAGTGGTGGTTGGGCTACGTAGACGTGCCCTTGCATAACTGCTGGTTTCATGAATCTCCATAGGAAAGTTAGGATGAGAGTTCGGATGTGTGCTCCGTCTATATCTGCGTCTGTCATTATGATAATTTTGTCATAGCGAAGTTTTTCTGGGTCGAATAACCCTTCATCCTTGATGCCTGATTCCTCTATGTCATCCTCATCCTCTGGGGGGTTCCCTACTCCCGCACCCAAAGCACGGATCATAGTTTGAACTTCCTGATTTTGAAATACTTTGGCTATGTTTCGTTGTTGGCGTTCTACATTGAGGATTTTTCCACGGAGAGGCAGGATTGCTTGGGTTCTTCTGTCTCTTCCAGTTTTTGCTGAGCCGCCCGCAGAATCTCCTTCGACTAGGTAGATTTCGCATTCTTTTGGATCTCGGGATTGACAGTCAGCAAGTTTACCAGGTAGGCCTCCTCCTTCGAGTACGCCTTTTCTGCGGGTTAGATCTCTTGCCTTGCGGGCTGCTTCACGGGCTTTGCTTGAGAGTACTGCTTTTTCGATTATTAATTTGGCGAAAGTGGGGTTTTCTTCCAAGAATTCTCCAAGTTTTTCATTGACAACGCTCTCAACAATTCCTGCAACCTCACTCGTTACT
>DUDM01000067.1 GCA_012959275.1 Candidatus Poseidoniales archaeon
CATCCCGACGCTTGCCCAACAGAAGTTGGTATTTCAACTAAAGATAGATTTGGCTGCGTAGATAGTGACGCAGATGGATATTCAGACCTCAACGATGCCTTCCCTATGGAAGCAACTCAATGGTTAGATGAAGATGGGGATGGTTATGGAAACAATGTAAATGGAATATATCCTGATTCCTGTCCAACAATTGCTGGAACATCAACTGCAGATAGATACGGATGCCCAGATTCTGATTTTGATACATGGTCAAATGAAGGTGACGCATTCCCTAGTAATACATTGTTATGGAGTGATATGGATAGCGATGGTTATGCAGACCAAAATGGTACTGAATTAAGCGACGACTGTCCTGAAGAATGGGGCAACTCAACAGGTGACCGACTAGGTTGTTTGGATGAGGATGGAGATGGAATTTCAAATGACAAGGATTTCTATCCTCAAGATGCAAGTCGAAGTGTTCAGGAATCAGAAAACTCCCAAATGGTGCCATTCATCATTGGCGGCATAATTTTTGCAATAATTTCTTTATTGCTTGTCTTAGTAATGCGCTCAAAGAAATCAGGTTCCCCTAACCCTAACCTTACCCAACAAATGATGCCTGTTGCAATGCCAGATATGAATGCACCACTTATCGCCCCTCGACCAGTTCACACTCCATCAATACCAGTTCAACATGCAGGGCCGCCGATACCGTACGAAGGATTACCTCCGGGTTGGACAATGGAGCAATGGCAGCATTATGGCCAGTCTTGGTTAGAGCAAAACAGAAGAGTTTGAACTTAACTTTCATCAAATGAAACGCTTATCGAGAGGGCTTTAGCAAGTCCCCTGGGGTTTTCGATTCTTCATATTTTACCAGAGGGTCGAGGTTGCGAAGAGAGGAGGGTAGTTCACCATCCCACCATGGTGGAACGGCACCATCTTGGAAGATTCTATGCCATACCAATAGTAGGGTTCTTCTTTCTTCTGAAATGTTGTCCCATGTGCTGTGTAATAGCCTTGCATCGACGAGGACCATATCCCCAGCAGAGACCTCGATGTTAATCGCATCAGGATGTTCGGAGAAGGTCGGACTTGAAAGGTCGGTCATCTGCTGAACTTCAGAAGCGTGAGGAGGGGGAACGAGGTCGTGCAGTTCATGGCGACGGCGATGCGAACCAGGGATTACTCTCAAGCAACCGTTGTTGCGGTTGGTGTCACTGAGATAGTACCCAAATGAAATGACCGTTGACCATGGCGTCAATGCTTCAGGACTGTTCCAGTTAATGTAGTCTTGATGCCAGTAACATTGCAGCCCACCAGGGGCTTTTGAGAGCATAATTACCCACTCCTGTGCAGATGTGAGGCCGAACCCCATATCCTTGCATACCTGCGTTTGGGTTGGATGATCGATTATTCTAGCCGCATTGGCGTCAGGCATACGAGTTGAAGACAACTCAAGATGTACTCTTCTGTCCCACCTTTCTTCGGTGAAGACGTGGATGTCACTTCCTTGGAAACGGAATTTCTCATCGGGAGGATTTTCATCGATGATAGCATTTGACCAATCCCTCATCTCAGAGGTAAAATCCGCGTCCCACACTCCTTTAATCACAGTGCACCCCACATCCATCAACTGCTGACGATGAAACGCAACTTGCTGAGAGTCTAGGAAGGACATGCCACTCGTAATGGCGTCTTTACATCACCTGAAAAACACATCCCTGATTTGTCAGGCCCAATAATATGAAGAACGATTCACTCAGCCACACGGATGAGGTCATCATGCCGTTCAAAGACAGTCTGCCGTATCGTGCGGTCAGGTATGGTTTCAGACTACCAAGTCTGCTGTACACACGATTTGTTACTCAACCACAGGTCGACAGGTGGCTGAAGGGTTCTGAACTCGACCTCTATGTCCATGACCCTAAACGGGGTCTGTTGCGTCCAATCACTCGTTCTGAGCGCCTGAAATGGACGATGCGTGAGGGTTTGGCTTGCGACGCAGTACATTGGTTGGACAGAGTGGAACCACTACTCTCAACCAATGATGTGGTATTCGATGTTGGTGCCAATATCGGCACCGTAGCAAACTGGTTCTCAGAACGAACTGCAATTGTACATGCATTTGAGCCACATCCTGACAATATTGAGATAATCACACGACAGAATAAGTTACGACGAACCAAGAATATCATCCTTTATCCATATGCTCTAGGAAAAGAGGAGGCAACCATGCAACTCTATGTTAAGGGATTTCATGGGCATCATTCCCTTGGAGATGCAGCAAACAGCCCGACTGTGAACAAGATGGATGTTGAGGTCAAGACAATAGATGGATTCTGTGGCGAACAAGGACTTACCAGAATTGATTTTTTGAAGATAGATGTCGAGGGTTTTGAGGAGGATGTTCTTGCCGGAGCTGCAAAGATGCTGGATTCACAAAGCATTGGTGTTGTCCTGTTTGAGATAAGAGAGGTCATCCTCACTTCAGTCGGTCGTTCAACCGCTTCAGTCTTCGCCCCATTGCTCGACAATGGTTATTCCGTAATTGACTTAGATGGACGCATTCTTTCTGGAGAAAAATTAGTGAAACCAGTCGATGGAGATTACCTTGCTGCGGTAGATGCTGAAGATGTTGCCAAGAGATTGGCGGATTCAGAGTTGCAGTTCATTTGAAGGCAGGCGTCATTGAAGAAGAATGTGCCCATCCTATCCAATAATTATCCTTTACTTGTCAGATATATTGACTACTGACAAAGGTTCATCGGTGCTGGTTTTCTTTCAGCCTTAACCAAGTTTCACTGAGGAAAATCAACAAGTAAAGACTGCCTAACCATAAGGCTGGTTTAAGCACCATCTGTTCACCACCAAGATCACTCAACCCTTCAGCAAGCGCCCCATTATTTACCCACCCAATAATGACAAGCGCTGCCAAGAGGAGCAATGTGCAGAAGTCTAGAACCCACCTGATTCCAGCCATTACTTGCTTACTACTGGCCTTCATTTCATTGAATTGCATTCCTGTTAAGGTAGTTGAAACACTCATTATATTTTGCTTCAAGGTGGACATAATTGAAATCCCCTTTTTGAATTCTAATTTACCCAATTTGAATCTATTAATCCATTCCACGACAATAAATAGAGTTACCCAAACTACTGACATCTCAAGTAAGATCTCTCCCCACCCCATATCGATATTATCATTTTTATTTTGCCAAATTAATACTGTCCACAACCAAGCGGCTAGAATATATTGGATTGAGCGGGCGAATCTTGAAATTTTCTTTTGTAGAGTTGCATCATGGGAAAGGAACATTTCCAATCCAATCACTAAACCAACAGTTACTGTGATAACAAAGGCGATGGCCATCCACCACCATTCAATATCCCCATTTTGCCAGCCTAATAGTACCGCTACCATCGCCCAACCAAGAACAACTCCACTGACCATATTGGTTAGAGCCTGCATGACATAAAGCGGGTCGCGCCCATCTTTGAGAACCGCAAGCCCACCCATTAAGCGAACTTCGAAGGCTGAATCATCAACCACCCCATGAGCGGCTGCTGCCATTCCTCCAACATCTTTTACGAGTTGCGCATTTGATACAACACCTCCACCTCTTCCACCTTTACCTGCTGCACCAGAGCCGATTCCTCCAAGGGCAGCCGTTGCAGCAGCAGCCCCATCTCTTGTGGTAGTTCTACTTCTTCCAGATGCCCACTCTCTGATTTCATCACTCGTGATATTTTCAACTTGGTCTTCAGAAAGTGGTGCACCATGGTCGGTGTAGAGCCAACGACATTGAATTGGAATTGGCTTAGTATCTACGTCTGGACTAACTAATTGGAATTGACCTGGGCCAAGGTTTGGTAATTCTTTGATAAGTTCAAGGTCACCGCCACTTTCTTTTAGTAAGTGTTTGACTTTATCAATATCCTGTGGTAAGGTGAATCTTCCAATAAATGTTGTATTTGCTTGAGCGAGAATTTTGTAATCAACATCACTGACATTTTGAGTTGCTAAAACACAAGCTACTCCGTATTTTCTTGCCTGTTTAAAAATTAATTTTATCAATTCCTTTGCCGGAGGATTCCGCACAGGGGGTAGATATGGGGCAACTTCATCCATGAAGAATAATAGTTTTAATTCCCCTTCCGCAGGCTGTTGAGTTAACATCCAATCATATAATTCTCTGGCAATTTCTTGGACTAAGTATTGCTTTTGAGCATCATCTTGAATGGTATTCAAGTAGAGAATATTGACTGGCACCTTTCCTTCTGTACAAGGAGTGCAGAATGTATCGATATCGAGAGGTGTTCCATTTGCGAAGAGTAGTTGACTAACCCCTGAATTATAGGCAGCAATGCGACGAGATAATTCTCCCCTAGTGCTTTTTTGCAGCATATCTTCGTAATGAGGAAGGTTGTGTTCTTCCATAACCTCCTCCCAAGTTGGCATTTCAATGGCTTCATCTTCATCCTCTTCTGCTGCTTCAAATGCTTCAGGGTGTAATAATTTCAAAAAGGAAGCGTGAGGATTACGGATTACTTTCGCTAATTTTGCGAAATCATCCAATGGTAACCCAAGTCTTGCGCCATGAACCAAAATTTCGTAAATATAGGGTTTAACTTGTTTTCCCTGTGCCTTTTCCACATCGTAATCAGCGAGCCCTGTAAAACCCGCAGCAACCATATCCCATGCAGTAATCGCCTCTTCAACATCTAATTCTGCAGGGGGGGATACGAAAGGATCTATACAAATTGGCAGGCCTTTACTCCGTAGAGGAGTCCAAATCCTAACCTCTGCTTTTTCCATCAAAGCCTTAGCCCTCTTTGCATCTCCACCTTGGCCTTTGAGGTCTTTCGCATCCACACCTAACGCCAATCTTGCAAGGTCTCCCTGAGGGTCGAGGATGAGGCTGGGAATCCCCGCTAGAGTAGCTTCTTCGATTAGGGTTTTTGCCATTACTGTTTTTCCTGAACCAGTAGAGCCCAGCATTGCCGCATGTCTTGCAAGTACAGCAGGTGGAATTATGACGGCGCTTCCATCATCACGGCGAGTGCCAAGTAACATACCTTCACTTTCAGATTCTTTTTCCTGTTCAGGTTCTTCTTCTAAAGAAACCTCTTCATTTTCAGAATCATCACCTACAGGTCCATCCATCCACGAGGCTTGTTCTTCTTCTTTTTCGATGGGTTCATCGGTCCATGATTCAAAACTTGACGATTCATCTTCAGAATCACCACCATCTTTAGTTTCACCAACCTCGATTGTTTCTTCAACAGGCTCATCGTCGAGCATTTTACCCAACCCCCACTGGTCTTCAGCAGGGCTCTCAACGGCATCCTCCTCGTCGGGCATGAAACTCCGAGTGGAGTTCCACCATTCATGCCTTTTGCCTTCACAGGGTCTGATGCGGAGGGCTGAAACCCAAACACGTCCTGCCGAGTTCATGGTTGAGCGAATCCCAATGTCTCGACCATTTGTAAATGAAAAAATGAAGCAGGTAGCAATAGAAGTCATCGAGTCAAAGAGATGGGTGAAAGGACCCAACTCACTAGCATTTGGAAGCGAATTTGCACATCATTGCGGGGCTCTTTCTGCGGTACCTTGTGCAAGCGGTTCAGCCTCACTAATAGCCGCGATGAGATTGTTAGATATCGGCCCAGGTGATGAAGTAATTGTACCATCTCTAACTTTTTTTGCAAGTGTATCTTGTATTAAAATTGTAGGAGCCACACCGGTATTTGTGGATGTTGAAGAAGATTATTGGTGTCTTGATTCAAATGAAGTTACGAAGGTAATCAGTCCGAACACCAAGGCGATAATTGGAGTTCATCTTTTTGGACAACCCTATTCAATTGATTCATTTGAAGGAATTCCAGTAATCGAAGATGCTGCTCAAGCACACGGGGCATCATTAGATGGAAAAACGGCTGGCTCATTAGCAGACATTGGCTGCTTCTCCTTTTTTCCGAGTAAGAATATGGCAGTAGGTGGAGAAGGAGGAATGCTGACGACTACGAGACCAGAATTAGCAGAAAGACTTCAATCGTGGGTTGACCATGGTAGAATTGTTGGCAAGGGAATAAACGAGTTAAGTACCAATCTAAGAATTTCAGAAATTCAAGCCGCAATAGGCCGAATTCAACTGAGACACCTTGATGAGTGGCAGATCAGGCGCAACCAAATAGCACATTCACATACGATAGTTGTTGATGAAAATACACATCTCATCTCACCTAAAGTAAGAACAGGTGCAATTCATGGTTGGCACCAATATACTATCCAATGTGAGGATGCTGAACAGTTATTCATTCATTTAAACAACAGGGGAATCGACTCCCGAATTTACTATCAGACTCCTTGCCATATGCAAAAAGTGATGAAAACACACAAACAATATGGAATAGGCAACCTACCTATTACAGAGAAATTGTGTGGACAGTTGATTTCAATTCCCGTTCATCCCTTCCTCAGGGATGAGGAATTGTCTCGCATCCATCAGGCATTGGTAGACTTCTGCCCAACTTGAATGAGCCAATGCGGCATTTGACCAATCATTTAGTCCTGTCAACTCACCTAATGCCCAAGATGGTATTTCCACTTCATCATCTTCATTTGTTAATTCTACTTCTGCGATAACCAAACCCGCTAATTCATCTTTGAAAACATCAATTTCCCAAATCAATCCATCTGGTGAAGGCCATAGGTAGCGGGTTTTGCTAATTTTAGGCCATTCTTTAGGGCATTGCATTGGAGATATATCCCATTCAAACTCCACCCTTGCAGCTCCCTTCCAGGGGCCTTTAACAGTGGCAATCCAAGAATTATCAATACACCTAATTCTCACACCTTCAGATACAACCTCTAATGCTTCTTTTGGTGGAATTAAACCCGCAAGGTTGGGTGGATACCACTGTTCGATTTCAAGGGAGTCAAGACGAATCAAGAAAGAAGGAGGCTCAGCGAGGATAAACCGCCTCTCTATCTCGATACCCATAAATGAGCCCAGATGGACTTCAACCATGTTGATTTCTACGCAAGTCTTGAATGTAGGCGGCCTTGGTGGCAATTTAAGGGACTTGAGATGATGTCGGCAGAGCAGGCGCCAATCAAGGATTCAGAGGTTAGCATTTTAGGCATTTTTACTTCAGGAGATATTGGAGCAATAATAATGGTGACTTTGCTGTTCTTGGTTATTTTCGGAGTATCGGGCTTCTTATTTTGGAAGATAATTCAACAACGCCGTCTTCTTTCATTGATTGAAAGTATAAACAATGTCAATAGTAGAAAGGACGTTAGGGAAGTCACAATGCGCATGAAAAAGGCTGATGGCGGCTATGCTGACCAGTACCAAATGGAAACTCTAAACGGGCGCTTAAAGGACCTCGAACAAGTAATTGAAGACAAAATATCCTTTGGCTGAATCTGAAATACGTCCAATGACCTAACCATGTCGCATTAATAGGGCCGTGCCCACCCCCAATTCATGATGCAGAGTATTTCACAACTGTCTCGGCTTGGTTTTTTGACCTCAATCGTTCTGATAATGTCACTTTCCGGATGTCTTGGAACATTGGATGGTATCATTGAGGATACCGCTATTGACGACATCGCGGAGATTCCTTTCGAGGATATCGAATTACCAACTGATTGGAATAAAATCACAGAGCGCACAATTTCCGCACCTTATTTAGTGCCATTTAATTCCTGTTTAGCGCTGGAATCACAGCTAAAACAAACAATTATTGAAGAAGCGAGAATACAACTCATCCAAGCGGCTGAAGAAACATATTACATGAATCGAGGTTGGGGGGGAGACGACATAGCAATGGCTCAGGAAGATGGAGCAGTCGATGAAGGGGCCCCAGCAGCAGGTAGTTCTGATTCAAGCTCTAGCCAAGCAAAGCGAGAAGAAGGAGAAGACTACTCGGGCACTAATAATCAAGAACAAGGAGTAGATGAAGCAGATTTCATCAAGACCGATGGTTATCATATTTACATTCTCAACGCTGGTAAATTAACTATTCTTGGAGTTCCAGAATACGGTGAAATTACTTTTATTTCAGAAATTGAAGTTGATGGAAATGTGCGAGAAATGATGATGGGTGATAACCATCTAGTCCTAATATCGACAATATCTACTTACCAATTAGAAGATGATGACCCACTTCTAAAAATGGTTGAAGGTGATGATGATGAATGGGGCCAGTGGTGGAGAACTGGAACCCTAACAAAGATGACAGTAGTGGATATCAGCAACCGAAGCAACCCAGAAATCTCCCGTGAATTATTCATTGAAGGTTATTACATGACAGCGAGAGAAGTTGATGGCACAGTCCGTATGATTAATCACGGATATATGCATGTTCCAGGAATCAAAACATGGCTGGAATATCCTAATGATTATTGGAGCCTAGATTGGGAAGACCCACTACGCCTTGCAATGAGAGAAGAAGTAGCATGGAAAGCAATGCTTCACAATGATGAAGTTATGAAGAATCTAAACCTTGCTGACATTGTACCACAAATTTATGAGAAAACAAGTGATGGGATTCAAGCCCATACCATGACTAACGATGAATGTAATGATTTCATAACAGGAGAGGATAGTATGAGTAGAGGGGTAACCTCGATAATGACTCTTGATTTACACAGCCAAGAATTTACTTTCAGTGCTGACCACATTATTAGCAACTGGCCCACCATATACTCTAGCAGCGAAGTTTTGGTCATCACAGAACAATCACAAGAATGGTGGTGGTACTGGGGAGATAATGAACTTGATGAATCTACTAATATTCACACCTTTGATATTGGTAGTGGTGGCAGCACTACTTACACTGGCAGTGGTAGAATAAATGGCACAGTTCTCGACCAATTTTGTATTTCTGAATATGAAGGCCGGCTTAGAATTGCTAGCACAACAGGACAATGGAACCGTTGGTGGATGGAAAACCCAGAACCTATGGTAAACCATGTTTACATTCTTGAACATGGACTAGATGATGCAGGCCGTGAAGCAATTGTAGAGGTTGGCCATGTTGGTGGAATCGCAGAAGACGAGAGAATTTGGAGTGCCCGTTTCGTTGGAGACATGGCATACATTGTCACTTTCCGTCAAATGGACCCATTGTGGGTCATCGATCTATCAAATGCAAGCAACCCAACC
>DUDM01000068.1 GCA_012959275.1 Candidatus Poseidoniales archaeon
ATTCATCAAATTCTGAGTCGCTTAAATGGGGTGCTGCGAGGTTGTAGTATAGGTGTGAATGGTGGGCTAATTGCTCTGCTAACCAATTAGTTCTGGCAGCCACATCAGAGGTATCCGGCTCACCTTCACCGGACATAGTAATGCCATAATGTCAAGGCATGAAAACCTTATCTAAGCAAAAGAATGCTCTAATCAGTGGCAAGCCTTTCCATGCTTTTTCAAACGCCAGTAATTGTAGGGCCAAGGGGTTAGGAATCCAACCAAAAGCATTAATGGAATTGCATAATAATTCATTCCAAGTTTACCACCTGTGAATAATAAATCGGTTATTTCCATCGCTATTTCCATCATCAACATGCCAATGAAAGACATGCCCATTGCGGTTTTGAATGCATTAGAGATATCCATTTGGGACTTCATTAAGATGCCAGTTTCCAACAATACGCTAGTTATCAATCCGTTGATTAGAGGCAATAATAACATCGGATAATAATAGACATGGTCGAAGCCAATTTTCTCTCCTATATTGTAATAGGAATAGGCTGCTAAGGTGCCAAACTCTCCTATTGAACAACCGATTAAGCACCATTTGGTATTGCTAGCTGATTGCCTCCATACTGCTTTATCGCCCCAGTTGAAAGACTCTGGCTCTCCTACTTGATAACCAGCCTCGACAACCGCAGCCGTCATCTTCATTTTGCAAAAATCGCCTTCTATCTCTGCGGTTCCAGCCACATGGTCTACAGTTGCGGATTCAATACCATCAAGTGCTAACAGAGCCCTCTCAATATTGCTTGCACAACCCCCACAGGTCATGCCCCTAATGTCCTTGAGTACGGTTGCCATTGCTAACTGCCCAAACCCCGCTCTTCTTGACACTTCGTATTGATTATTCAAACTTAAGAGCGATAAAGTTCGAGTTTTCAACTGGGCAACGGGTCATGATAATGTCTTCCATAATTCGAAGATGTATTTCTGCAACTACCTCAACAACTGCATTGAATAGATGGCCAGCGTGTACTCCCATCTCATCATCAGAAATTGTCACGTGAATATGGGTGAAGGCTGAACCATCCTCGTAGCGGGCGATGTTTCCCTGAAGACTAACCAATTCACAGGCCTCAGCAATTTCCACTCGGTGGTACTCTCCAGATTCTGACATATGACCATAGGCATTGTCTCTGGTTCTTCCGATTCCGCTTGTTATTGCTGCTGCATCAAAACCAACCTTGTCTGCTATCTCCCTCAGGCTAGTGTGAATTTCCTCTCCAGGGTCAAGTCTGACGAAAAGGTCATCGCCACTTCTAGTCCAATCCATATACCTGACACGGGGCGGCAAGAGATGATTCTTTGCTTCAATCACTCTTCTTCAAAAGATAGATTTTTCAAGTTCTTCCACTCTTCATTATCAGCCATTGCGGCAGATATCCATTTCCTTGCCAAGGACAAATCCTTGGCTTCCCCTCCAAGTGGTAAGGGTGCAAGAATCCCCCAGCCCTTCCTCTGAAGCATTATTCGACCTCTTGGTTGCTTTAGGGCTAATCTCAGCCCTTGCCATTCATGGACTTGGCCATCAGTGAATAAGTGGGTGCGCGTTGCAGCATATCTTTTCGGCAATAACATTCCAATTAAATGACTGAATAATAGTACATCAAAGGTGATTATTAGCCAATTAGAAGTTCCAGTACTGCTGGCTAATATCCAAGGGGCTGCCATCATGACTGCGATTGACATAATGCTTGACCAATGCCTCATCACCTCTTGTTCTGCAGTGCTTGACCAAGCATGACCGCCGTTGTCAATAGGGCCTAGTTCTGGTACCAATTCGTGGCTGCGCCAAAGCATGAATATATCCCAAACAACCACTATTCCAATGATAGTGGTTATCACAATCCCGACCGCATTAGGGTCAGGTGTTTGCATTACCTTTCACCCCATTCAATCAGTAGATCTCATTCTATTGATTATTGCAACAATGATAACTAATACAAGTGCTATTCCTACCAATACGCCGGTATCGATATTATCTCCTGCAACCGATAGATTAGGGGTGCTGATTTGCACATTATCATCTTCAACCAAATCCGTAGTGACTCCGGTCGGGCAATCTACCTCATCGGGTTTCATATCATTATCGACATCAGCATCAGCGCAGGGGTCTAATGGCCATTTGTCCAGAGTGTCAATAATGCCATCATTATCATCATCTGTATCGACTTCATCATAGCCGCATTTATTGCCATTTGTCATGTCAAACCACTGTTCTTCATCACAGGTAATTACCCAATCCCCATCTGCATCGTTTTGAATGACTGAAAAAGCAACTGAAGATGTTGTAGCAAGTCCATGTTCATCTAAAACGGTATAGGCCACATTGAATTCTCCAATTTCTAAAATTTCCCAAGTTGGAGATTGCTCCAATGATTGCCAAATTATTGCACCTGTTGAATCGATTACCTTCCATGAGTGACTTAGTTCATCAACTGAACTTTCCCCATCTGTTGCAGTACCTTCGAATGAGACATTGCTGAGAATACTGAATCTCTGTCCTTCATCTGGAGATGAAATGTGGGTAGTTGGTGCAACATTTCCTGTTAGATTGAATACAATATTTCGTTCAGATGCACTGCTCAAGTCAATACTACTAGAGAAAGGCAAGCTGTTAGGACCTGACGCAGTGATATTTGCACTTCCAAGGTCATGGTTTCCGCTCTCTGCTGCGATGAACACTGGGAGATTAAGATTCCACAATGCTCCTTGATTTGAGAAGGAAAAAGAGGTTCCATCGTCTGGGTTAGGAATTGATATCTGGGCTGCTGCATCTAAGGTAGTCCCAAATAACATGAATTGGAGTTGGAAACTTTCCCAAGCAATAATCTTGGCATTATCGCTGGCCATGATGCTTGAGTAGGTGCTATCCAAGAATACTGCTTGGGCTGATGCTGTCGAATTATATGCAATGCTACCAGTGAAGGTATCACCTTGAGAAGTGAATTCCAAATCCTCACTCAATACCGATGTTGTTGCATCCCAGGTATTGGAAATACTAGAAAATGCTTCGTTAAGTTCGTCGCCAGAATCACCATTCAGTTGAAGGGCGGTTGTGTATCCTGTTATCGTTGAGTCTTGAATTGTCAAAGACCCTGAACCGCGATTATGGTGGATTAAAACTGCTGTGCCAACACCACTTCCAGTCAATGTAAGTCCACTCATCAAACCTGCAGAATATGAAATGTTAACAGCAGGAGCGCCGCTAATACTGAGACCTGATACATCCAGCCAGCGACTATGGGTGGCCATGAATGCTGCATCGGTATTTCCTTGAATCTCATCAGACCCATTTTCACAATCGGAAATACCATCATTAACTTGTGAAATGTATATCATTTGGTCATCTCCACAATTGTATAGGCTCATTTCATAACCTGTTGTATGATTATTCATTACCTCATCTGAGCCATCAATACAATTAGCAAAACCATCATTTATTGCACTGAATACAATTATGTCACTTGCATCAAAAACGCAAGGCCAAGCTCTGGAGGCAGGAGCTAATATTAGATCCCTCAAAATTAATTTGTCATCCTGCTCACTTAACTCAAATGAACTATTGGTACCAGTGTGAGAACTTGCATTTAGATTGATGATGCTCCCTTCAACATCTGCCAAATTTACTCCAGTATTACTTCCACCTTCAATATTCAAGCCGTCGATATCTAAAATAGATAATGTGGCCCACAAGGCATAATCCCCGCATTCTGTCAAGGTAGAATCCTGAATATTCAATTCAACTCCAGTTCCTGCAACTCTAATGCAGTTCTGACCACCATATCTCAAGTCAGTGTCAGTCAGTGTTATGGAAATGGCTAAGTCTGAATATGTTGCTGAAATGAGACCGTCTGTTCCTGAGGCAATTTCCGCTCCTTCAGAAACTATTACCCCTCCATTAACCACCACTGGTAACAACGCACCGAGGAGATGAGTTGATACTAGATTCAGTTTTGCTTGGGCTCCTTCCATAGTGATTCCAGACCATGGTGACGCACCAGAACTCTGAATCGTCCCAGCCCCTGCTGTTATTGTTCCTTCAAGTGTGATGGCGACATCATTGGCAATTACCAATTGAGCGTTGTCATGGAGTGTCAAGGTCGCGGTTTCAGAAATTGTCAAATCATCTGCCAGATAATACGGGCTCCATGCGGCTTCCAAAATAATCCAATCATCTTGGTTTCCTGAGGCGATGGTAGATGCGAGGAAAGTTTTGGAGAGACTTGAGTTAGTATCCCACATCATCATGTCAAGTAATCCATTTGATTGCATGGAAACAGTTTTCATTCCACCCCATGTTATTCCCGACTCCTCGTAAAAAGCGGCATCTTCAAGATGGCTAACTTGGCCATTTACATCAGTCTGTAAATTTGTTCCAGAAATCGAAATCAATGCCCCCTCTATTGCTTCCCCCTTGTCTAGGACCGTAATGTCAAGTTGGCTTTTCATCAGTAAGGAGGCACCTGTTCCAAGGCTTGGAGCACTAGCAATATTACCACTGGTCAAGGAAACAATACAGCCATCTCCAAGGACTAATTGGCCAACAAATTGGATGGAGTTAATACTTGATGAGGAAGTACAATTCCAATATACATCACCAACAATCGATAATTCTCCATCTTCCGAACCTATGGGCTGTTGTGTATCGATTACTGTTGTCCCACCAACTAAAACACCATTACTACCAATTAGTTTTCCTGTTCCTTCAGTAGTGAATGTTTTGTTAGAAAGTAGGTTCAATGCAGCCTCTTTTAGAGTTAAACTTGCTCCTGTTTCAATCGTCAAGTTACCTACTAAAAAGTGCCCTGATTCATCCAATGACGCACCAAGAACCACATGGTTTCCTGAAGTTATTAGCCAATCACCATCTGGAATTGCTGGCAAAGCGAGTTCTTGATCAGCCACCCCTCCCATCAAGGTGTCTTGGGCCCCCGCGGAGCCGCTGATTGCAACAACAAGGCTGCCACTTATTCTCAAAGGAAGAGATACTAAGCCTGAAGAATCCGAATCAAAGGTAAATCCTTCAACGGATATGCTTGCAGCAAGTGCTACTCCTGAAAGGTCAACAGTCTTGACAATAGTTTCTTGCATTTGAAATTCATTTGACATGGCAAGTGAAGGAGTTGCATTGCCTCCCCAAACTAATGTTCCATCACCCATTGCATCGAAGCCAGCAGTATTGCCAAATTCCAGGTATCTAATGGTGGCAATTGAATCCGAGCCTATTTCCAATACGTCATCATGTAAGTTAGAATTCCAAGTTGAAACATGTAGAATGGCTGATTCACTTAACTTAGCCCCCAAGTCTGCTAAACTTGTTGACAATGTATCAGCCACCTGAATACTTCCGTCATCAATTTCTAGGCCGGTATTACTTCCGTTACTAATACTGATGTCTGTGGCTGTCAAAGTGGAACTGTCTACCCTCAATCCATTTCCATAGTTGTTGATTTGTATTGTAGTAGAATCCAAAGTTGCCCAAATTAATTCCAAAGCCAAAGAGTCCTGATCACTGGCTAAATATGAACGGCTAATTTCAAGGTTTGTGATTTCGTGGGTTCCAGTTGCTATCCTCATACCAAGAGAAGTAGTTAATCCGCCGGTGATTTCTACATCTTGCCAAATTAGATTAGGGCCGCTGATTCGTACTCCTTGAGACTCGGCTCCAAGGCTTAAACCATCAGCAGAAAGAAGGCCCGTTCCGGTTGCGCTCATCACCAAATCTTCTGCTTCTGCATTAATCGCAGAAAGTGCATGTTCGCCTGAACCTCTCAAATCAAAGGCAGTACTGGCATTT
This sequence comes from Candidatus Poseidoniales archaeon, assembly GCA_012959275.1. GTDB lineage: Archaea > Thermoplasmatota > Poseidoniia > Poseidoniales > Poseidoniaceae > UBA226. The sequence continues at coordinate 5,846 of DUDM01000068.1, forward strand.
GTTATGTCCACATTAGTCATTGTGAATTGTCCATCTGCACTAACATAAATCATAGAATTCCCATCTCTGCTTCCGTTGAAAGTTGAATCGGTTACTGAAAGGGAAGTTATCCCTTGAGCCCTTACGGCTCTACTGCAATCCGCAATTGTATTGCTTAGGCTGAAACCCTCGCTATCTCCTGCATCAAGGACAAGCCCTGTAGAAGTTATTACCAAATCATCAATTGCTACTGAAGTTGTTCCGCGAACGATAACTGCGGTGCTTGAATCATTAATCATCAATGAACTGTAATCTCCACTACCAGCTGATATTGATATTGCCGTTCCTGCACCATCAATACTTACATTTGTGATATCCAAATCTCCTGAAGATGATATTCCACCAGCGACAGCAGTTGCGATTAATCCATCTACGCTTACTACTCCACTAACTCTCAAGCATTCGAAATTGAGGTTTTGGCAAGTTAAGTTATCAATATTTGCAGTTCCATCAACATCAACGCCAACAAATGAATCTTCGATTGAAACAGCATCGAGGGTTGCAGAACCATGAATCATCAAGCCAGACTTAGCATTGCTAATGTCAACATTTGTCAAACTAATGACCCCTCCAAAATTGACTTCGATTCCTTTCCATAAACCAATATTACTAGAGTGGTTTCCAGCATCTGAAGTAGATGTTGACAAAAGTGCTGCATTTGTTCCTATCAAAGTCCCGTTAACAATAATTGAATAAATTTCTGCATTGATTGCAGCCCCACTCTTCAAAGTGAGGGTAACCCCATGTTCGACATATACGTTATCGGTTAGTACAATATCTCCAGACCATTCTGTATTGGTTGAGATTGTTCCAGAAGCAGTACTACCTGCTTGAACTGAAAGCATCATCCCAAACAAACTGAGGAATAAAGTGGTGGTGACAATGATTGTCGATAATCGCTTGCGCTCTTGCATAGAGATGGCCATTCTGACTTTGTTCATAGGGATGACGCCCTAGTGTTACTGAGAGAGGCCGCCTTATTCTGGTTTTTTGATGTTCAAAACTTCCGAGCCCGCTAAATAATAATGAAATGGGCCCGTCCAGATTTGAACTGGAGTCTGACGGCCCCCAGCCGCCAAGTATTGGCCAAGCTAACCCACGGGCCCAAATGTTTGGTCTCACTGCTGAGCAGTGGTGAAGGGTGCAACCTCGTCGATTAAATCGACATGGGCAACAAAAAGACGGCGGCAACAATAGCGCTCAAGACCAACTTCGTCAAGAGCATCGGAGAGACTCATACCTGCATCGATATGATTTCTCCATGCATCCCAACGGTCAGCGATAACAGAGCCACAACTAAAACAACGTACTGGAATTATCATATTATCACTCACCTATAGGACTTCTGTTTCTTCTTTCTTGCACCCTTACCGAGTTGGTGCTTTGGTTCCTTACGACGTGGGTCGTTAACCAAAAGGCTGCGGTCGAAACGTAGATATTCTTCCTTCAATTCCTCGTCAAGGCCTTCTGCTCCCTTGTTATAGAGAACTAGCCCACGAGCGATTGCGGTACGGATTGCGTCTGTCTGACCCATAGTTCCTCCACCATGTGTCTTGATATTGATATCGACCTTTGCCAAGCGATCCATTGCTTCAGCGATGATAAGAGGCTCCACTGCTTTACGGCGGGAAAGTTCGGGTTGCATGATGGCAATAGGGGTGGTGTTTACACGAACCCTTCCTTTGCCTGCCTTGACTGTTGCTCTAGCCACTGCTGTCTTGCGCTTTCCACTACTGTTGACTACCTTTTTCTTACGTGCTGCCATCAAACATCGCCTCCGGTCCAGCGGTGGGTTGGTGCACCGAGAGCGGTGCTGATATCGCCGAGGCGTACAAACTTGTTTGGTAATGCACGGCGGATTTTTGAATCGTCTCCTTGAGAGTGACCATCTGGTAGGCCTCCGTCAAGGTGGCTTGGACAGCCGATTTCGACTCTTAGAGCGCGGAAAGCGGTGCGGCCACTAGTTTTACGTTGGTATGGCAACATTCCACGAACACTGCGCTTCATGATTAGGTCTGGCATTCTTGGGAAGAATGGACCCTTTCGAGCGTGGTTGAGGCGGTAGCGCTCAAGATACTCGTTGATGACTGAATCTTTCTTTCCTGAAATAACCGCCATCTCTGCATTGACAATGATAACTCTTGTTTCTTCGCCTGCTCTTGCAGCAGAAAGAAGTTGCTTAGCAACAATACTTGCTAAGCGACCCATGACGAGATCTGTTGCATCATAGACGTAAGTATTTGATTCAGCCAAGGATAAACACCCCCTTTCCGTTTGGGTTTTGTTCCATTAGTTCCCCAAGGCTGAGGACCGTGCCGCCTGCGGCTTCGATCTTGTCTCGTGCTCCTGTGCTCATACTGAAAGCGGCGACGGTGGGCTTACCGGAAATATCTCCGCTACCCAGCAGCTTGCCTGGTACGAGGACTGTAGCGCCCTCGGGGGCATGGCGGCTGAGCCGACTGAGGTTCGGCTGGGCCCAATTCTTGCGACTCTTTGAGAGGCGCATAGCAACGTCTCGCCACAGTGCGGCACCAGTGTCACGTGACTGTTCCTTGAGTAGGACGATCAAGTCGACCAGGCTCTGGTTTGTCTTTCGTGTTGGCTTGCTCATAATGACTCCCTCGACGTGGTTGAGGCATCCCGCCGACCAGCCCTCCCTTTATGAAGCCACGCGAACGGTTTGGCTCATCCCCCGTAGGGGGAATAGTAGCATCAGGGTGTAGTTGGTTGCGATTGATTGATGAGTGGCACCGTTCGTGGACCGTTTGAGCGAGATGACGGACTGGAAGACTTTGATTGACCAAGCAATGCAAATGGAAAGCGCAGATATCCTCGGTGCCCACAAGGTGTATGGCCAAGCAGTACATGCTGCTTTGATTAATATCCAAGCACTATTGAGCGACTTAGAGGCTGCTGTAATGATGGAAACTTTGTACGGTGCAATGGTTGCATATTCCCAACAAGTAATGTTGAGAATGCAGGCCGAGGATTCAGAAATTGGTGGGACTGACCATGCCTTCAGAACTGGACACGCATACGGAGTTTCTTGTGTTCTCAACCACATCATCGACAAATTGAGTGATACAAAACAGCAAACTGCACTAGGCGCCCTTGATGATTTTAGCGACAAGGTCCATGATGAAGTTCTAATCCAAGCGAAAGCTGCTGGATTAATGATTGAGTTGCTTGATGCCAAAGGCGAAGTCTTACTAGATTGAGTGGGTACCGTGGGAGAAGGCCAAAGGCTTCGCTC